>JACVRR010000154.1 GCA_014534345.1 Thermoleophilia bacterium | reverse complement strand
GCGTCGCCAGAAGCTCGAGCTCCGTGGCGATCGCCTCACCGAGGAGCTCCGCCGCGCGCGCGGGGTCGCGGTGGGCGCCCCCGGACGGCTCGGGCACGATCACATCCACGACGCCGAGCTCGAGGCAGTGGACGGCGTCCGGCTTGAACGCGGCGGCGGCCTTGCGGGCCTCGCCGGCATCGCGCCAGAGGATCGCCGCGCAGCCCTCCGGCGAGATGACGGAGTAGATCGCGTGCTCCTGCATCAGGACGCGGTCGCCGACGGCGATCGCGACGGCGCCGCCGGAGCCGCCCTCGCCGATCACACAGGCGACAGCCGGGACACCGAGCCGGACCATCGTCGCCTGGCAGCGGGCGATCGCGCCGCCATGGCCGTGCTGCTCGGCGACCACGCCCGGGTAGGCGCCGGGCGTGTCGATCAGCGAGAGCACCGGCAGCCCGTGCCGGTCGGCGAGCTCCATGACGCGCATCGCCTTCCGGTACCCCTCGGGGTACGCCATCCCGAAGTTGCGGCGCGTCCGCTCCTTGATGTCCCGCCCCTTCTGGTGGCCGACGAGCGCGACGGTGCGGCCCGCGAAGCGGCCGAGGCCGGCCACGACGGCGGCGTCGTCTCCGAACAGCCGGTCGCCGTGCAGCTCGACGAAGTCCTCGAACAGCCGCTCGACGTAGTCGAGCGTGTACGGCCGCTCGGGGTGGCGGGCGAGCTCGACGGACTGCCAGATGTCCTCGGCGCTCGGCTCGGCGGCGATCCGGTCGAGCTGCCGCTGCAGCCGCTCGAGCTCCCGCGACAGCGTCGTCCCGCCGAGCAGGCGCATCGACCTCAGCCGCGCGAGCCGCTCGCGCAGGCGGAGCTCGGCCTCACCCGGCATCGGCGAACAGGCGGAGGACGCGCGCGACGTACGCGCGCAGCTCGGCCCGCGGAACGACCGCGTCGACGTGGCCGAAGTCGTAGTTCGACTCGGCGCGGCCGAAGTCCTCGGGAAGCCGCTCGCGGGTCGTCTGCTGCACGACGCGCGGCCCGGTGAACGAGAGCAGCGCTCCCGGCTCGGCCACGACCACGTCGCCGAGGCTGGCGAAGCTCGCCAGCACGCCCGCGGTCGTGGGATGCGCCATCACCGTCACGAGCGCGCAGCGGGCGTCGTGCAGGTCGGCGACCGCCGCGACCGTCTTCGGCATCTGCATCAGCGACAGGATCCCCTCCTGCATCCGCGCCCCGCCCGAGGCCGTGACCGCGACGAGCGGAACCGCCCGCTCGACCGCGCTCTCGCACGCGCGGCAGAACTTCTCGCCGACGGCGCTCCCCATCGAGCCCCCCATGAACGCGAAGTCCATGACCGCGAGCGCGCACGCCGAGCCGCCGATCGCCGCCTGCCCGATGAGCATCGCCTCGCCGAGCCCGGTCGCGAGCTCCGCTTCGGCGATCCGCTCCGTGTAGGGACGGAGGTCGAAGAAGCTCAGCGGGTCGTCCGAGCGGACGTCGGTCGCCTCCTCGACGAACGTGCCCGCGTCCGCCAGGTGCGCGATCCGCGCCCGCGCGCGCATCGGGAAGTGGTGGCCGCAATGCGCGCAGACCCAGAGCGCCGCCTCCAGCTCGTCCTCGCGGTAGTGGGAGGCGCACACCGGGCAGGTATTCGGGTGGCGCCTGCCGCCCGCGTCGCCGCCGTCATCGCGACGCTCGATCGAGACGTCGACCCGGCTCGACATCGGGGCGAGTTTAGAGCCCGAGCGCCGTGAGCAGGCGCACGAGCGGCTCGGCGTTCCGCTCGGCCGGCAGCAGCCCGCTCGCGCCGGCTCCCGCGACGGGAGCACGCTTCGCCACCAGGCCGAGCAGCCGCTCGGCCTCGGCGACGGACAGCCCGCCCGGCTCGGGCATGAAGACGTCGACCTCGTCGCCGTCGAGCGCGTCGAGATCGAGCGCGACGTAGACCGCGTCCGCTCCCGCGACCGCGCGCTCCACCGCCGTCTCCCCGTCCAGGTGGAGGCCGCTCGCGTGGACGAACTGCGCCTCGGGCGGGTCGAGGTTGCGAGCACCGACGAGCGCCACGTCGCCCGGCGCGACCGCGCGAGCGTCGAGGAGCATCCGCAGCGGCATCCCCCACGCGTTGCCCGAAGGCGAGGTCTCCGACGTATTCAGGTCGCCGTGGGCGTCGAGCCAGACGACGGCGAGCCGGCCCCGCCGCCGGGCCAGCTCCTCCACGGCGCCGACGTGCGCGCAGCAGCAGCCGCCCAGGACGAGCGGCCGCTGCGGCAACGAGGACGCCGTCGCCTCGCGCTGCCGGTCGAGCGACGGCTCGTCGATCACCGCGGCCTCCGGATACGGGAGCGCAAGCCGCGCCGCCTCCGCCATCGCCTCGCCGCCCGTCCCCCACGCGCGCGGCACGCGGACGAGACCGGCCGCGAAGAGCCGACCGCACGTGTGGCACTCGTACTCGGCGCCCAGCGCGACGGCCGTCAGCGTCCGGCAGTCCGGGCAGCGCGCGCGGAGCGTGCTCATCCGACGCCTCCTCGTAGCTCACGCGGACGCGGCGCCGGTGCGCGGGCGGCGGCGCTCCGACGCGACGATCCCTGGACGCGTCGCCTCCTCACAGCGCCTTCTCGTACGAGTCCGACCGGTGGACGACGCGCATCCCGGCCCGCTCGTACAGGCGGACGGCGCCGGTGATGCTCTCCGCGTCGACGCCGAGCTGGACGCGGCGAAAGCCGTGGCGGGCGAGCTCGGCGAACGAGTGCAGGAGGAGCGCCTTGCCGAGACCTCGCTTCCGCCACGGCCGGCGAACGCCGAGGATGGCGACCCAGCCGACCTCGGCGCGCGCCTCGTCGGGCGAGCACATCGACACGCCGGCGGGCTCGTCGCCCGCGAGCGCGAGGAACCAGAGCTCGGGTCGGTGGTGCTCCGGCGCGAGGAACCAGTGCGCCCACTCGTCGTACGGACGGCGGGTGTGCTCCCAGTGGTCCTCGAACGTCTCCTGGTGCACGTCGTAGAACGTGCGCTCGTCGCCCGGGCGAAACGTCCGGACGGCGATGCCCTCGGGCCACGCCGGCCGCGCGGGCTCGCCGTCGAGGTCGATCGCCATCCGGTAGGACGAGCGGACGCGGCGGAACCCCCGGCGCTCGAGCAGCCGCCTGCCGGGCTCGTTCTCACTCGACACGTTCGCGAACAGCCGCACCGGCGGCGCCACCAGCTCGGCCGCCCGACGCTCCGCCCACTCCGCCAGCTCGTCGCCCGGCTCGCCGAGGACCCAGATCCATGCCTTGTGCGCGTCGTCGCCGACGGCCTCGGCATCCGCGTATCCCGCCACCTCGCCGGTCCCGGAGAGCGCGACCCGCGCGTCGCAGGCGAGGTCGAAGCGCGGCTGCGTCCACGCGCGCCGGAAGACGCTCGGCGCGAGCGGCTCGGGGTACGCGCGCGCGAACAGCCGGGCGACCGCGTCGGCGTCGTCGAGCGCCGGGGCCCGCATGCTCATGCGGCAACCCTCGCGTAGCTCGAGCGGTCGACGTTCGCGGGAGCAGCGGGCGCCCGGCCGGCCCACGCAGACCCGTAGGGTGTCACGGCTCGACGAGGTCGTCGAGCGCGTCCGGGAGCCCAGCGAGATCGGGGAGTTCGCGCGCCGGCCGGTCGTCGGTCGGTTCGCCGAGGCGGTTGATCCAGACCGAGGTGAGACCCAGCTCGGCGGCGGGCGCGATGTCGTGGAAGAGGCTCGCGGCGACATGGACGTGGCGGTCGCGGTCGGCCGTCGTCAGCTCGAAGAAGCGCTGCCAGTGCCCGGTCGCAGGCTTGTACGAGCCGACGTCCTCGGCGACGACGGTCAGGTCGAAGGGCACGCCGATCCGCCGCTCGGACGCCGCGATCAGGTCGCGGTCGGTATTGGACAGGATCGCCAGCTGCCAGCCGCGGCGGCGCAGCTCCTCGAGCGCTTCCGGAACGTCGGGAAACGGCGGCCAGTCGGGGAGCGACTTCGCGAGCGCGCCCGACTCGCCTTCCGGGAAGCCGTAGCCGACCTCCTGGGCGAGGCGCTCGAGCGTGAGAGTGAGCACGGCCGCGTAGGGCCGGTACTCCTCGGCCGCGACCTCCGGCTCGAGCTCGTGGTAGCGCTCCAGCAGCCGCGGCGCCTGCTCGACCCCGAACAGTCGCTCGAGCACGCCGCCGATGCCGGCGTTCCAGTCGATCAGCGTGCCGTAGCAGTCGAACGTGGCCCACCGGGACACGCGGGGAGGTTATCCGCGACCGCTCGTCGCGACCGCGTAGCATCGTGCGCCGTGACGCGCGTCCGCGGCCCCGCCGTCTACGCCCTGACGCTGGAGCACGGCTCCGACGGGTCGCACCTCGCCTGGGTCGACGACGTACCCGGCTGCGCAGTACGCGGTGGTACCCGCGACGACGTGCTCGCGCGGGCGCCGGCCGCGATTCGCGCCTTCCTCGCCTGGGCCGGCGAGCCCGTCCCCGACGAGATCGAGGTCGTCGTCGGCGACGTCGTCGAGGCCGAGATCGCAGCCGACGAGGACACCGAGGCGCTCGTCGGCGCCGACCGAGCTCCGCTCACCGCCGAGCACTGGCGCCGGATCGCCGCCTGGCTCGAGCGCTCCCGCGCGGACGCGCTCGCCGCGCTCGCGAGCCTCGACGAGCAGGCGCTCGCGGGGAGGCGCGCAGGCAGCGAGCGCACAATCCGGGAAGAGCTCGCGCACGTCGCGTTCGTCGAGCTGATGTACGCAGCGTGGACGTTCGACCTCCACTCGCGCGAGGGGCTCGCGGAGTTTCTGCCCTGGACGCGAGCGATCGCGGGCGAGCGCCTGCGGCAGCTCGCCGAGCAGCGCGACGACCGGCTCACGCATGCCGACTGGAGCGGAGCGCCCCGTCTCGAGCCGTGGACGGCCCGGAAGGCCGCCCGCCGCCTCCTCTGGCACGAGCTCCTGCACGTTCGCGCGATCGCCGGGGAGGTATCGGCGGACGCCTAGGACGGCTCCGCGGAGTCGAGCTCGACGAGGTGCAGCAGCCCCGCGCGCGCCGGCGCGAACCCGCACGCGTCGTAGTAGAACGGCGCCAGCCGGTCGTCGAAGTCCACCTCGAGCCACTCGCAGCCCGCCTCCTTGGCGTGCCGCGCCGCGATCCGGACGAGCTCCGTCCCGATACCCCGGCGCTGGTGCGCGGGGCGGACCTTCGTATCCAGCAGGAACGCGTGGTCGCCGCCGTCCCACGCCACGTTCACGAACCCGACGAGCGCCCCATCCCCGCTCCGCGCCGTCACCCACCCGAGGCTGTGCAGCCGGATGCGATCCCACCAGCCGGCCTCGGGTTTGCCGCCGTGCGAGCGCGTCAGCTCTACGAGCTCGTCGTCGCTCACCTCCCCACGCCACTCGAACCGCACGCCCTCCAACACAACCCCACCCGAGTCTAGGCGGAGCACCAGCGAAGGCCGGCTTGTCCGGCCGGGAGCGTTCCCGCGCGGGAAGCGCGCGTGATCCTCAAGGGAAGGGGGCCCACGGGGGGAAACCGTAGGTTTCACCCGTGAAGCGAGCGCGCGCAGCGCGCGACGCGGCGAGCGGAGGCCGGCTTGTCCGGCCGGGAGCGTTCCCGCGCGGGAAGCGCGCGT
>JACVRR010000068.1 GCA_014534345.1 Thermoleophilia bacterium | reverse complement strand
GTCGAGGACGACATCCGCCGCGGCGAGGAGCTCGAGCGCTTCGCGGGCGAGCTGGCCGCGCGCGAGCGCGACCTGACGGGCCGCGAGCGCGAGCTCGAGGCGCGCGCGGGCGAGCTCGACGGCGACCGGGCGTTCGTCGAGGCCGAACAGAAGCGGATCGAGCGGCTGCGGGAGAACGTGCGCAAGCTCGAGCGGGCGCTGCACGAGCGTACGGCCGATCTGGACGAGCGCGAGGCGGCGATCACCACCCGCGAGGCCGACTCGCTCGTCGACGTCGGCGTCCGCGACACGGAGCTCGACCTCCGCGAGGACAAGCTCGAGCGACGCGAGCAGGAGCTCGCGGCGCTCGACCAGCGGCTCCACCGCAAGGAGCGCGAGCTAGCCGCCTACGTCGCCCAGCTGCAGGTCGAGCTCGAGCGGCGCGAGAGCGAGTGGGCGAGCCGGATCGGCGCGCCCGACCTCACCGCCTCCGAGTAGACGCCTCTCCAAGGGCAGCTCTTGGAGCCGCCGAGGGAGTGAGCTCGTCCCGGCGCTCGCCGTCACGGCGGCCGACCGCTAGCGTTCGGCCCATGGTCGAGAAGGCGGACGGCGCTCGCCGGAACGACATCGCGGTGCACGGGCTCGCCAAGCAGTTCCGCAAGGGCCCGCGAGCGGTCGACGGGATCGACCTGTACGTCGCGCCCGGCGAGATCTACGGCTTCCTCGGCCCCAACGGCGCCGGGAAGTCGACGACCGTGCACATGCTGACGACGCTGCTCCCTCCGAGCGCGGGCACGGCGCGCGTCGGCGGCCACGACGTCGCCCGCGAGGGGCCGCGCGTGCGCACGATCATCGGCGCGGCGCTCCAGGAGGCGGCGCTCGACCCCTTCCTGTCGGGGCGGAACCACCTGCGCCTGCAGGGAGCGCTCCACCGCCTCTCGCGGAGCGAGCGAAAACGCCGCGGCGACGAGCTGCTCGAGCGCGTCGGCCTCACGCATGCGGCCGATCGCCGCGTCCAGACCTACTCGGGCGGGATGAAGCGCCGGCTCGACCTGGCGCTCGCGCTCGTCCACCATCCGGCGATCCTGTTCCTCGACGAGCCGACGACGGGTCTCGACCCACAGAGCCGCAACGCGCTCTGGGTCGAGGTCGCCCGCCTCGCCCGCGAGGAGGGCGTCACGATCTTCCTGACGACGCAGTACCTCGAGGAGGCGGACGTGCTTGCCGACCGCGTCGGGATCATCGACCGCGGCCGGATCGTCGCCGAGGGGACGCCCGCCGAGCTGAAGGCGGAGATCGGCCGCCCGACGCTGCAGGTCATCCCCGCCGACCCCGAGGAGCGGGGCCGGATCGCCGACGTGCTCGACCGGTTCGGCGAGCCCGTCGCCGGCGCTCCCGGCTCGCTCGCCATCCGGCTGAACCGCGACGCCGACCTGACCGACGTCGTCCGCGCGCTCGACACGGAGGGCGTGCGGGTCGAGCACCTCGAGCTCGACGCGCCGTCGCTCGACGACGTCTTCCTGGCCAAGACGGGGCACCGGCTGGAGGGGCAGGAAGCCCCCGAGCCCGTCGCCGGTTGAGCGTCGCCGCGCAGATCGGCCACCTCGGCTCGCGCGCGTTCCTCCGTTCGCTGCGCCAGCCCGGGGCGCTGTTCTTCTCGCTCGGGTTCCCGCTCGTCTTCCTGGCCGTGGTCGCGAGCGGGCTCGACCGCGCCTCCGACCTGCCCGGCTTCCCGGACGACTCGTTCCTGGACTTCATGATGGTCGTCCCGTTCGTGCACGGCTCGCTCTTCACCGCGATCAACTCCGCGGTCGAGCTCGGGCGCGACATCGAGACCGGCTTCCTCAACCGGCTCGCGCTGACGCCCGCCCGCGGGATCGCCCTCATGCTGGGCAACCTCGCCGGCGCGGTCGCGCTCGCGCTCGTCCAGTTCTCGATCTACTTCGCCGGCGCCGCAGTGGCGGGCGCCGAGTTCGAGGCGGGGTTGCTCGGCGTCCCGGTGCTGTTCGCGCTGGCCGCGATGATCGCCGTCGCGTTCGGCGCCGTCGGCATGGCGATCGCGCTGCGCACGGGATCGAGCGACGGTGTCCAGGGGATGTTCCCGCTCTTCTTCGTCACGCTCTTCCTCTCGTCGATGAACATGCCCCGGGACCTGGTCGAGGCCGACTGGTTCCGCTGGGTCGCGACCGTCAACCCGGTCTCGTACCTGATCGAGGGGTTGCGCAGCCTGGCAATCTCGGGCTGGGATCCGCAGGCGCTGGCGCTCGGGTTCGGGTTCGCTGTGACCGTGATCGCCGCCTCCGTGACCGTCGCCACGCTGGCGTTCCGCGACCGCCTGACCCGCACGTGATCGCCGTCGCCCTCGCAGTCGCCTGGCGGCTCGTCTACAAGGCGTTCACGCTGCCGTCCTTCCTGCTGCCGGCGCTGCTCTTCCCGATGATCTTCTTCCTCGGCTTCGCCGGCGCGCTCGGCCGGGTGGCGGAGGTGCCCGGCTTCCGCTACGGGCCGGGCTACGAGGCCTTCCAGTTCGCGTTCGTGCTCCTCCAGTCGGCGGCGATGGCCGGCGTCTTCACCGGCTTCAACATCGCCCACGACTTCGAGCGCGGGTTCGCCCGCCGCCTGCTGATCGCGGCGCCGCGGCGGAGTGGGATCGTCGCCGGGTACGTGCTCGCGACGATGGCGCGCTGGGCGGTCAACATCACGATCGTCTTCGTCGTCGCGATGCTCGTCGGGATGTCGATTCACGGCGGCCCGGTCGACATGTTCGGGCTGCTCGTGCTCGGCTTCACGCTCAACGTGGTCGGCGCGCTGTGGGCGGCGGGGGTCGCGATGCGGCTCCGGTCGGCACAGGCAGGCCCGGTGATGCAGCTGCCGATCTTCCTGCTCATCTTCCTGGCGCCCGTGTTCGTGCCGCTCGACCTGCTACAGGGGTGGATCCACGCGGTCGCGACCGTCAACCCGTTCACGCACCTGCTCGCCGCCGCGCGCTCGCTGCTCGCGGGCGGGACGAGCGACGTCGCGCTCGCGTTCGCGATCGTCGTGCCGCTGGCGCTCGTGTTCGCGGTGTGGGCGCTCACCGGGCTCCGCCGGGCGGAAGCCGCCGGCGGGTAGACCCCTACTCCAGCAGGTGCCGCTCCTGCTCGCCCGCTTCCGCCACTCGTTCGGAGTGTCGCGCGCCGTCCGGCGCGTGTCACGCGTCGGCCCGCGACCAGGCGACCGGGTTGAGCGCGTGCCGCGGCACGGTGCGCTCGAACAGCGCGTCGCGCAGCGCCTCGACGCACAGCATCCCCATCGCCTCCCGCGCCTCGTGCGTCGCGCTGGCGATGTGCGGGGTCAGGACGACGTTCTCGAGCCGCCGCAGCTCCGGGTGGACGTCCGGCTCGTCCTCGAAGACGTCGAGCGCCGCCCCGGCGAGTCGCCCCGCGAGCAGCGCGCGCACGAGCGCCTGCTCGTCGACGACCGCGCCGCGGCTCGTGTTGACGAGCAGCGCGCCGGGGCGCATGCGTGCGAGCGCCTCCTCCCCGAGCAGGTGCCGCGTCTCGGGCGTGAGCGGCGTGTGCAGCGAGACGGCGTCGGCGTCGGCGAGCAGCCGGTCGAGCGGGATCCCGGAGGAGCGGCTCGCGTGCACGACTCGCATGCCGTGCGCGGCGGCCAGCCGGCCGACCTCGCGGCCGATCCGCCCCCAGCCGACCACGCCGAGCGTCCTCCCCGCCAGCCCGGTGCCGAGCAGGAACGTCGGCGACAGCGACCACGGATCGCCCCTGCGCACGAGCCGGTCGCCCTCGGCCACCCGCCGCGCGAGCGCGAGCAGCAGCGCGATCGTCAGCTCCGCTGTCGCGCCCGTGAGGACGTCCGGCGTGTTCGTCACCACGACGCCCCGCGCGGTCGCGGCGGCCAGGTCGACGTTGTCGTGGCCGACGCCGTACTGGGCGATTACCCGCAGGCGTCCGCCGGCCGCGTCGAGCAGCTCCGCGTCGACGCGGTCGGTCGGCACGGTCAGCAGGGCGTCCGCGCCGGCCGCGCTCGCGAGCACGTCGTCACGGGGCGGCGCCTCGACGCGGTCGTGCAGGACGAGCTCGAACGACGCCCGCAGCTCCGACACGACGGGCGCCGGCAGGCGGCGAGTCGCGACGACGCGCGCTCGGGGCGGGGCCGGCATCGGGCGTATCCTCGCCGCGATGGCGGTGATCGAGGCCGAGGAGCTCCGGCGGACGTACCGGACGACAACCGGGGCTCTCCGCCGGCGGACGCTGGACGTCGAGGCCGTCCGCGGCGTCACCTTCGCCGTCGAGCGCGGCGAGCTCTATGGCCTGCTCGGCCCGAACGGCGCCGGCAAGACGACGATCATCAAGGTCCTCGTCACGCTGCTTCTCCCGACGGCGGGGAGCGCGCGCGTGCTCGGCCACGACGTGGTCCGGGACGTCCGCGAGGTACGGCGGCGCGTCGGATTCGTCTTCGGCGGCGAGCGGGGGCTGTACGAGCGGCTGTCGGGCCTCGACAACCTGCGCTACTTCGCCGAGCTGTACGGCGTGCCCGCGCGCGAGCAGGGCCGCCGCATCGCGGAGCTCCTCGACCTGGTCGGACTCTCCGGCCGCGAGCGCGAGCGCGTCGAGGGCTACTCGCGCGGCATGCGGCAGCGCCTGCACATCGCGCGCGGCCTGATGCACGACCCGGAGGTGCTGTTCCTGGACGAGCCGACGCTCGGGCTCGACCCGGTCGGCGCCCGCGAGCTCCGCCAGACCGTCGCCGGGCTCACCGAGGCGGGGAAGACGCTCCTGCTGACGACCCACTACATGTTCGAGGCGGACGCGCTCTGCGACCGGATCGCCGTCCTCTCTCGCGGCCGGATCGTCGCCGAGGGAACGCCGCGCGCGCTCAAGGAGCGGGTCGGCGGCGGCCGCGTGATCGAGGTCGAGGTGTTCGGGATCGGCGAGGAGCGGGTCGACGCGCTGCGCGCGGTCGGCGGCGTCCGCTCCGTCGCGGTCGAGGAGCGGGGGCAGGTCCAGGCCCTGGTCGTGCGGACGGACGCCGGCGTCGAGGTGACACCCGCCCTGCTCGCGCGCCTGGCCGGGACGACGATCGGACGGGTCAGCTACCGCGAGCCGACGCTCGAGGACGCGTACGTCGCGCTGGTCGAGGAGTAACGCTGGCGACGCTGCGGCTGTTCTGGTTCACCTGGTGGTTCAACCTCAGACTGCTGACGGCGTCGCGCTTCTTCGTGCTCGTGTCCGTCCTCGAGCCGCTCATCTTCGCGACGATCGCCTTCTACCTGTGGGGCGCGGGCGGGCGCGAGCAGACGCTGCTCTACGTCGCGCTCGGCGCCGGCTTGATGGGGATGTGGTCCGCCACCCTGTTCGGCTCCGGCGGCCTGATCCAGTGGCAGCGCTGGCAGCGGACGCTCGAGCTTCTGGTCGCCGCGCCGCCGCGCTTCCTGGTGACCGCGCTCCCGTTCACCGTCGCGACCGCGTCGCTTGGCCTCTACTCGGTCGCCGCGACGCTGCTGTGGGGACGGCTGCTGTTCGGCGTCCCGCTCGCCTTCGAGCACCCCTTCCTCTTCCTGCTCGCGCTGCCCGCGACCGTGCTCGCGCTCGGCGTACTGGGGCTCGTGTTCGCCTCGACCTTCGTCTTCTACCGCCACGCCAACGCGTTCTCGAACCTGCTCGAGTACCCCGTCTGGCTGGCAAGCGGCGTGCTCGTGCCGGTCTCCCTGCTGCCCGGGTTCGTGGAGCCGCTCTCCTGGGCGCTGGCGCCGACCTGGGGCGTGCGCGCGCTCCGCGACGCGGCGTTCGGTGGGAACCCCCTTCCGGAGATCGGCGCCTGCCTGGCGCTCGCCGTCGCGTACCTCACGCTGGCCGCGGTCGCGATGGCCAACTTCGAGCGGCTGGCGCGCAGGCACGCGACCCTGTCCCTCACGTGATGGCGGCCGCGCGCGTCTTCCTCGTCGGCGGCGTGATCAGCTACCGCGCGCTGTTCAACTGGATCCGGCCGCTCTCGTACGCGACCACGATGCTCGGGATCCCGCTCTTCCAGTTGCTGTTCTTCGCCTACGTCGGCCGCTTCGCCGGCGTGCGGGACGACGCGTTCTTCGTCGTCGGGAACGCCGTCCAGGCGACGGCGATGGGAGGGCTGTACGCGATGACGATGACGGTCGCGAACGAGCGCTTCTTCGGGACGCTCGCGCCGGTGCTCGCGACGCCCGCCAACCGGCTCGCGCTCTTCCTCGGGCGTGCGCTCCCCGTCGTGCTCAACGCGCTCGCCGTCTCGGCGGTCGCGTTCGCCGCCGGGCTGCTGTTGCTCGACTTCTCGCTCCCGGCCGCACGCGTGCCCGCGCTCGCCGCGGTCGTGCTCGTGACCGCGACCGCGACCACGGGCCTCGGCCTCCTGCTCGGGTCGCTCGGGCTGCGGGTGCGCGACGTGCTCTTCGCGTCGAATCTCGTCTACTTCGGAACGCTGCTCGTCTGCGGGGTCAACGTCCCGCTCGACGTGCTTCCCCCCTGGCTCCAGGCCGTCGGGCGCGCGCTGCCCCTGACCCACGGAGTCGAGGCGGCCCGGCGGGTGGCGGGCGGCGAGGGTCTCGGCGGCGTCGACGGGCTGCTCGCGACCGAGGCCGGGATCGGGGCGGCGTACGCGCTGGTCGCGTTCGCGCTCTTCCGAGTGTTCGAGCTGGAGGGGCGCCGCCGCGCCTCGCTCGAGACGTACTAGCATCGCCACCATGCCGGGCGTGCTCGACCGCGAGGGAGTCGAGCTGCGCGTGCTCCGCGAGCTCGTGCAGCTGCGCGGCAAGCGCGTGCTCGAGCTCGGCGCCGGCGACGGCCGGCTCACCTTCGGGTACGCGCGGGAGGCGGCCTCGGTGCTCGCCGTCGACCCCGACCCCGAGACGGTCGCGGCGGCGCGCGAGGCGCTCCCGCGCCGGCTGGCGCGCACGGTCGAGCTGCGCGTGGCGCGGGCCGAGGAGCTCGACGAGCCGCCGGCGGCGTTCGACCTCGCCTTCTTCTCCTGGTCGTTGTGATGAGTGGAGCCGGAGGGCGTCGTGCACGCCCTGCGCAACGTCCACCGGATGCTCGCCCCGGGCGGCCTCCTGCTCGAGAGCCACCCGCTCGCCGGCGGCTCGCGCGTCGAGGTGGACGGCTCCACGCTCGGCGCGCTCGACGAGCGCGAGTTCGCGCGCGAGCTCGCCGTGATGGAGCGCTCGCTCGCGACGCTCGTCGCCGAGGGCGCCTTCGCGCCGCAGGCCGAGCGCCGGTTCGACGTCGCGATGCGCTTCGACACGGCGAGCGAGCTGCTCGCCGAGGTGGTGACGTGGCGCGGCTCGACGGTCTCGGCCCGCCTCCAACGCGCGGTCAAGCGCGCCGAAGGGCCGTTCGCCGTCCGGCTGACGACGCTGCTGCGCGTCTACGCGAGCGGCTCGACACGATCGCCGACGCGCACGCGGCCGGCCTCCAGCACGTCGCCGTAGACGCCGAAGTCGATCGCCTCTCCGTCGCGCAACCCACGGTAGGCGGCGATCGCGCGTAGCGTGTCGAAGTCGCGCTCGCCGGTATCCGGGTTGCGCGTCGTGACCGCACAGCGAGCGACCTGCTCCAGGACGCGCACCACGGCCTGGCCGACACGGACCGGCCGGCCGCACCACTCGTCCTCCTCGTGCGGCCGTGCCCCGTCGACGCCGATCAGCATGCGGAACCGGCGGCCGTCCACGGCCTTCCGGCCCGACCGCCGCGCGAGCTCCGCGAGCGAGGCCTCCGAGACGAGCGTCACCTGCCCGCGGCTGCGGTCGACGGCCGCGCCCGGCCGGTCGCCGTGGACGAGCGCGAGCGGCCGGCCGACGTACGCCGACAGCGCCTCCGCCCACGGCCCGAGAACGAGGCGGCCGGCGACGCGGCGGCCGGCGAACTCCGTGGCGACCGGCTCGCCGAGCGCGACCGAGCCCGCGACCGCCTCGCCGTCCGGCAGGTGCAGCTCCAGCCGCCGCGACTCCTCGTCCCACCGCGCCGCGACGCGCGCGAGGCGCGGCTCGCGCAGCTGCGCGTACATGCGCCCGTCGGCGTCGACGAGCCAGAAGCGGCGATTACCGGCGACGCCGTCCGCCGTCATCTCGACCTCGTCGAGCTGCACCAGCGCGAGCCCCTTCACGGGGGCGATCGAGAGCCAGCGGACGGTCGCCACTGCGGGAAGCGTAGATTCAGGTCGACCGCGGGCGGGTAGCGCGGGCGCATGCCCGTGCGGTACGTCCCGATCGAGCGCCTGGCGGAGGCGATGAAGCGCGCCGGCGCCGTCCTCCGCGACGCCGGGATCCCGTTCGCCCTCGCCGGCGGGCTCGCCTGCTGGGCGCGAGGCGGGCCCGCGACCGACCACGACGTCGACTTCCTGATCAAGCCCGACGACGCCGACCGCGCCGCCGACGCGTTCGAGAGCGCCGGCCTGCGGGTCGAGCGGCCGCCCGAGGGGTGGCTGATCAAGACGTACGTCGACGACACGCTCGTCGACCTGGTGTACGAGCCCGCAGGCGGAGCCGTCACCGACGAGTGGTTCGAGCGCGCCGAGCAGCTCGAGGTGAAGGCGATGCGCATTCCCGTCGCCTCGCTCGAGGACGTGCTGACCACGAAGCTGCTCGCGCTGACCGAGCAAGAGCCCGACTACGGGCCGGTGCTCGAGATCGCCCGGACGCTGCGCGAGCAGGTCGACTGGGAGGTGGTGCGCGAACGGACGGCCGGGTCACCGTTCGCGAAGGCGTTCTTCACGCTCGTGGAGGAGCTCGGGATCGTGCCCTCCGGCACGGGCGAGCCGTCGGCCGTCTAGCGTCCGCGGCGGTGCTGCCGCCGCTGTCGCTGAACGCCTGGCTCCGGTACGACGCCGTCGAGCGGCTGCTGCGAGACCTGCGCGGCGTCGAGTCGGTGCTCGAGATCGGCGCCGGGCAGGGGGCGCTGGGAGCGCGGCTGGCGCGGCGATACCGCTACCTCGGCGTCGAGCCCGATGCAGAGGCGTTCGCCGTCGCGCGGCGGCGGCTCGGCGACGCGGTGCGAAACTGCGGCTACGACGACGTCGAGGGCGAGTTCGACCTGGTCTGCGCCTTCGAGGTGCTCGAGCACCTGCAGGACGAGTCGGGCTCGCTGGCCGCCTGGCGCACGCTCGTCCGGCCGGGCGGCTGGCTCCTCGTGAGCGTGCCCGGAGGGCGGACGCGCCTCGGCCCGTCCGACGAGCACGCCGGGCACGTGCGCCGCTACACCCGGAACTCGCTCGCGGGCGCGCTGGAGGCGGCCGGGCTCGCCGACCCGCGGGTGGTCGCGTACGGGGTTCCGCTCGGCTACGCCCTCCAGCTCGCCTGGGACGTCGCCGCGAGGAGAGAGCTGCGGCGGGCGCGCCCGCGGGACGACCGCACGGCGGGCAGCGGACGCTGGTTCCAGCCGCCGGACGTGCTCGCGCCGCTGACGCAGACGGTGACGCTGCCGTTCCGGCTGGCGCAGCGCCCGTTCGCCGGGACGTCGCTCGGGACGGGCCTGGTCGCGCGCGCGGCTAGAAGTGCGTGAAGAAGAACTGCCGCCACGCCGTCCACCAGTCGTCCGCGCGGGACGCGATCCGCCGGGCGTCCAGCACCTCGATCTCCGGGCGGTGGCGGTACTTCTCCACCTCGTCGCTGCCGACGAACTCGACCACGATCTCGCAGGGGCGTCCGGGGTCGTAGGGCGCCACCGCCGACAGGTTCCGAAGCGCGCGCCGCGCGCCCTCCTCGATCCGCTCGCGCGCCTTCGCCGGGTGGATCGTGCGCGCGCTGAAGCGTCCCAGACCCCGCTTCACCGCCACGGTCGTGACGCCGTCGCCCAGTAGCTCGCGGCCCTCCCGGCATACCGCCTCGTCGCCCGTGACCAGCAGGACGGGACACCCCCACGTGCCGCACAGCGCGGCGTTGATCCCGGTCTCTCCGACCCGCGTCCCGTTGAAGGAGAGGTTCGCCCAGGCGCGGCCGGAGACGGTGTGGTTGAGGACCCCGTCCGGCGTCCCCGCCATCGCGTGCATGCCGACGAAGAGCGCGGCGTCGCAGCCCTGCTCGAGGAACTCGGTGTACTCGGTCCACTCGTTCTGGACGACCCACTCGCAATCGGGATCGAGCTCCTCCGGGAGAAGCGAGTTGAACGTCCATCCCTTCCCGGCGCCGTGGCAGTCCATCACCACGACCTCCGTCGCGCCGGCCGCCTTCGCGCCCCGGACGGCGGCGTTGATCTCGCCGGTATAGAGCCGGCGGCCCTCCTCGTAGAGCGACTCGCCGCCCGAGACCTGCTCCCACTTGACGATGCCGGCGACGCCCTCCATGTCGCTGATCACGTGGACGCGCACGGCGGGGTTCTAGCGCAATCGGTGCACGCGAGTCGACGTCTCCATGCGCGAGCCGCGCCGTCCCGTGACGGCCGCCGCGCCTGCGCGGTCATTCCCAGGCGAGCGCGCGGAGCGGAGCGTCCTCCGCGGATGGAAACCAGTGCCCGAACGTTCCCGTCCCGGCGCCGGCGAGCTGACGCCGCACGGGGGTGAGCGCCGCGAGCGTCTGCACCGTCAGCCCGGCGTCGTCGCGCGGCCGGATCCAGCGGTACGTGTACGCGTAGAAGAGGACCTTCCGCACCACGTCCGACTCGTTCTCGCCCCGCGCGTGCCAGAGCCGCCGGTCGAAGACGACCGCCGTCCCCGCCCGCACCAGCAGCGGCCCGGCGCCGGGCGGACGGGCGGCCGGGTCGTCGGGCCGGGGCAACGTGTCTCGCCGCTGGCTCCCCGGGAGCACCCACAGCGCACCGTGCCGCGGCGTCGCGACGTCGGTGAGGAAGTACGCCGCCTTCACCGAGAGCCGCGGCCGCGGCGACTCGAGATCGACGTTCTGTCGCCCCCCGTCTTGGTGCCAGCCCCAGACCGGCGCGGCGGCACGCAGCGGGGGGTGGACGTCGAGATGGCAGTGGTAGACGAATACGTTCCACCCGAGCGCGCCGACGACGATCGGCAGGACGAGCGGGTGGTCGAGCGGCTCGAGGAACGCGTCGTCGAGGCCGAGGAACGCCAGCTGGTGGAGCGGCTCGCCGGGGAGAGAGCGTTCGCGCCAGACGCGGTCGACGGCCCGAACCAGCGCGGTGACCTGGTCGCGCGGGAGCGCGTCGGCGACGACGGCGAACCCGTCGCGGTCGAGTGCCTCCAGCGGGTCCATCCACTGCTCTACGACGAGGGCGCGCGTCGGGGTCCGTAGGCTCCCGCGCGTGGAGACGGGGCTCTCCGGCAAGGGCGTGCTCGTGACCGGGGCGTCCGGCGGGATCGGCGCCGCCTGCGCCCGCGCGTTCGCCGCCGAGGGCGCGCGCGTCGCGCTCCACTACCGCGCGGGCCGGGAGCGTGCGGAGGCGGTTGCGCGCGAGCTCGGCGGCGCACCCGCCTTCCAGGCCGATCTGACCCGCGAGGGCGACGTCGACCGGCTGTTCGCGGAGGCGGTAGCGGGCGCCGGACGGCTGGACGTCTGCATCGCCGTCGCGGGCGTCTGGCCGCGCGACGACGAGCCCGTCTGGCGGCTCTCGCTCGCCCGCTGGGAGGACACGCTGCGCACGAACCTGACCGCGACCTTCCTGACCGCACGCGGGTTCCTCCGCCACGTCGAGGAGACCGGCCACGGCAGCCTCGTGCTGGTCGGCTCGACCGCGGGCGTGTTCGGCGAGGCGGGCCACGCCGACTACGCGGCCGCCAAGTCGGCGATCCTCTACGGGCTCCTGCTGAGCCTCAAGAACGAGGTCGTCCGCATCGCCCCGCGCGCACGCGTGAACGCGGTCGCGCCCGGCTGGACGGAGTCCCCGATGACGCGCGGGCTCGTCGACCCCGAGCGCGTCCGGCGCGTGTCGCGAACGATGGCGCTGCGCAAGGTGGCCCAGCCGGAGGACGTCGCGCGCCAGGTGGTCGTCCTCGCCTCGGACGAGCTCTCCGGTCACGTGAGCGGCCAGGTGGTCGTCGTCGCCGGCGGCATGGAGGGCCGGGTCGTCCACGACGACGAGTCGGAGTAGACTCCGCAGCGGACGCGGGCCCGACCCGCTCCGCATCGAGAGAGGCCGAGGGAACCGGCCCCGCGAAGCCTCGGCAACCTGCGCCACGGCGCAAGGTGCCAAGCCCGGCCGGGCGACGAGCCCGGGAGGATGTCGAGCGAGACGAAGGAGAGCGAACGTGCCCGCCCACAACCGGTTCCTCGAACGCCTTGCGCACGGACCGCCGATCGTCGCCGACGGCGGGATGGGCGCGCTGATCTCGGCCGCCGTCCCCCGCCTGCGCACGCCCGAGGAGGCGAACCTTCGCGCGCCGGACGCGGTGGTGTCGCTGCACGTGAGCTTCGTCAACGCCGGCGCCGAGCTGATCGAGACGAACACGTTCGGCGCCAACCGCCGCAAGCTGACGGCGCAGTTCCTCGACGACGAGCTGGAGCGGATCAACTCCACCGGCGTCAAGCTCGCGCGCGACGCCCGCGAAGTGACCGGCCGCGAGGTGTTCATCGCCGGGTCGCTCGGCCCGCTCGGCGAGCAGGCGACCTCGCGCGTGCGCCGACAGCTGTTCGCCGAGCAGGCGGCGATCCTCGAGGGCCGCGGCGCCGACCTGTTCATGGTCGAGACGTTCTACGACCTCGACGAGCTCGTCGACGCCGTCGAGGCGGTCCGCTCGGTCTCGAGCCTGCCCGTCGTCGCGCTGCTGACGTTCGACGAGCAAGGCGAGACGCTCGCCGGCGTCACCGCCCGCGAGGCGGCCGAGCGGCTGGCCGAGCTGGACGTCGCCGCGCTGGGCGCGAACCACGGCGCGGGGCTGCTCGCCGCGCTCGGCGCGCTGGGAGAGATGCGGGCCGACGGCCGCCCGCTCGCGGCCCTCCCCAACATCGGCCTCGCCAGCCTCGCCGGCGGGCGAGTCATCTACCCGCACGCGTCGCCCGACTACTTCGCCGAGTTCGCCGCGCACGCGCGCGACCTGGGCGCCCGCATCATCGGCGGCTGCTGCGGGACGACACCGGCGGAGATCGCCGCCATCCGCGGAGCCGTCGAGGAGCGACGGCAGGCGCGCGCCCCGCTCGCGTTCGGCGATCGCGAGCTCGTGGTCGCGCTCGGCGAGGAGCGACGCGAAACGGGCCTCGAGCGCGCGCTGCGCG
>JACVRR010000092.1 GCA_014534345.1 Thermoleophilia bacterium | reverse complement strand
TGGTGAACGTCCTTTGAGGCCGAGACGGTTCGTCGAGCCCGTCCGCCCGGTCAAGCAGGATCGGATCAACGACGCGATCCGCGCACCTCGAGTGCGCCTGATCGACGCCGACGGCACGCAGCTCGGCATCAAGACGTCCGACGAGGCCCGCGAGCACGCCTATGCCAAGAACCTCGATCTGGTCGAGGTGGCTGCGAATGCGGATCCGCCCGTCGTGCGGGTCATGGACTACGGCAAGTGGAAGTACGAGCAGGAGCAGAAGGCCAAGCTCGCCCGCAAGCACCAGTCGCAGATCAACGTCAAGGAGATCAAGTTCCGCCCGAAGATCTCGATCAACGACTACAACACGAAGAAGGGGCACGTCGCGCGGTTCCTCAACCAGCGGGCCAAGGTCAAGGTCACGATCATGTTCCGCGGCCGCGAGACGACGCACCCGGAGCGTGGACGCGACCTGCTGATGCGGCTCGCGGAGGACGTGAAGGAGATCGGGCAGATCGAGCAGGCCCCGCTCCTGGACGGGCGCAACATGGTGATGCTGCTCGGGCCGACGAAGAACGCAGGGGTGAAGAGCGATGCCAAAGATGAAGACGAACAGCGGAGCGAAGAAGCGGTTCAAGGTGAGCGCGACGGGCAAGCTGCTGCGGCGCCACGCGATGAGGAAGGCGACGCGAGAGAAGCTGTCGTCCCAGCGCAAGCGGAGGCTTGACCGTCCCGGAACGGTCGACGCACGCGACGAGCGGTCGGTGCGCAAGCTGCTCGGTCTGAAGTAGCGAGAGAGGAGTCGGGCGATGCCGCGGGTCAAGCGATCGGTCCACGCGCGCAAGAAGCGGCGCAAGGTGCTCGAGCAGGCGAAGGGGTACTGGGGCCTCAAGCACTCGAGCTACCGCCGGGCGAAGGAGCAGGTCGAGAAGTCGCTCGTCTACGCGTACCGCGACCGGCGGACGAAGAAGCGGACGCTTCGCTCCCTGTGGATCGTCCGGATCAACGCCGCCGCGCGCGCGAACGGGCTGTCGTATAACCAGTTCATGGCCGGCCTGCGCAGGGCAGAGATCCCCCTCGATCGGAAGGTCCTCGCCGACCTGGCCGTCAGCGACCCCGCGGCGTTCACCGCGATCGCCGAACGGGCGAAGAGCGCGCTCGACGCCGACGGCGAGTAACCGCGCGGCCGTCTTCGAGCGGTTCGCCCGCGGCACGCCGGCGGACGTGGCCGCGCTCGTCCGCCGCTGTGCAGCCGACCCCGAGCTGCTCTCGCTCGTCCCCGCCGCGCCGGCCTGGGACGTGCCGCACCGCATGCTCGCGGCGGTCGAGTACCTGATCCTCGCCGGCGAGGCGGAGGACTACCGCTCGGCGGACGACGGCTGGGCGTCGTTCCGATCCACCGTGGCGGCGCGCCGGGCCTGGGTCGAGGCGTTCGTCCGCGAGCGGACGGTGCAGACGAACGAGCCGCAGCGCTCCTGGGCACTGCTCCCGCTCTTCCTGACCGTCGCGCGTGCCGCCGCGGCGCGTCTCGACGTGGTCGAGCTCGGCGCGAGCGCCGGGCTGAACCTGCTGTGGGACCGCTACCGGTACGGGTACGCGGCCGGCGCGTGGGGCGACGAGCGTTCGCCGCTCCGCCTGCGCGGCGACGAGCGCGCGGCGGTGCCGGCCGACCTCCTGGCGACCGAGGTGGACGTCCGCCGGCGGCGCGGAATCGACCTCGCGCCGCTCGACGCCACGAGTGAGGAGGGGCTGCGGACGCTGCTCGCGTTCCGGACCGATCTCGGCTACCGCACGCGCGTCCGCGGGGCGGCGGCGATCGTGCGCGCCGAGCCGCCCGAGCTGATCGCCGGCGACTACGTCGAGCTGCTGCCCGACCTGCTGCGCGACCGCGACGGCTCGGCGCTCACGGTCGTCTTCCAGACGCTGTCGACGGTCTACCTCGCGGACGAACGTCGCGACCGGCTGCGCGAGCTCGTCGAGCGGGCGGGCCGCGAGGGACCGCTCGCCTGGATCTCGACTCCGACGCCGGACGAGCACGGGCAGCGCCGCGGCGACTACCCGCTCGAGCTGGCGCTGTGGCCTGGCGGCGAGCGGCGGATCGTCGCGCGGATGGACAACCACGGCACCTGGCTCGAGTGGCTCGGCTGACCGACGTCGCCGAGCGGCAGCGCGAGGTCTTCCTCGAGCAGGCGCGCCACTGCGACGGCCGCTCGCCCGTGTACGCCGACCTCTGCCGCCGGCTCGCCGGCGAGCCCCGGGTCGCCCGGCTGGTCCGCGGGTGGGCGCGAGACGTCCCGCTACGGCTGCTCGGCGGGCTGCACTACCTGGTGCTCGCAGGCGAGGCGAGGTGGGACGGCGTCGACGCGGCGCTCGCCGCGCACGAGGACTTCCTCCGCCGCTTCGTGGCCGAGCAGCCGGTGCAGACGAACGAGGTCCAGCGCTCGTGGGTGCTGCTGCCGTGCTTCCTGCGCGTCGCCGAGCGAGCCGGCGCCGACGCGCTCGATCTGGTCGAGCTCGGCCCGAGCGCCGGGCTGAACCTCGTCTGGGACCGCTACCGGTACGCGTACCGCGCGGGCGAGTGGGGCGAGGCGCGCGCCCCGCTCGTGCTCCGCGGGGAGGAGCGGGGCCCCGTGCCCGGATCGCTGCTCGCGCAGCGCCCGTGCGTACGCCGCCGCCTGGGGATCGACCGGGCCCCGGTCGACGTGACCGGCGACGAGGGCGCGCGGCTGCTCGAGTGCTTCGTGTGGGCCGGCCAGGACGAGCGCCTCCGGCGGCTGCGGCTCGCGGTCGACGCCGTCCGGCGCGATCCGCCCGAGCTGGTCCGGGGCGACTTCGTCGAGCTGCTCCCCGAGGTGCTCGCCTCCCGTGCCGCAGACGCGCTCACGGTCGTCTTCCAGTCGGCGGCCCTCGGCTACGTCGACGACGCCGGGCGGACGCGCGTCCGCCGCGTGCTGCGTCGGGAAGGACGGCGAGGGCTGCTGGCGTTCGTCTCCGCCGGCCGCCCGCGGCGCGACGAGCCTGTCTGGGGCCTGCGGATCGTCGTCTGGCCCGACGGCGAGCGGGAGTTCGTCGGCCATGCCGACTACCACGGCGCGTGGATCGACTGGGAGCGCGCCTGATCACCTCGGCGCACAACGCGCGTCTGCGGCTGCTCCGGCGCCTGCACGCGCGCCGCCAGCGCGAGCGGGAGGGGCTGTTCGCGTGCGAGGGCGAGGATCTCGTCGAGGCGGGGCTCGCCGCCGGCCTCGAGCCGGTCTTCGCGCTGGTGGACGCGCAGCGGCCGCCGGTGGCGCTCGAGGTCGACGCGGAGCCGGTCGAGCCGGCGCTGCTCGCGGACGTGTCCGCACTCGGACACCCGCCGCGTGTGCTCGCCGTCTTCCGGCGCGGCGATCTGCCTCGCGGCGTGCGCGAGACGTCGCTCGCGCTCTGGCGGGTCACCGACCCCGGCAACGTCGGAACGCTGCTGCGCGCGGCGGACGCGTTCGCGGCCGGCCTCGCGCTCTCGGCCGGCTGCGCCGACCCGACGGGCCCGAAGGCCGTCCGCGCGTCCGCGGGTGCCGTCTTCCGGGTCCCGCTCGCCCGCTTCGACGAGCCGGGCGGACGGCGCGTGGCGCTCGTGGCACGCGGCGGCGCGCCGCTCGCCGAGGTGGAGCTCGCGGGTGCGACGGCGTTCGTGCTCGGCGCGGAGCGCGACGGCCTCCCCGACGACGTACTCGCGGCGTGCCACGCGGTGGCGAAGATCCCGCACAGCGGCTCCGCGGAGTCGCTGAACGTCGCGATGGCGGGAACGATCGCGCTCTACGAGCGCTCGCGCCGGGGGTGAGCGTCCTCGCCGGCCGGCGACGCGGCGCGGCTGACGTGCATGGCGGCGGGATCGCGGCGGTCCCGCCGGCCGCTCGCGAGGCGCCGGCAGCCTGCTCCTGGGCTGGGAGAGGACGCCGGCGCCGTCTAGAATCGCTCGGTGTTCGCGATCGGGAGCAGCCTGCGCGAGGCGCGCGTCCGCCAGGGGCTCGAGCTCGTCGACGCGGAGGCGGCGACCAAGATCCGGGCGAAGTACCTCCGGGCGCTGGAGGACGAGCGCTTCGAGCTGCTGCCCTCACAGGCGTACGTCAAGGGGTTCGTCCGCACGTACGCCGACTACCTCGGGCTCGACGGGCAGCTGTACGTCGACGAGTTCAACTCGCGCTTCGCGAGCGGCGACGACGACGCGCCCGCGCTCGCGCGCCCGGGGCGTCCGCGCGGACGCGCTGGGCCCGAGGTCGAGTCGACGGTCGTCCTCGTCGCGCTCGCGGGGATCGCCGCCGTCACCGCGCTCGTGGTCGTCGCCTGGAAGTGGGGAGGCGGCAGCCCGGCCGAGCGGCCGACGCTGGTCGCGCCCCCTCCCGCATCGCAGGCGAACCGCCCGCCTTCCGCGGACGCGTGGCTCTCGCTGCGCCTACGCGCCGTCCGAGGCGACTCGTGGGTGCGCGTCCGCCGCCGCTCGCGTGACGGCAACCAGCTCTTCCAGGGGGTGCTGCGGCGCGGAGAGGCGCGGACCTTCACGGGACCGAGGCTCCACCTGCTCCTCGGGTCTCCCGGCAACCTGGAGGCGCGCCTCAACGGGAAGCCGGTTCGGTTGAAGGACGGGCGCGTGCTCGTCACGCGGCGTGGCGTCAGACGCGAAGGTTGAGCCGCCCGCGCGTCGCGATCATCGTCACGGGCAGCGAGCTCGTCCGCGGGGAGCGGCCGGACGCCAACGGACCGTTCCTCGCGCGCGAGAGCGTCGCACACGGGCTCCATCCCGCCCGTATCGTGATCGTCGGCGACGCGGCCGAGGACCTTCGGCGAGCGCTCGGCGGCGCGCTCGACGCCGACCTCGTCCTGACCTCGGGCGGACTCGGGCCGACGCACGACGACCGCACGGTGGAGGTCGTCGCCGAGGTGACCGGGCGCGAGCTGCGCGTCGACGCCGGGTTGGTCGCGGAGATCGAGGACGTCTCGCGGCGGATCGCCGAGCGGCTGCGCCGGCCGTACGCCGACTTCGAGGCCGGCGTGCGCAAGCAGGCGACCGTGCCCGACGGCGCGCTCGTCGTCGGCCTCGCGGGGACCGCGCCGGGCCTCGCGCTCGAGCACGAGTCGGCGGTCGTCGTCGTCCTTCCAGGTCCACCGGGAGAGCTGCGGCGGCTGTGGGAGGCGGCGCGGCAGGTCGCCCCGGTGCGGCGCGTGCTCGAGCGAGCGCGCCCGCCCGGGCGCCACGAGCTCCGCGTCTTCGGAGCGAGCGAGTCCGCCGTCGCCCGGGCGCTCGCGGAAGCCGGCGGCGACGGCGACGGGGTCGAGGCGACCATCTGCGCCCGCGACTACGAGATCCACGTCGACCTGCTGTTCGACGACGCCGCCGCGCCGCGGGCCGATGCGCTCGCAGACGAGCTCGCCGAGCGGCTCGCACCGTACGTGTTCGCCCGCGAGGCGCGCTCGGTGGAGGAGGTGGTGCTCGCGCTTTGCCGCGCACGCGGGCTGACGCTCGCGACGGCGGAGTCGTGCACGGGCGGGCTCGTGGCGGCGCGGCTGACCGAGGTTCCGGGCGCCAGCGACGTCCTCCTGGGCGGGGTCGTCGCGTACGCCGATTCGCTGAAGGCCGTGGAGCTCGGAGTGCCGCAGGAGTTGCTCGCGCGGCACGGTGCGGTCTCCGCCGAGGTCGCGGCCGCCATGGCCCGCGGCGCCTGCCGGCGGCTCGGCGCGGACGTGGCCGTGGCCGTCACGGGGATCGCCGGCCCGGGAGGTGGAACGGACGAGAAGCCGGTCGGGCTCGTTCACCTGCACGTGTCGGCGCCGGACGGCGAGCGCTCGTCGCGCCTCGAGCTGCACGGCGACCGGGGGGCTGTCCGCCGGCGGGCCGCCGTGACCGCGCTCCACCTGGTCCGCCGCCTGCTCGAGCAGCCGGTGGACGTCACGCTTCCGGCACACGGGCGTCGCACTCCCGCGTGAGCCCGGGCGCTAGCGTGGGCGCCCATGACCCCCTCCGTCTCTTCTGCGCCCTCCGCCTTCCCGAGGCCGTCCTCGACCCGCTGGTCGCCTGGCAGGGCCGTGAGCTCGCGGGCGGGCGGCTCGTCGCCCGCGCGCAGCTCCATGTCACGCTGGCATTCCTCGGCAGCCGGCCCGCCGGTGAGCTGCCTGCGATCGCGGCCGAGCTCGGCCGCGCTGCAACGGCCGCCTCCCGCCCGGTGCTCCAGGTCACGGCGTACCGCGAGACGCGCAGCGTCGGGATGCTCGTCTTCGCCGACGTGGGCGAGCGCGCAGCTGCGCTGGCGGCCGACCTGCACGCCCGGCTCGAGCGTCTGGGCGTCTACGAGCCGGAGCGGCGGCCGTGGCTCCCGCACGTCACCGTCCTGCGCTTCCGCACTCGCCCGCGCCTGCGGCCGCGTCTGCCCGAGCTCGGCGACGTCAGTCCGTCCGATGCAGCGGTCTACAGTTCGGTGCTGCGGCCGTCCGGAGCGCAGTACGAGGTTCTCGAATCGGTTCCGCTAGGAGGTTGATGAGGTGGATCGCGACCAGGCACTGAACGCGGCGCTCGCGCAGATCGAGCGGCAGCACGGCAAGGGCTCGGTCATGCGGATGAGCGACCAGGCCGCCGTCTCCGTCGGGGCCGTCTCGACCGGGTCGCTCTCGCTCGACCTGGCGCTCGGGATCGGCGGGCTGCCGCGAGGCCGGATCGTCGAGATCTTCGGCCCCGAGTCGTCGGGGAAGACGACGCTCGTCTACCACGTGATCGCCGAGGCGCAGCGCCGCGGCGGCATCTGCGCCTTCATCGACGCCGAGCACGCCATGGATCCGAACTACGCGAAGCGGATCGGCGTCGACATCGACGAGCTGCTCGTCTCCCAGCCCGACACGGGCGAGCAGGCGCTGGAGATCGCCGAGCTGCTCGTCCGCAGCGGCGCGCTGGCCGTCGTCGCGGTCGACTCAGTCGCGGCGCTGACGCCGAAGGCCGAGATCGAGGGCGAGATGGGCGACAGCCTGCCGGGCATCCAGGCGCGCCTGATGAGCCAGGCACTGCGCAAGCTGGCCGGCACGCTGAATCGCACCGACACGATTTGCATCTTCACCAACCAGCTGCGCGAGAAGATCGGCGTCATGTTCGGCAACCCCGAGACGACGCCGGGCGGGCGGGCCCTGAAGTTCTACGCGTCCGTGCGGCTCGACATTCGCCGCATCGAGACGCTGAAGGAGGGCGTCGAAGCGGTCGGCAACAGGGTGAGGGTGAAGGTGGTCAAGAACAAGGTGGCGCCGCCGTTCAAGCAGGCCGAGTTCGACATCATCTACGGCTCGGGCATCTCCTGGGAGGGGACGGTCGTGGAGGCGGGGCTGGAGCGCGGCGTCGTACAGAAGTCGGGGTCGTACTTCAGCTTCGGCGACGAGCGTCTCGGCCAGGGCCGCCAGAACGCGGCCGCGTTCCTGCGCGAGCACCCAGACGTCACGCAGCAGATCCTCGCCGCCGTGCAGGCGCGGGTGGGGCCGGAGCACGTCGCCTCCGCACGCCTGCTCCCGCAGGCCGACGGCGCCCACGCCGTCGCGACCAGCGCGGCGTAGCGGTGCGGGTCACCGGCCTGCGCGAGCGCCCGGGCGAGCGCGTGGAGGTGGAGGCCGACGGCCGCGCGTGGCGGACGTTCCCCGCCGCGGTCGTCGTCCGCGCGGGCCTGCTCCCCGGGGTCGAGCTCGACCGTGAGCGGCTGCGGACCGTCGTCCGCGAGCTGCGGCGAGCCGAGGCGGTCGACGCGGCGGCCAGGATCGTCCGCCGGCGGGAGGTCACCGAGCGCGGGCTCGAGGCGCGGCTCGCGCGGCGCGGAATCGACGCTCGCGCGCGCGCCGAGGCGGTGGCAGCGGTCACGCGCGCCGGCGTCGTCGACGACGAGCGGTACGCCGTCCGGCGGGCGCAGGCGCTGGCCGACCGGGGCCGCGGCGACGAGGCGATCCGCTGGCAGCTCGAGCGCGACGGGGTCGGCGAGCACGCCGTCGAACGGGCACTCGCGCGGCTCGAGGCCGAGCACACGCGCGCGGCGAAGGTCGTCGCGAGCCGCGGAGCGGGCGCGAAGACGGCTCGCTACCTCGCCGCCCGCGGGTTCTCCGCCGAGAGCGTCGACGCCGCGCTTGGCGCGGACGGTACCGCGGCGCTAGGATAAGCAGGCTGATCCAAAACTGACAATTACCCTGCACACCGGCATTTCCGAATCGACCGAAGACGCGAGTGACGAGAACCTGGCGATGGCGACCGTCTCAGGAGGACTGCAGACGCTGACGTAGGACAGCCGGCCGTCTTGCCCGGAGCCCGTCGCGGCTTCGCCTTCCGTCGATTCGCGAACGCCCTGCGTGCAGTAGGCAGGAGCCGCCATGCTGCTGGCAATCGGAATTCTCGTCGGGCTCGTCCTGGGAGCGGTTGCGTGCGGCCTCGCCCTCGTCGCGTGGAGCCGGTCGAGCCGCGCGTCGGCGCTGCGCGCGCGCGACGAGATCCTCTCGGAGGCGCAGCGTCACGCGGAGACGCTCCGCCGGGAGGCGCAGGTCGAGGTGAAGGAGCGCGATCTCCGCCTTCGCAGCGAGCTGGAGCAGGAGCTGCAGGAGCGGCGCGCCGAGGTCGCGAAGCTCGAGGAGCGAATCCTCGCGCAGGAAGTGGAGATCGATCGCAAGCTGACGGAGCTGGCGCGGCGCGAGCAGGGGCTGGCCGATCGCGAAGCCCACGCGCGCCAGCTGCAGGACGAGTTGAAGGTGGCGAAGGCACGCGAGTTGAGCGAGCTCGAGCGCATCGCCCGGATGACCGTCGGCGAGGCGAAGCAACAGCTGCTCGAGCGCTCGGACGAGCTCGTTCGCCACGAGCTCGCGCGGCGGGTGCGCCAGCTCGACGAGGAGGCGCAGGCGGAGGCGAAGCGGCGGGCGCGCAACCTGGTCGCGGACGCGCTGCAGCGGGTCGCCGCCAGCCACGCCGCCGAGACGACCGTCTCGATCGTCGAGCTTCCCTCCGACGACATGAAGGGGCGGATCATCGGGCGCGAGGGCCGGAACATCCGCGCGCTCGAGCACCTCACCGGCGTCGACGTCATCATCGACGAGACGCCGCAGGCCGTCGTCCTGTCGTCCTTCGACCCGATCCGGCGCGAGGTCGCGCGGCTGACGCTCGCCAAGCTCCTCGACGACGGCCGCATCCATCCGGCCCGGATCGAGGAGATGTACTACCAGTCGAAGGTGGAGCTGGAGGACTCGCTCCGCCAGGCCGGCGAGCAGGCGGTGTTCGAGGCGAACTGCGGCGAGTTCCACGAGGAGCTGGTGAAGATCCTCGGCCGGCTCCGGTTCCGCACGAGCTACGGGCAGAACGTCCTCAAGCACTCGCTCGAGGTCGTCCACCTGGTGGGGATCATGGCGTACGAGCTCGAGGCGGGCGTGAAGACGGCGAAGCGCGCGGCGCTCCTCCACGACATCGGCAAAGCGCTGACACACGAGGTGGAGGGTTCGCACGCGCTCGTCTCGGCGCAGCTGGCCCGCCGCTACGGCGAGAACCGACACGTCGTCCACGCGATCGAGGCGCATCACTACGAGGTGCAGCCGCAGACGGTGGAGGCGGTGCTGCTGATCGCCGCGGACGCGATCTCGGCGTCTCGCCCGGGTGCACGCGGCGAGAGCCTGGAGAGCTACATCCGGCGACTCGGCGCGCTCGAGGAGATCGCGGCGCAGAAGCCGGGGGTCGAGAAGGCGTACGCGCTGCAGGCCGGGCGGGAGATCCGCGTCATGGTCAAGCCGGCCGAGATCGACGACGATGCGGCGGTGCTGCTCTCACACGAGATCGCGCGCGAGATCGAGGACCAGCTCGACTACCCCGGGCAGGTCAAGGTGACGGTGATCCGCGAGTCACGCGCGATCGAGTTCGCGCGCTGACGCGCGCTCCTCTCACGGGGGAAACAGCCGGTTTCCCCCGTGAGCCCCCTTTCGCGCCGGCACACGCGTTCACGCGTCGAGCCTCCCGCCACGCCCGCCTCCGGCGATGAGCGACTGGCTTGCGCGCGGCCCCCGACGCGGGGGCCTGCGAGGCAAGGGGCGCTGTGCGGAGGCGAGGCGTCCCGTGCGCGAAGCCGGACTTGCTCCGGCGAGAGCGCAAGCGGGCGTCGTTACGCC
>JACVRR010000041.1 GCA_014534345.1 Thermoleophilia bacterium | reverse complement strand
CACCGACTCGGACTCGACGATCCCGCCGAGCGAGATGACCGCCACCTCGCTGGTGCCGCCGCCGATGTCGACGACCATGTGCCCGACCGGCTCGGCGATCGGCAGCCCGGCGCCGATGGCGGCGGCGATCGGCTCCTCGATCAGGTAGGCCTGACGCGCGCCCGCCGAGAGGGTCGCCTCCTCCACGGCGCGCTTCTCGACCCCGGTGACGCCGCTCGGCACGCACACGACCACGCGCGGATGGGCGAAGCGGTGCTGGTGCACCTTCTGAATGAAGTGGCGCAGCATCTGCTCGGTCACGTCGAAGTCGGCGATGACGCCGTCCTTCAGGGGGCGGATGGCCGAGATCGTCCCCGGCGTGCGGCCGAGCATCCGCTTCGCCTCGACGCCGACCGCGTGCACCTCCCCGGTGCGCTGGTCGATCGCAACCACGGATGGCTCCGAGAGCACGATCCCGCGGCCGCGGACGTAGACCAGCGTGTTCGCGGTGCCGAGGTCGACCGCCATGTCGCGGCTGCCGAACCCCGTGATGGAGCCGAGGAAGCCCACGGCTCGCGAGTCTACCGGCCTCCCCGCGCGGCCAAGGGTCGCGCCTGAGCGCGTCAGCGATCCGCGTCCCCGCCCGCCGGCAATCGCTAGAGAAACGGCGCCAGGCCGTTTCTCTAGCCGAAGCCGTACGTGCCCGCGAAGCGTTCGGCGAGCAGGCGGACCAGCACCCCTGCGGGGAGCCCGACGACGTTCAGGTAGTCGCCCTCGATGCGCTCGACGAGCGACGCGCCGAGGCCCTGGACGGCGTACCCGCCGGCCCGTCCCTCCCACTCGCCCGCCGCGAGGTAATGACCGAGCTCGCGCGGCGTCAGCTGGCGCAACGTCACGCGCGTGATCTCGTGACGGACCTCCTCCCACGCCGGCGTCAGCAGGCAGACGCCCGAGACGACCTCGTGCGTGCGCCCCGCCAGCTCGTCGAGCATCGTCGCCGCCTCCTCCGCGGTGCCGGGCTTGCCGTAGACGCGGCCGCTGGCCACCACCTCCGTGTCGACCCCGAGCACCGGCCTTTCGCCGGCCTCGGCGCCGACGGACCGGGCCTTCCCCCGCGCGTGCCGGCGGACGGTCTCGACCGGCCGCTCGCCGTCGATCGCGCGCTCCTCGTAGGCCGGCTCGACAGCGTCGAACGGGATCCTCAGCTGCGCGAGGATCGCGCGGCGCTGCGGCGACCGCGACGCGAGCAAGAGCGGCGGCGCCGGCGGGACGCTCACCGGAACGGGAAGGACAGGCTGTGGCGCCGCGGCCCGGTGGCATCCGTCTCGGGGCGCCGGTGCGGCGACGATTCCCCGCGCGGGCCCCCTGGCCGCTGGCGGAGGCGTCCGGGCGCGACGGGTCCCACGGCGGCGCGGGAGCCTCAGCGACCGCGCTTGCGCGCGACCCAGATCTCCTCGGCGGGCCACTTCCGCGCCCACTCCGCGGTCACGAAGTCGTAGTAGCCGTGCGTCTCCGCGTCGTCCGGCGCGTAGAGCTCCAGCAGCCGCTCGACGGCGAAGCCGCTGGCGCTGAGAAGCTCGATCAGCTCTCCGTGGGGCAGCTGGAACTCGATCTCGCCCGTGTCGGGCCACTCGATGCGGCCGAGGCCGCGCTGCGGGCGCTGCAGCCGGTCGTCCGCGCCGCCTTCGGTGCGCTGGCACAAGACGACGAGCGTCGAGTTGCGGAGGAACACCAGGCGGCCCCCGGGCCGCAGCAGCCGCGCGGCCTCCGGGATCCAGCGGTAGGGATCCGCCCAGATCGACGCGCCGTACTCCGATACCGCCAGGTCGAACGACTCGTCCGGGCGCGGGACGTCCTCCGCGGCCGCCTCGACGAGCGGGAACTCGAGCGCGAACTGCTCCTGCATCGCGCGCGCGGTCGCGAGCTGCGCGGGCGTCGGGTCGACGCCCACGGGACGCGCGCCGCGGCGCGCGAGCCACGCCGAGAAGTACGCCGTCCCGCAGCCGAGCTCGACGACGTCGAGCCCGGCGACGTCGCCGAGCACGTTCAGCTCCGACTCGCGGATCGCGAACACGCCCCAGTCGATCTCGTCCTTCGCCCACGCGGCGGGTGCACGTCCGGCGGTGTGCTCGGCGTTCGCCTTCGTCCAGATCTCGACGTTGCGCGGAACGTAGTCCGGGTAGCTAGGCGAGCTCATCGGCGCCGAACCAGAGAGCGACTTCGCGCGCGGACGTTTCCGGCGAGTCGGAGCCGTGCACGAGGTTGTCCGGCATCGCGAGCGCGAAGTCGCCGCGGATCGTCCCGGGAGCCGCCTGCGCCGGGTTCGTCGCGCCGATCGTCGCCCGCGTCACCGCGACGGCGCCCTCTCCCTCGAGGACGAGCGCAAGCGTCGCGCCGGAGGTGATGAACGCGACCAGCTCGCCGAAGAACGGCTTCTCGCGGTGCTCGGCGTAGTGCTCCTCCGCGAGGCGGTCGTCGACCGCGACCAGCTTCGCCGCCCGCACGACGAGCCCGCGTCGCTCGAACCGGGCGAGGATCTCGCCGGCGAGCGCCCGCCGCATCGCGTCGGGCTTGATCAGGATCAGGGTGCGTTCTACCGACACGCGGACGGCTCAGGCGGAGCAGGTGATAGAAGAGCCATAGGATTCCTCCGGGCGAGTTTCGACGCGTCGCGTGCTCGGGCGAGACAGAGGCCACGCGGCGGCGGAGTCTAGTGACCGCCGCGTCAGCGGTCCGGCCGCTGCGACCGCCGCCGCCGCCGCGGGCGGGTTTCCTCCAGCCGCGCCTCGGGCGCCTCCCACACGTCGAGCCGGACGGCGGTCGGCGTGTCGACGGGGGTCTCGCAGTAGGGGCAGACCTGCCACATCGCGTCCAGCGGCGCCTTGCAGTTGCCGCACGCCTGCTTGAGCTTCGTCGTGCACACGGGGCAGACCAGGAAGGAGGCCTCGACCTCGGTCCGGCAGACCGGGCAGTGGAGCTCCCGCCGCGAGAGCCGCTCCTCCATGGCACGGATCTCGAGCTCGCGCTCGCGCACGTCCTCGAGGTACTCGGGCGGCCGGAAGAGCATGTAGATCAGCGGGCCGATGAAGGGCGGGACGACGCCCAGCAGGGTCGCGACCGCGACCAGCCACGGATCGTCGATCCGGCGGCGCGCGTCCTTGTAGACCCAGTAGATGCTCGCCAGCCAGAAGACCGCGACGAAGAAGAGGGTGAGGTTCCTGATCAGGAACCACTCGGGTGACTCGAAGAATTTCATTCCGCCGGGCTCGCCCCCGCGTCATGCTACGTCCTCGGGCGGGCGTACAGGTCCGCGAGCAGGTACAGCGAGCCGGTGACGAGGACGGCGCCGTCGGGCCCCGCGAGCTCGCGGGCGCGAGCGACGGCGGCCGGCGGGTCGGGGACGATCTCGACCGTGCCGAACCGGCCGGCGGCGGCGCGTGCGAGCTCGTCCGCCGGGAGCGCGCGGGGGTTAGACGAGGACGTCGCCACGAGCGTGCCGCCCAGCGGCGAGAGGGCGGCCAGGAAGCGCTCCACGTCCTTGTCCGCGAGCATCGAGACCATGAGCACGTACCGTCGCGTCGGAATCCGCGGGAGCAGCCAGCCGGCGCCGGCGAGGGTGTGCGCCCCGTCCCAGATCTCGAGCGGCGCGTCGCCACGCCGCTCGAGCCGGCCGGCGAGCTGCACCCGTTCGGCGGGCGTGGGATCGACACGCCGCTCGAGGAACGCCTCGACCGCCGCATGCGCCAGCGCGAGGCTCGATCCGGCCACGACGGTGACGATCGCCGCGTCGCGATCGCGCGCCTTCGGCTCCCACTCGCCCTGGCCGAGCACGACCGTGGCCCCCGGCCGCACGACGGCGAGCTTCTCGTCGGCGATCGCCTCGCGCGTGTCGCCGAGCACGTCGGTGTGCTCGAGCGAGACGTTCGTCAGGACGACGACCGGCGCGTCGAGCACGTTCGTGGCGTCGAGCCGGCCCCCGAGGCCCGCCTCGACCACCGCCGCCTCGACGCCGCGCTCGGCGAACTCGGTCAGCGCGGCGGCGGTCAGCACCTCGAACTGCGTCGCGCCGATCGCCTCGGCCGCGGGCCGCACGCGCGCAACCGCCTGCTCGAACTCGGCCTCCGCGCCGTCGACCCAGATCCGCTCGGCCCAGGAGGAGACGTGCGGCGACGTGTAGGCGCCGGCGACGAGACCCTCGCCGCGGAGCAGGGCGGCGGCCATCCGCGTCGTCGTCGACTTGCCGTTCGTGCCGACGACGTGGATCGCACGGAACGCCCGCTGCGGCTCGCCCAGCTCGGCGAGCAGCGCGCGCATCCGCTCGAGCCCTAACTCCTCGGGCATGGGCTATAGCGACGCGACCCAGTCAGTCGCCGGCGAGGGCACCGAGCTCGCGCCGGTAGCGGGCGAGCTTCTCGCGCTCGGCCTCGACGACCTCCCCGGGCGCGTTGGCGACGAAGCGCTCGTTCGCGAGCATCCGCTCGGCGCGCGCGACCTCGCCGCGCAGCCGCTCGACCTCCGCGTCGCGGTCGCCCCCGTCGGCGCGCACGCGCTCGAGCCGCACGACCGCCTCGAAGATCCGCCGCTCCTCGCCCTCGAGCTCGACCAGCACCCCGCTGCGGCGGAAGATCGCGGCGGCGTCGCGGACGTGGTCGAGCGCGCCGAGCGCGTCGGCGTACGAGCGATCGGGCTGCGGCCACGGCGCGACGATCAGCCGCGTCTCGCGCGCCGGCAGGTGCGTCCACAGCTCCTCCGTGACGTGCGGCATCACCGGGTGCAGAAGCTTGAGCAGGCGCTCGAGGGCGGCGAGCCCGGTCGCCCGAGCGTCCTCGTCGCCGGCGTACAGGCGCGGCTTGATCGCCTCGGCGTACCAGTCGCAGAAGTCGTCGAAGGTCAGGCGGTAGAGGAGCTTGACCGCCCCCGCGAAGTCGAAGCGCGCGAGGCAGTCGTCCAGCTCGGCCCGGCTCGCGTCCAGCCGGCCGAGGATCCACCGCTCCTCGAGCGCCTGCGGCCGCGTCTCGGGACGTACCTCACCGGCGTTTCGGAGGATCAGCCGGGCGACGTTCCAGAGCTTGATCGCGAGCGCCCGGCCCTCTTCGATCGAGCCGAACGAGAAGCGCACGTCCTGGCTCGAGGTGACCTTGAGCAGGCCGTAGCGCATCGCGTCCGCCCCGTAGGGCTCGAGCACGTCCTCCGGGTCGATCCCGGTCCCGAGCGTCCGCGACATCCGCCGCCCCTCGGGGTTCAGCAGGGTCGAGTGGATCAGCACGTCGTGGAACGGGTCCTCCCCGATCAGCTCCAGCCCCGAGAAGATCATCCGCGCGACCCAGAGGAAGATGATGTCCCGCGCCGTGGTGAGCACGTCGCCCGGGTAGAACGCCTCCAGCTCCGGCGTCTCGTCCGGCCAGCCGAGGGTGGCGAAGGGGTAGAGCGCGGACGAGAACCAGGTGTCGAGGACGTCCTCGTCCTGCACGAGCTCGGTCGAGCCGCACGCTTCGCACGCCGAGGGCTCGTCCTCGGCCACCGTCAGGTGCCCGTCCGGGCAGTACCAGACCGGGACACGGTGCCCCCACCAGATCTGGCGTGAGATGCACCACGGCCGGACGTTCCGCATCCAGTCGAGGTAGACGCGCGCGAACCGCTCGGGCGTGAAGCGGATCCGGCCCTCCTCGACGGCGGCGACCGCCGGCGCGGCCAGCTCGTCCATCGCGCACCACCACTGGAGCATGATCAGCGGCTCGACGCGCGTGTGGCAGCGCTCGCAGGTGCCGATCGAGTGGCGGTACGGCTCGCGCCGGTCGAGCTGCCCGCGCTCCTCGGCCCAGGCGAGGACGCGCTCGTCGGCCTCCGCCTGCGTGAGCCCCGCCAGCTCGCCCGCCTCGGCGTTCATCCGCCCGTCCGGGCCGATCACGGCCAGCTCGCGGAGGCCGTGGTCGCGGCCGATCTCGAAGTCGGTCGGGTCGTGGCCGGGCGTCACCTTCAGCGCACCGGTGCCGAACTCGGGCTCGACGCGCTCGTCCGCGACGATCGGGACGCGCCGCTCGACGAGCGGGACGATCGCCTCCTTGCCCACGAGGCCGCGGTACCGCTCGTCGTCGGGATGGACGGCGACGGCGACGTCGGCGAGGATCGTGGCCGGCCGCACCGTCGCGATCGTCACGTCGCCCGAGCCGTCGGCGAGCGGGTAGCGGACGTACGAGAGCGTGTCCTCGACCTCCTCGTGCTCGACCTCGAGGTCGGAGAGCGCCGTCTCGTCGCGCGGGCACCAGTTGACGATCCGGTTGGCGCGGTAGATCCACCCCTTCCGGTACAGGTGGACGAACCAGCGGATGACGGCGCGGTAGTAGCCCGGGTCCATCGTGAAGCGCGTGCGGCGGTAGTCGAGCGACGCGCCAAGCCGCCGGAACTGGCTCATGATCGTGCCGCCGTAGCGCTCGAGCCACTCCTGGACGTACGCGTCGAACCCCTCCCGGCCGAGGTCGCGCTGCGTCTTGCCCTCCTGCGCCAGCGTCCGCCCGATCGCCGCCCAGGTGGAGATCCCCGCGTGGTCGTACCCGGGCTGGAAGAGGGTGTTGAAGCCGCGCATGCGGTGCCAGCGGACGAGTGCGTCCTCGAGCGAGAGCTGGAGGCAGTGCCCCGTGGTCAGCGATCCCGAGATGTTCGGCGGGGGATGCATGATCACGAAGGTCTCGCCGCCAGCCTGGGGGTCCGCCCCGTAGAGGCCCTCCTCCTCCCAGGAGCGCTGCCAGCGCTCCTCGACCTCTTGGGGGCGGTAGCGGGGCTCCATCCGGCGGATTCTAGGGCCGCCCGGCTCTGTGCCAGAATGGGCGCATGAGCCAGGTCCTCGAGCCGGTTCAGGCAGCGCGCGAGGCGATCGCGCAGCGGCGCTGGCAGGAGGCCCACGAGCTGCTCGCCGCCGCCGACGCGGACGGGCGCCTCGGCGCCGAGGACCTCGAGCGCCTCGGCGAGGCCGCCACCTGGGTACGCGACCCCGTCGAGGGGATGCCGTACTTCGAGCGCGCGTACGCGGCGCACCTCGAAGCCGGGAACACACGCCGCGCCGGCTACCTGGCCGCGTTCATCGGGCACTACTACAGCGGTGTCCGCCTTCAGCGCTCGATCGGAAGCGGGTGGATCCGGCGCGCGACGCGGCTGCTCGCCGACGAGCCCGAGGGCCCCGAGCACGGCTACCTCGCGCTGGAGGAGGCGCTTGTTGCCTGGGGCAAGAACGATCTCGAGACGACGCTCGAGAAGGGCAAGTACGCAGAGGAGCTCGGCCGGCGGTACGGCGACCGCGCGCTCGAGGTTCGCGGGTTGCAGCGCCAGGCGATGGCGCTGATCAACAGCGGCGAACTCGAAGAGGGGAAGCTCCTGCTCGACGAGGCCGCGGCCGCGGCGATGTCGGGCGAGCTCGACCCGTACTCCACCATCGTCGTCTACTGCAACACGATCGGCGCCTGCCGCGACGTCGCGGCGTTCGACCAGGCGGGCGAGTGGACGGAGCGGGCGACGGCCTACTGCGAGTCGCAGGCAGTCAACCCGTTCCCCGGTATGTGCCGCGTCAACCGGGCCGAGATAATGCGCTTCCACGGGAAGCTCGACGAGGCCGAGGAGACGGCCGCCCAGGCCTCCCGCGAGCTAAGCACGTGGGCGCCGCGGATCGCGGCCGCCGCCTACTACGAGCTCGGCGAGGTGCGCCTCCTGCTGGGCGAGCTTGCGCAGGCGCAAGAGGCGTTCGACCAGGCCGACGGGCTCGGACACGACCCGGAGCCGGGGCGGTCGCTGCTGCTGCTGGCGCGCCGGAGGGTTGCGCCGGCGCTCGCATCCATCCGGCGCGCGCTCACCGACGAGACCGTCTCGTACCCCGGCCGCGCACGCCTGCTGCCCGCGCTCGTTCGGATCGCGATCGAGGCTGGGGACGTCGAGCTCGCGCGCGAGGGCGCCGAGGAGCTTAGGGCGATCGCGGAGCGCTACGCGACGCCCGCGCTACTCGCCGGAAACGCGCACGCCGAGGGGTCGGTCCGGCTCGCGGAGGGCGACGCGGACGGCGCGATCCGAGTGTTCAGGCGGGCGCTCCGGCTCTGGCAGGAGACGAACGCGCCCTACAACGCTGCACAGACGCGGCTGATGCTGGGGACGGCATATCGCGCCGTCGGCGACGAGGACGCCGCGATGAACGAGCTCGAACACGCGGTGGCGGCGTTCTCGCGACTCGGGGCGCGCCTCGACCGCGAGCGCGCCGCGGAGCTACTCGGGCGCGACGCCGGCGAGAAAGTGACGAAGACCTTCCTGCTCACCGACATCGTGAACTCGACCCGCACGGCCGAGGTCGTCGGTGATGCGAAGTGGACGAAGGCGCTCCGCTGGCACGACCAGACCCTGCGCGAGATCTTCCGCCTGAACGAGGGCGAGGTCGTCTCGCACACCGGCGACGGGTTCCTGGTCGCGTTCGACGACCGCCAGCGTGCGGTCGACGCCGCCATCGCGGTCCAGCGCGCGCTCCGCAGCGCGCCCGGGATCACGCCCGACGTGCGGATCGGTCTTCATGCCGACGAGGCGACTCACGTGGGCGAGAACTACCACGGCAAGGGCGTCCACGTCGCTGCGCGCATCGGCGCGCTCGCCGGCGCCTGCGACATCGTCGCCAGCAAGAGCTTCGTCGAGGGCGTGAGCGACGTCCGCTGGCGCGACGAGCGCGAGGTCGAGCTCAAGGGCGTCGCCGAGCCGGTCGCCGTCGTGAACCTCGTCTGGCGCTAGAGGGGTCGCGTGGCGAGCGTCGTCGACCGAGTCGATGCCGGCCGCGAGGCCGTCGGCCGCCACGCCTGGGGAGAGGCCTACGAGCTGCTCGCCGGAGCCGATCGCGAGCGGACGCTCTCGCCCGCGGATCTCGAGGTTCTGTCCGAAGCGGCGTACTGGAGCGGCCGCCTCGACGAGTCGCTCGCCGCTCGCGAGCGCGCGTATCGGCTGTACCGGAGCGCCGAGGACGCCGTGCGCGCCGCCACCGTGGCGTTGTGGCTGGGCCTCGACTACCTCGGCAAGGGCGACTACCCGCTCTTCAACGGCTGGGTGGCGAACGCCGAGCGGCTGCTCGCGGACGAGTCGGACTCGCCGGCGCACGCACTGCTCGAGCTTGTCCACGGCGTCAACGGGCTGTTCGCCGGACGGCTCGCCGAGGCACTGGCGCAACTCGAGCGCGCACACGAGCTCGCGGCCCGCTTCGGCGACGCGGACGTGCAGACGCTCGCCCGCGTAGGGCAGGGACGGGCGCTCCTCCAGTCCGGTGAGCTCGACCGAGGGCTGAAGCTCTTGGACGAGGCGTCGGCGACTGCGCTCGGCGGCGCGCTCAGCCCGCTTCCGAGCTGCACCGTCTACTGCATCACGATCACGACGTGCCGGGACGTCGGCGACATCGACCGGGCACGCCGGTGGACGGACGCCGCGCATCGCTGGTGCGAGGATCGCGACCTCGGCGGGTTTTCCGGCGCGTGCCGAGTGCACCGCTCGGAGATCCTGCGCCTCGGCGGGAACTGGGACGGCGCCGAGCGCGAGGCGCGCACCGCGTGCGGCGACCTCGCCGGCTACGACCTGTTCACGCGCGCGGCCGGCTTCTACGAGATCGGCGAGATCAGGCGCCGCCGCGGCGACTTCGCCGCCGCAGAGGAGGCGTACCGTGACGCGCGCGACCTCGGCCACGACTCGCAACCCGGCCTGGCGCTCCTCCGCCTCGCACAGGGGAGGCTCGCCGAGGCCGTCTCCGGCCTCCGCCGCGCCCTCGCGGACGAGGCTCACGGGCCGCTCGAGCGCGGCCGCATCCTCCCGGCTCAGGTCGAGGTCTCGCTCGCCGCCGACGACGTCGACACCGCGCGCGCTGCGCTCGCGGAGCTCGAGCAGATCGCCGACGCGTTCCGTGTAGAGGGAAAGCGGACGCCGCTCTTCCAGGGAAATCTGCAGCTCGGCCATGGCCAGCTCGCGCTCGAGGAACGCGACTGGGACGAGGCTGAGCGACAGCTCCGCCGTGCCGTCAGCACGTGGACCGCGGTCGGCGCCCCGTACGAGACGGCCCGCGCACGGCTGCTGCTCGGCGCCGCATACGGGCACGCCGGCGATCGCGACGGCGCGCGCGAGCAGTACGAGGCCGCCAAAGCGACGTTCGAGCGACTTGGCGCCTTCCTCGACGCACAGCTCGCCCTCGAACCGCTCGGCCACGCGGAAACGCGGCGCACGTTCCTGTTCACCGACATCGTCGACTCGACGAAGCTCCTCGGCGCGCTCGGCGATGCCAAGTGGAGCAAGCTCCTCGATCGTCACGACGCGATCGTGCGGGACGCGGTCGAGCGTCACGGGGGCGAGGTGATCAAGCACACGGGCGACGGATTCTTCGCCGCGTTCCAGACGCCGCGACAGGGCGTCGAGGCGGCGATCGCAGCGCAGCGCGCGCTCGACGACGAGGTGATGAGCGTGCGCATCGGCGTGCACAGCGGCGACGCGCTGGAGCGTGGCGACGACTACGCCGGCCGTGGCGTCAACGTCGCGGCGCGGATCGGCGCCCTCGCCGGCAGCGGCGAGATTCTCGCGAGCAGCGAGACGATGGCGGAAGCCGACATTCCTTGCGCGCTGTCGGAGCCGCGCACGTCGGAGCTGAAGGGCTTCGACGAGCCCGTCGAGCTCGTCTCGGTCGACTGGCGATGACTCCCGATCGCGCGACGCGTCAGCGGCCGACGGCGTAGCCCTGCATCCCGCGCGGGTTGGCACCCGCCTTCAGGACGCCGTTCTCGCGCCCGGCGGCGCTTACGCGCCCCAGGGCCCAGTCGCCCACGACGCGCACGTCGTGGCCGCGCTCGCGGAGGCGCTCGACCAGGTCCGGCCCGAACCGCCGCTCGAGCTCGACGACCCGCGGCTCGAAGGTCCGCGGGTGGAAGGACGAGATCAGGTGGTTCGTGTGGAAGGCGGGCGCGTCGATCGCAGCCTGTAGGTCGCGGCCGAGGTGGACGTGCTCGAGGAAGACGGTCAGCGACCACTGGTCCTGCTGGTCGCCCCCGGGCGTGCCGAAGGCGAGGTAGGGGTCGCCGCCGCGGAAGGCGAGCGAGGGCGAAAGCGTCGTCCGCGGCCGCTTGCCGGGCTCCAACCGCGTTGGGTGTGTCTCGTCCAGGGAGAACATCTGCGCCCGCGTCCCGAGCGGGAAGCCGAGGCCGGGCACGACCGGCGAGCTCTGCAGCCAGCCGCCGCTCGGCGTCGCGGACACCAGGTTGCCGTGCCGGTCCGCGACGTCCACGTGGCACGTGTCGCCGCGGGTCGGCTCGCCACCGCCCAGCGCCGCAAGCACCAGACTGTCACTTGGCGTGTCGAGCTTCGGGAGGCGGCCGCCGAGACCCGGGCGCAGGTCGCCCGACGCCTCCTCGCCGACCAGCGCGCGCCGTTCGCCGGCGTACTCCGACGAGAGCAGCCGCTCGAGCGGGACGTCGACGAAAGCGGGGTCGGCGTACAAGGCGTCGCGGTCGGCGAAGGCGAGCTTCGCGCACTCGACGACCGTGTGCACGTACTCGCCCGGGCGCAGCTCGGCCAGGTCGAACCCTGCGAGCAGAACGAGCTGCTGCAGGAACACCGGCCCCTGCGACCACGGGCCGGGCTTGAAGACGGTGTGACCGGCGTACTCCAGCGAGACGGGCGGCTCGACCGTCGCCTCCCAGCCGGCGAGATCGTCGCCGCGCAGGAGCCCGCCGGCCGCCGCGCAGAACGCGTCGACCGCCTCGGCGACGAAGCCGCGGTACCACGCGTCGCGCGCGCGCTCGATCTGCGCCTCACGGGCCGCGCCGCCGGCGTCCGCCTCCGCGAGCACGCGCCGGTACGTCGCCGCCAGGTCGCGGTTACGGAACAGCCGCCCGGCCTCCGGAACCGGGAGGTAAATCTCCGCCGAGCTCGGCCACTCCGCGCGGAAGACGGCCTCCAGGCGGGCGATCGTGTCCGCGATCCGCGGCAGGAGCGGGTAGCCGCGCTCCGCGTACCCCGTCGCGAACTCGAGCACGTCGCGGACCGCGAACGTTCCGAAGTCGCGCAGGAGCAGCATCCAGGCGTCGAAGGCGCCCGGCACGCAGGCCGCGAGCAGTCCCGTGCCCGGCACGAGCTCGACGCCGTGCTCGCGGAACCGCTCGACGGTCGCCGCGGCGGGCGCCGTCCCCTGCCCGCAGACGACCAGCACCTCGTCGCGCGCCGCGTCGTAGAGGACGATCGGCACCTCGCCGGCGGGCCCGTTGAGGTGTGGCTCGACCACCTGCAGCGTCAGGCCGGCGGCGACGGCGGCGTCGAACGCGTTCCCGCCCCGCTCGAGGACCGCCATCCCCGCCGCCGACGCGAGCCAGTGGGTCGAGGCGACCATCCCGAACGTCCCCCGCAGCTCCGGCCGGGTCGTGAACATCCGCCGGGCAGGTTCGCACGTTTCGTGCGCGCGCGGCGCGGGATCAACGTCAGGCGATGTCGAGCACCTGGGACGACGCCGAGCACGTCGAGCTCGAGGGCGCCGAAGACGAGGACGACGTCGGCCTCGTGGGCGGCGGCGGGCCGCCGGCGACCATGGACGAGGACGACACAGACGAGCTCGACCGCCACGGCGGCAACCTGCGCGAGGTCGACGAGCACGACGTCGACCGCGGCTCGTAGCGCCGGCCCAGCGACCGAGGAGAGTTCGGCGAGCTTGCGGCTTGCCTACTAGAGGTCGAGTCCGAGTCGCCGCGCCGTCCCGACCCAAACGCCGTAGCCGAGCGCCGTGGCGATGCACGCCAACAGAAGCGACTGCCAGAACGGCAGGCTCCGGAGCGCCAGCGGCAACACGACGAAGAACACCAGCGACGGCAGGATCACCCACAGGATCGCCCAGGAGAGCGCAGCGACTTCGGCGGTGTCCCGCGTGTCTCGGTAGAGCCAGATTGCAGCGAGGATGGACGTCAGCGGCAGCGAGATGAGTACCGCTCCCAGAAGCGACGAACGGCGGGCGACCTCGCTTGCGACAGCGACTACGGCGCCGGACAGAACTGCCTTCAGCAGGAGGTACATCACGGGCCTAGCATCGCACTCGGGAACGGAGAGGCCCGCCGAAGCGGACCTCTCCAGCGCGGTCCCACGATCGGTGCTTCGCGTATCCCTTCTCCGCGAAGCAGGCGGCCCCGGCGGCCACCCGGGCCGCCACCGTTCGACGCGGCGGAGCGCGAGCGCTCGAGCGGGTGACTGCCCGCGCGAGCGTGCGAGCATCGTCAGATCGGCGCGGAGCAGCGCGCGCTCCGAGCCGCGTACGCGGAGCGGCGCGAGGCCGTAGTCCATCTTCGAGCGGTCGCTGCCTCGCGCGCGGATCGGACCGGCGGCTCCGAACGTGCGCGCGCGCGATCCCGGCCGCAGCGTACGCTCTAGGGGATGGTGTGCCCCCGCTGCGGCCAGCAGAACCCCGAGGGCGCCCGCTTCTGCTTCAACTGCGGCAACGAGCTCTCGGTCGAGCTCGAGCCGCGCGAGGAACGGCGCGTCGTGTCGGTGCTGTTCGTCGACCTGGCCGGCTTCACCGCGCGGGCCGAAGCCCTCGATCCGGAGGACGTCCGCGCGATCCTCACCGGGTACTACGAGCGCGTCCGCGGGGAGCTCGAGCGCTTCGGCGGGACGGTCGAGAAGTTCATCGGCGACGCCGTGGTGGGCGTGTTCGGCGCGCCCGTCGCGCACGGCGACGACCCCGAGCGCGCCGTCCGTGCGGCGCTCGCCGTGCGCGATTGGGCCGACGGCGAGGACGGGGTGGACGTGCGCGTCGCCGTCAACACCGGCGAGGCGATCGTCTCGCTCGACGCCGACCTCTCCCGCGGCCAGGCGATGGTCGCCGGGGACGTCGTCAACACCGCCGCGCGCCTGCAGAGCGCCGCGCCGGTCGGCGCGGTCCTCGTCGGCGAGGAGACGTACGCGAGCACCCGGTCGGTGATCGACTACCGGCCGGCCCCGCCCGTCGCTGCGAAGGGCAAAGCGGAGCCCGTCCACGCCTGGCACGCCGTGCGTGCGCTTGCGCCCGTCGGCGAACGGCCGCAGGCGCGCGTCCCGATGGTCGGGCGGGAGCGGGAGCTCGAGCTGCTCCTCGGAACATGGGAGCGCGTCACGGCCGAGGAGCGACCCCACCTGCTGACGGTCTTCGGCCCCGCGGGAATCGGCAAGTCCCGGCTGGCGCTCGAGTTCGCACAGTGCGTCGCGGCGCGCGGCGGCCGGGCGATCCGCGGGCGCTCGACGCCGTACGGCGACAGCACCGCGTACAGCTCGTTCGCGCAGCAGGTGAAGCAGGTCGCCGCCGTCTTCGACAGCGACGAACTCCCCGACGCACTCGCGAAGCTTCGCTCGGCCGTCGAGCAGCTCGCGGGCCCGGAGGCCGCCGAGGAGCACGCCGCGCACCTCGCGATGCTCGTCGGGCTGGGGGCGAACGGCGACGTCCCCGACCGCGAGACGCTCTTCTTCTCCGCGCGGGTGCTGGTCGAGTCGCTCGCGACCCGCGAGCCGGTCGTGCTCGTGTACGAGGACTTGCACTGGGCCGACGCCAGCCTGCTCGACCTGGTGGAGACGCTCGCCGGGCGCCTGCGGGACGTCCCCGTGCTGTTGCTGGCGCTCGCGCGGCCCGAGCTGCTCTCACAGCGCCCGGGCTGGGGCGGCGGTTTGCCGGCGAACATCACGGTCCAGCTCGACCGACTGCCGGAGGAGGCGGCGCAGCACCTGGCCGAGAAGCTGCTCGCCCGGGCCGAGCACGGCGAGCCGCGCGCGCCGGAGATCGCGCGGACGGCGGAAGGGAACCCCCTCTTCATCGAGGAGCTCGCGGCCTCGCTGGCCGAGCACGCCACCGCGGACGCGCGCCGGCTGCCGACGAGCGTTCGCGCCATCGTGGCGGCGCGGCTCGACGTCCTGCCGCAGCAGGAGCGCAGCGTCCTCCTCGACGCCGCGGTCGTGGGACGCGTGTTCTGGCGCGGAGCGCTCGCCAAGATGGCGCGCCGCGACGACCTCGCGGCGACGCTCGGCTCGCTGGAGGAGCGCGACCTCGTCCGGCGCGAGGCCGTGTCGCGGATCAAGGGCGACCAGCAGTACTCCTTCAAGCACGTCCTCATCCGCGACGTCGCCTACGGGACGCTTCCGCGCGCCGCGCGGCGGGAGCGGCACGCGCTCGTCGCGGAGTTCCTCGAGCAGACGACGGGCTCGATGCGCCAGTCGCTGGAGGCGCTCGCCCACCACTGGCGCGAGGCGGGCGACGACGAGCGCGCGGTCCACTACCTGATCGGGGCGGCCGACCAGGCCGGGCGCGGGTGGGCGAAGGAGCGCGCCGTCTCGCTCTACCGCGACGCCCTCGCACTGCTGCCGCCCGACGACCCACGTCGGCGCGACGTCATGCGCCGACTGGCCGTCGCGCTTCAGGCCGTCTACCACGTCCCGGACGCACAGCAGCTGCGCGGCACGTAGCCGAGCAGCGCAGGCGCGTCTCGCCTTACGCTGACCCGTTGGCAGGGAGACGCCCGCCGCGAAAAGCGGAGCGCGTAGCGCGAGCTTTTCGCGGCTAGTCGAGGGGGAAGTCGTCGGGCGTGACGTCGCCCGCGATCTCGTAGATCCGGTCGATCGTGTGGTCGCCGAACCGCTCGGCGTGCTCGCGCACGATCTCCTCGCTCGGGGCGTCGTAGACACAGAACGACTTCGGCGTGCCGTCCTCGTCGAGGACGACGTGGCTGTGCTCCCAGACGATCTGCGGGTAGCTGTCGCGACCGATGCGCTTCGACCGCGTGGCGACGGCCGGGACGGAGTCCATGTCGACCCGGTACGTCCGCTCGATGACATAGCGCGGCACGGCCGGGATTATAGCGGCGCCTAGGCCGACTCCTCGGCGAGCTCTTCCAGGTCCGCCGCGCCCCGTCCGCCCGTCGTCACGAGCGTCGGCGCGATCCCCTTCGCGATCGTCTCGCGGGTGATCACGCACTTGGAGACGTCGCTGCGCGAGGGCAGCTCGAACATGACGTCGAGCAGCGCGCCCTCGATGATCGAGCGCAGGCCGCGGGCGCCCGTCTCGCGCTCGAGCGCCTTGTCGGCGATCTCCCAGAGCGCGTCCTCGGTGAAGACCAGCTCGACGGTGTCGTAGCCGAAGAAGCGCTGGTACTGCTTCACGAGCGCGTTCTTCGGCTCGGTCAGGATGCGGACCAGGTCCTCGCGGGTCAGCTGGTGCACGGCCGACACGACGGGCAGGCGGCCGATGAACTCCGGAATGAGCCCGAACTCGAGCAGGTCCTCGGGCATCACCTCGCCGAGCAGCTCGGACGTCTCCACCGACCGCCTGGAGCGGATCTGGGCACCGAAGCCGACCGAGTTCGAGCCGATCCGCTTGCCGATGATGTTCTCCAGCCCGGCGAAGGCGCCCCCGCAGATGAAGAGGATGTTCGTCGTGTCGATCGAGAGGAACTCCTGGTGCGGGTGCTTGCGCCCGCCCTGCGGCGGGACGGAGGCGACGGTGCCCTCGAGGATCTTCAGCAGCGCCTGCTGGACGCCCTCGCCCGAGACGTCGCGCGTGATCGACGGGTTGTCCGCCTTGCGCGCGATCTTGTCGACCTCGTCGATGTAGATGATCCCCGTCTCGGCCTTCTT
>JACVRR010000098.1 GCA_014534345.1 Thermoleophilia bacterium | reverse complement strand
CGCCGAGGAGCTGCGTCCCCGCCCGCCCGGCCGCCAGCTGATCACGGTGGAGGCCGCCCACGCGCGGACGAGCCACGCGACGCTGCGAACGTGGCGGCGCGTCGCCGGCTGCTGGCGCCCGGTCGCCGGCCCGTATCCCGCCCGCGTCGGACGGAACGGCCTGCGCAGGCACCGGCGCGAGGGCGACGGGACGACGCCGATCGGGACGTTCAGGATCGGGTCGACGATGTACGGGAACCGGCCGAACCCGGGCGTCCACTACCGCTACGTGCGCCTGCGCTGCGGCGACTGGTGGGTCGAGGACCCGCGCTCGCCCGCGTACAACACCTTCCAGCGCGTCGGCTGCAACCGGCCGCCGCCATTCCGCGTCATCACCGCGGACATGTCGAAGGAGCGCCGCGCATTCCCCTACCTCGCGGTCGTCGAGTTCAACATGCGGCCGGTCGTCCCCGGCCGCGGGTCGGGGATCTTCCTGCACGCGCAGACCGGCGGCCCTACGAACGGGTGCATCAGCCTCGCGCGGCCCCAGCTCGTCCGCGTCCTGCGCTGGCTGTCTCCCCGCGCGACTCCCCGAATCGCGATCGGCACCCGCCGCTCCCTGCGCCGCTGATCCGGTCGACGAGGAGCGCGGTGCTCAGCACGCGCGCCGCTGACGGTCGTATCGACGTCCGTCTATATATTGACGGACGTCGAGATGAGGTCGCTACCCGTCATCGACTGCTGCGCGCCGCTCGCCGGCCCCGTGCCCTCCGCCGAGGAGGCCGAGGCGACGGCAGCGCTCTTCCGCGCGCTCGCCGATCCCGCCCGGGTGAGGATCGTCAACCTGCTCGCCCGCAGCGACGAGCCCGTCTGCGTCTGCGAGTTCGTGCCGATGCTCGCGCTGTCGCAGCCGACCGTGAGCCACCACCTGAAGAAGCTCGCCGACGCCGGCCTGCTCGAGCGGGAGCAGCGCGGTCGGTGGGCGTACTACTCGCTCGCGCGCGACGCCGTCCGCCGGCTCGCGTCCCTCGTCGACTTCCAAGAGGTCAGCGCGTGACCAGTATCGGACACGAGCTCCGCGAAGAGGTGCGCCGCCGCTACGCCGAGGCCGCGCGCGCGGCCGCGACCGGCTCGGCGTGCGGCTGTGGCAGCGGTTCCTGCTGCGGCGACTCGGACGCCGGCGACTTCGGCAGCGCGCTCTACTCGGCGACGGAGCGCGACGGGCTCCCGGCGACGGCCACGCTGGCCAGCCTGGGCTGCGGGAACCCGACCGCGATCGCCGAGCTGCGGGAGGGCGAGACGGTGCTCGACCTCGGCTCCGGCGGCGGGCTCGACGTGATCCTGTCGGCGAAGCGCGTCACGCCGCGCGGCCGCGCCTTCGGGCTGGACATGACCGAGGAGATGCTCGCGCTCGCGCGGCGGAACGCGGCCGAGGCGGGCGTCGACAACGCGATCTTCCTCAAGGGGGTGATCGAGGAGGTGCCGCTGCCCGCCGAGTCGGTCGACGTCGTGATCTCGAACTGCGTGATCAACCTCTCGGTCGACAAGGCGGCCGCCCTCGCGGAGCTCGCGCGCGTGCTGAAGCCGGGCGGGCGGATCGCGATCTCCGACGTCGTCGCCGAGGACCGGCTCACGCCCGAGGAGCGCGCGGCGCGGGGGAGCTACGTCGGCTGCGTCGCCGGCGCGTTGTCCGTGAGCGAGTACGAGCAGGGGCTCCGGGCCGCCGGCCTCGAGGGAGTCACGGTCACGTTCACGCACGAGGTCGCCGACGGGATGCACGGCGCGGTCGTCCGGGCGGCGAAGCCGGCGCGCGCGGACGAGAATCCGCCCGCCCCGGCCGTCCGCGCGGGCTGCTGCTAGCGGAGCGTGCACCTGCGTCGCCTCCGGGAGGAGCTGACGCAGCGTCTCGACGGGGCGCGACACCGCGCGCACCAGCCAGACCGTCACCACGAAGCCGAGCGCGAGCGCGACGACGAGGTAGATCAGAGCTCGCGGGGACGGCGGGATCGGCGGGCGCCGCAGCCGAGTAGGGTCGTACCGCATGCGGCCCGAGCACGCCCGTCCCGAGACGCGCTACGCGCGCGGCCACGACGGCTCGTACGTTGCCTACCAGGTGTTCGGCCGCGGGCCGCGCGACCTCGTCTTCATGCCGAGCTGGCTGCAGAACGTGGACGTCATGTGGGACGAGCCCTCGCTTGCGGCCTACCTCGACCGGCTCGGCTCGTTCGCACGCGTCGTCGCGTTCGACCGGCGCGGCTCTGGCGTTTCCGACCCGGTGCCGCTCGCCGCGCTGCCCACGGTCGAGCAGTGGATGGACGACGCGACCGCGGCGATGGATGCCGCCGGGATCGAGCGGGCGGCGCTGCTCGGCGACACGGAGGGCGGTCCGCTGGCGGCGCTGCTGGCGGCGACGCATCCCGAGCGCGTCACGGCGCTCGTCCTCGCGAACACGTTCGCGCGCTGGCGACGGGCCGACGACTACCCGATCGGCATGCCGGAGGCGACGGTCGCGAAGCTCGTCGAGCGCTACGAGCAGCACTGGGGCGTCACGGCCGAGATCCTCGACCTGACCGCGCCTTCGACCGCCCACGACCCGCGCTTCCGGGCGTGGTTCACGCGGTACCAACGGCTGTCGATGTCGCGCGGCACGGCGACGGCGCAGTACCGCTGGGTGACGGAGATCGACGTCCGCGGCGTCCTGCCGACGATCCGCGTGCCGACGCTCGTGCTCCAGCGGAGCCGCGGCCGCCACCACCGGGCCGCGTTCGGGCGGTACCTGGCCGAGCACATCCCGGACGCGCGCTACGTCGAGGTACCGGGCGTCGACACGTTCCCCTTTCACGCCGGCGACTTCGGCCCCCTGCTGGACGAGGTCGAGGAGTTCCTCACCGGGACGCGCTCGCCGCCCGTCTTCGACCGGCAGCTCGCCACGATCCTCTTCACCGACATCGTCGGCTCGACGGAGATGGCGGCCGCGCGCGGCGACGCCGCGTGGCGGGCGGTGGTGGCGAGGCACGACGAGATCGTCCGCGCGCACCTCGAGCGCTACCGCGGCCGCGAGATCGCGCACACCGGCGACGGCGTGCTCGCGGTCTTCGACGGGCCGGCCCGGGCGGTCACGTGCGCCGTCCGCCTCGTCGAGGCGCTGGGCGAGGTCGGCCTGCGGGTGCGCGCCGGCCTGCACACGGGGGAGGTGGAGCGGGCGAACGGCGACGTGCGCGGGCTGGCCGTCCACATCGCGGCGCGCGTGATGGACGCGGCGGCGGACGGCGGCATCGTCGCGTCGCGCACCGTCCGCGACCTCGTCGTCGGGTCGGGCGTCGAGTTCACCGAGCACGGGGTGCACGAGCTGAGGGGCGTCCCGGGCGAGTGGCCGCTGTACGAGGCCGTCTCGGCGCCGTGAGCCGGTGCGCGCCCGGCGAGCAGGCGACGACTCGCGTCGCCCCCGCGCGCCCGGCCGCCGGGTAGCCTCCCGCGCGTGCTGCGCGACGACTGGCTCGCCGAGCTGTCGGAGTTCCTGCGCATCCCGAGTGTCAGCGCCGACCCGACGCGCGCCGACGCGGTCCGCCGCGCGGCCGGCTGGGTCGCCGAGTACGTCACGCGCCTGGGCGGGACGGCCGAGATCCTCGAGGACGGACGCCTGGTCGACGCCGAGATCCGCGCGTCCACTGGGGACGACGCTCCGACGGTCCTCGCGTACGGCCACTACGACGTCCAGCCGCCCGACCCGTTCGAGCTGTGGGAGAGCGAGCCGTTCGAGCCGACGGTGCGCGGCGAGTGGCTGTACGCGCGCGGGGTCGCCGACGACAAGGGCCAGCTCTGGATGCAGCTGAAGGCTGCCGAGGAGCTCGTCGGCGAGGGCCGCCTCCCCGTCCACCTGCGCTTCGTCTGCGACGGCGAGGAGGAGTCGGACGGCGACTCGGTGGGGCGCTTCGTGGAGCGCGACGCGCGCGGCGCGGACGCCGCCGTCGCGATGGACGGCTGGATGAAGCGCTGGGGCCGGCCCGAGCTGGTGACCGCGACGCGCGGCATCGTCGCCGCCGAGGTCGAGCTGCGCACGGGTGACCGCGACCTGCACTCGGGGCACTACGGCGGCACGGCGCTGAACGCGATCCACGCGCTGGCGCAGGCGCTGACCGCCCTCTTCCCGCGCGACGGCCGGCTTCCCGAGCCGTTGCGGCAGGGGATCGTCCCGCCCGGCCGCGAGGAGCTCGAGAGCTGGCGCGCGATGCCGCCGGGCGACGAGGAGCTGGGGCGGGTCGGCGCCAAGCCGCTCGACCCGCGCGCGGCCGACGAGTTCTACGTCCGCACCTGGGCGGAGCCGTCGGTCGACGTGACCGCGATCCTCGGCGGCAAGCCGGGGCTGCGGAACACGACCGTCGTCTCGCGCGCGTACGCGCAGGTCACCGTCCGCATCACGCCCGGGCAGGATCCGGCGGTGATCGGCGCGGCGCTCGAGCGGCTGCTGCGCGACGCCGCGCCGGAGGGGTCGGAGCTGACCGTCGAGCTGTCGGGCGGCCCGGCAGGCGTCGTCGCACGAGAGGGGCCGGTGCTCGAGGCCGGGGTGCGAGCGCTCGAGCGCGTGTTCGGCGTCCGGCCGCTCGTCGTCCGCGTGGGCGGCACGCTGCCGATCGTGCCGTCGCTGGCGGCGGCCGGCATCCCGACGCTCATGGTCGGAATGGCGACTCCCGACTGCAACACGCACTCGCCGAACGAGCGGATGCTGCTCGAGGCGTTCCCGACGGGCGTCGCCGCGGCGCGCGAGCTCTACGTCGAACTCGGCAGCGCGCTGCGCCGTGCGCCGGCCTGACCGGGCGCCCGCCCGCTAGCCGAGCGGCGCGAACAGGTCGATCTGGTTGCCGTCGGGGTCGTAGACCCAGGCGTAGCGCTGACCCCAGAAGGCGTCCCACGGCTCGCGGCCGCCGCGGAACCCGTGCTCGACGATCCGCCGGTAGAGCGCGTCGACATCGGCGGGGCTGTCGCATGCGAACGCGAACGCCGTCCGGTGCCCCGTCGGCTCGACCCAGACCGTGTGGAGCTGCTTCATCAGCTCCTGCGTGTCCCACATCAGGCGCAGGCCGTTCGGGAGCGTGACGTCGAGGTGGTCGCCGTCCGGGTCGGGGACGTCGATGCCGAGCAGGCGGTAGAAGCGCACCGCCTCGCCCATGTCACGCGTCACGATCCCGATTGCCGCCAGCTCGGCCATGGCGCGGGACGCTAGCGCAACGCTGCCTCGGACGCGACGACCTTGCCTGGGTTGAGGATCCCCTGGGGGTCGAAGGCGCGCTTCACGTCGCGCATCAGCGGCAGCAGGTCGCCGTGCTCGCGCTCGAGGTAGCCGATCTTGCCCTGGCCGATCCCGTGCTCTCCGGTGCACGTTCCGCCCACGGCGAGCGCGTGCTCGACCAGCGCGTCGTTCAGACGCTCCGCGGCGGCGAGCTCGGCGGGGTCGGCCGGATCGAGCATCAAGAGGACGTGGTAGTTCCCGTCGCCGGCGTGGGCGATGATCGAGGCCGCGAGACCCGAGTCCTCGGCCAGCAGGCGGGCGCGCCGAACGGCCCCCGGCAGCTCCGAGACGGGAACGCAGACGTCGGTCGACTTGTGCAGCTTCCCCGGCGACCCGTGCACGAGCGCGAAGAGGACGTGGTGGCGCGCCTCCCACAGGCGCGCGCGCGCGGTGGGATCTCGCTCCGCCGCCCACGCCAGGCAGCCCTCGCCCTCGCACAGCTCCCGCGCCGCCTCGACGTCACCGCCGACGCCCGCCTCGCTGCCCGCCAGCTCGAGGAACAGGCTCGGCGCCTCCGCGTATGCCATCCCCTTGTAGGCGTTGACGGCCGCGATCGTCAGCGCGTCGAGCAGCTCGAGCCGCGCGACCGACAATCCGGAGCCGACGAGCGCCACGGCGGCCGCGCAGGCGGCGTCGAGGTCGGCGAACGCCGCGCGAACGCCGACGACCGCCTCAGGGATCCCGTGCAGCCGAAGCGTCAACTCGGTGATGACGCCGAGCGTTCCCTCGGAGCCGACGAACAGCGAACGCAGGTCGTAGCCGGCCGACGTCTTCGCCGCGCGGCTGCCGGCGCGGACGACGCGCCCGTCGGCGAGCACCGCCTCCAGCGCGAGCACGTTCGTCCGCATCCCGCCGTAGCGGACGGTGGTCGTCCCGCTCGCGTTCGTGGCCGCCATCCCGCCCAGGGTGGCGTCCGCGCCGGGGTCGACCGGGAACTGCAGGCCGTGCTCGCCCGCCGCCGCGTTCAGCGCGCTGCGCAGCACGCCCGCCTGCACCACGGCCAGCAGGTCGTGCGGCCGCAGCTCGACGATGCGGTCCATGCGGGTCAGATCGAGCGAGATCCCACCGCGGGCGGGGATCACGTGGCCCTCCAGGCTCGTGCCTGCCCCGAACGGGACGACCGGGACGCCTTGCTCACTCGCCCACCGGAGCAGCGCAGCGACCTCCTCGGTCGTCTTCGCGTAGACGACGGCGTCCGGCCGACGAGGGCGGTGGTAGCTGAGGTCCTGCGCGTGCTGGTCGAGCACGGACTCGCTCGTCGTCACACGCCGCTCGTCGGGCACGAGGCGGAGGAGGTCAGCGCGCAGCTCCATCCGCGTGCGAGGCTACTGCCCGTGGAGGCGCGGTGCGAGTGGGCCGGCTCGGACGCGCTGCTGGCCGCCTACCACGACGAGGAGTGGGGCGTCCCCTCGCGCGACGACCGGCACCTGTTCGAGCTGCTGGTGCTCGAGGGCGCGCAGGCGGGGCTCTCGTGGCTGACCGTGCTGCGCAAGCGCGAGGGGTACCGGCGAGCGTTCGCCGGCTTCGAGGCCGAGGCGGTGGCGCGTTTCGGGGAGCGCGACGTCGCGCGGCTGCTCGGCGACCCGGGCATCGTCCGGAACCGGGCGAAGATCGAGGCCACCGTGGCGAACGCCGCCCGGGTGCTCGAGGTCCGGGCGGAGCGGGGGAGCTTCGCCGACTACGCGTGGGAGTTCGTCGGCGGCGAGCCGATCGTCAACCGCCCGCGATCGCTGGGCGACATCCCGGCGGAGACGGCGGAGTCGAGGGCGCTCAGCCGCGACCTCAAGCGGCGCGGCTTCCGCTTCGTCGGGCCGACCATCTGCTACGCGTTCATGCAGGCGGCCGGGCTCGTCGACGACCACGTGGTCGGCTGCTTCAGACGCGGCGAGCTCGGCGGCTGACCGCGGGCGTCGCCGTCGCGCGCGTGGAACCGTGTCACGCCGCGTGCGGATTCGGTGCTCTTCCTTTTCACTGTTGCGCGACCTGCGGCGATACGCTGACCGCGGGTGGCGGAGGGACACCCCGGGGGGTCCCCACCCCGGCGGGGAGTGCGGCCGCGGCGCCCGGGGCGGATGCCTGCACGCGACGGCGGCCGCGTCCTACACCCGCGTGACCGCGTCGGCCCGGACGGTGCTCGCCGCGGTGTGCCCGGCCAGGCCGAGCGTGAGGTCGAAGTCCGCCACCAGGTTGCCGATCGCCTGGCGCACGCCGTCCTCGCCCGCCACCGCCAGCCCGTACACATACGGGCGCCCGAGCAGGACGGCCGTCGCGCCGAGCGCGAGCGCCTTCAGCACGTCCGCCCCGCCGCGGATGCCGCCGTCCAGGAGCACGGGGACGCGACCGCCGACCGCCTCGACGACCGCGGGAAGCGCGTCGAGCGTCCCGAGCGCGCCGTCGACCTGGCGGCCGCCGTGGTTCGAGACGACGATCCCGTCCATCCCGCGCCCGACCGCCTCGCGCGCGTCGTCCGGGTGGAGGATCCCCTTGAGCACGATCGGCAGACGGGTCCGCTCGCGCAGCCAGGAGAGGTCGTCCCACCGCAGCGACGGGCGGGAGTAGAGCTCGACGAAGCGGCGGACGGCCGCCCGCGGCTCCCGCGAGAGCAGGTTCGACCACAGGCCGCCGGGGTACGCGCGGGCGACGTCGACGAGTGCACGCAGCGCCGCGAGCGTCGGACGGTCGGCCGGCGGCGCGGCGCCGGCGGCGCGCACGAGCTCGAGAAACACCGGATCGCTCGTGTACTGCGCGATCCCCTTCCCGCGCAGGAAGGGCAGGTGGCCGAGGTCGAGGTCGCGCAGCCGCCAGCCGAGCATCGTCGTGTCGAGCGTCAGGACGATCGCCTCGCACCCGCACGCCTCGGCGCGCCGGACGAAGCTCTCGACCAGCTCGTCCACGGTGCTCCAGTAGAGCTGGAACCAGCGCGGGGCGTCGCCCATCGCGGCGGCGCACTCCTCCATCGGGACGGAAGCCTGGCTGGAGAAGACGAACGGGATCCCGTCCGCTGCCGCGGCGCGCGCGACGGCGAGGTCGGCGGCCGGGTGCGCGACCTCCAGGACGCCGATGGGCGCGAGCAGGACCGGCGCGGACAGGCGGCGTCCGAACAGCTCGACGGTCAGGTCGCGCGCGGAGACGTCGCGCAGCATCCGCGGCACGATCCGCCACCGCTCGAGCGCGTCCCGGTTCGCCCGGATCGTCGACTCGACCCCGGCGCCGCCGGCGACGTACGCGAACCCCTCAGCCGACATCCGCCGGCGCGCCTGCTCTTCGACCGCCGCCGGATCGAAGGGGAGGCGCGGCCGCCGGCCACGGAGGCCCGCGAGGTACGTCTCGGCCTGGAGCGTGCGCCCCGGCCCGATGGCCGGCGTGCTAGCCATGCCGGAGCAGCTGGCGGAACCCGTGCAGGAACGCGCCCGGGATGCGACGGCGCGCCGTCGCCACGGCCCGCTCGACCGCTGCGGCCGCGTCGGGTCCGTGCACGCCCGCGCCGTGCCCGACGAGCACGTGCTCCGGCTCGAGCGTCGCCAGGACGCGGGGCGGGGTCAGGCGCAGAAGCGGGTGAACGCCGAGCCGGTCGCCCGGTGCCAGGAAGTAGCCGACCGTGCCGAGCGCGTCGCCGCAGACGAGCACGCGCCGCTCCGGCCACCACAGGGCGACCTCGTGCCAGAACGGGCGGTCGGCGATGCGGACGACCTCGAACGGCGAGCCGGGGACGCCGTCGAAGGGAACCTCCAGGTGCGGGACGGCAAGGCGCGCGGCGAGCGCAGCGCAGTCGCGGTCGTGGCGGTCGATCAGCTGGACGACCGCGCGAACGTCACCGAGCCGCTCGGCCCGCGCGAGCGCCTGCGGCGCGTCGACCGGGTCGAGCAGCCAGACGCCGCCGTCGTGCGCGAGCGCGTGCGACGTCCGGCGGAGGAACTCCTGCGCCTCCCAACCGAACCCCGCCGCCCCGAGGTCGTCGCAGAAGCGGATCTCGACCTCGCCCGCGGCCACCCGAGCAGCCTAACGGCGAAGATTCGCGGTGATGCACGACCCGCGCGTAGCGCCGCTGCTCGAGGAGGACGTCGATCCCGACCCGCTACGGCAGTTCGCCCGGTGGCTGGAGGACGCGCGGCGGGCGGGGATCCGAGTGCCCGAGGCAATGGTCGTGGCGACGGCCTCCGCCGAGGGAGCGCCGTCGGCGCGCACGGTGCTGCTGCGCGGCTGGGACGAGCAAGGCTTCGTCTTCTACACCGGCTACGCCAGCCGCAAGGGGCGCGAGCTGGAGGCCAACCCACGGGCGGCGGTGACCTTGTACTGGCAGCCGCTGCACCGAGCGG
>JACVRR010000085.1 GCA_014534345.1 Thermoleophilia bacterium | reverse complement strand
GCTATCGGCGGGCGGCCTGGCCGCGGCGCTCGCGGAGCTCGAGCTGGCGGGTCTCGCCGTCGCGGCCGACGGTGTGTACCGCGCGTCCGCCTCGTAGACGACAGCCGAGACGGGCCGGGCATACGATCGGGGCGTGGGCTCCTACTGGCTGGAGGAGGCGACCGACCCGCTCCCTCGCCGGCGCCTCCGCGGCCGCGCGGAGGTCGAGGTCGTCGGAGCGGGCGTCACCGGGTGCGCGTGCGCACTCGCGCTCGCGGCCGCCGGGGTCGAGGTGCGGGTGCACGAGGCGCGCACGGTTGCGTCCGGCGCGAGCGGCCGCAACGGCGGCTTCGCGCTGCGCGGCGGCGCGATGCCGTACGACGAGGCGCGCGTACTGCTCGGCGGAGCCGCGCGACTGCTCTGGGAGGCCAGCGAGCGGGCGGTCGAGCGGCTCGCGGGGCTGGCGGGCGACGCGTTCCGGCGTACGGGCAGCCTGCGGCTCGCCTGGGACGCCGGCGAGCGGGCGCGGCTCGAGCGGGAGCACGAGGCGCTCCTCGCCGACGGCTTCGCGGCCGAGTGGCTCGACGAGGTCGGCGTGCCGTCGGGCGGGCGCTTCCCGGGCGCGCTCGTCCACCCGCGGGACGGCGCCCTCGCGCCCGCGCGCTGGGTCCGTCGGCTCGCCTCCCTCGCCGTGGAGGCGGGAGCCGAGCTGCGCGAGGCTAGCCGGGTCGAGTCGCTCGCGGCGCTCGAGGCGGACGCCGTCGTGATCGCGACCGACGGCTACACGCGGGGCCTCCTCGCCGCGCTCGACCTCGCGATCCGGCCGGCGCGCGGGCAGGTGCTCGTCACCGAGCCGCTGTCCGCGCTGCACTTCGACCGGCCGCACTATGCGCGCGACGGCTACGACTACTGGCAGCAGACACCCGACCGGCGGCTCGTCGTCGGCGGCCGGCGCGACACGAGCCTCGCCACCGAGTGGACGGCGGAGGAGGCGACCACCGCGGCCGTCCAGGGCGAGCTCGAGGCTCTCGTTCGCGAGCTGCTCGGCCGCGTTCCGCCGGTGACGCACCGGTGGGCAGGGATCTTCGGTTCCACCGCCGACCGGCTGCCGCTGGTCGGCGCCGTCCCGGGTCGCCCGGGCACCTGGGTCGCGGCGGGCTACTCCGGTCACGGGAACGTCCTCGGGCTCGCCTGCGGCGAGCTCGTCGCGGCGGCGATCCTCGGGCGACGCGATGACGAGCTCCTCGCGCTCTTCGACCCGGCGCGCGTCGTCGACGCGGTCGCACGCTAGAGGTCGAGCAGCGGCACGTCACCGAGCTCGCCGAGCCGCTCCACCGCGGCGAGCGCGACGGCCAGGTCCTGGATCGCCAGGCCGGTCGAGTCGAACACCGTCGTCTCGTCGTCGGCTCGCCGGCCCGCGGCCGCTCCGGTCAAGACCGCGCCGAGCTCGGTCACGTGCCCGCGTTCGACCGCGCCCGCTGTCACGGCGTGGGCGAGGTCGCCGTTGTGGCTCGCCTGCTCCCAGTCGTCGCAGAACACGCGTGCGCGCTCGAGCTCCGCGACCGCGATCTCGGCCTTCCCGGGCCCGTCCGCGCCCATCAGGCTGACGTGCTGGCCGGGCCGGAGCGTCCCCTCGCGGACGATCACCTCCCTCCCCGGCGTCACGGTGACGACGGCGGAGCAGGCGAGCGCCTCGTCGATGCCGGTGGCCGCGCGGCCGCGGACGCCGGGCTCGCGGACGGCCGCCTGCGCTCGCTCGGCGTCGGCGTCGAAGACGCACGCGTCGCGGCCGAGCGCCGCGAGCGTGCGGATCACCGCGCGACCGTTCACGCCGGCGCCGACCACGCCGGCGACGTCCCAGCCGTCACGCCCGAGCACGTCGGCCGCGAGGACGGCCGCCGCGCCCGTGCGCAGGGCCGTCACCGCGCCGGCGTCGAGCAGCGCGCGCGTGAGCCCGGTCGCCGCGTACGAGAGCACGACGACGCCGGTCACCGTCGGGAGGCCGCGTGCGGGGTTCCCCGGGAACGAGGTGACCCACTTGAGCAGCGCGTGCCCCGCGCCGAGCGCGGGCATCGCCCGGAAGTCCCCCGCGGGGTATGCCGGAACGTAGAGCTTGGCGGGCATTGTCCACTCGCCGCGCGCGTAGGCGACGAACGCGTCGCGCACCGCCCGGACGGCACGGCTCGGAGGTACGGCCCGCTCGACGGCGGTCGCGTCCAGGAAGGGAACCGGCACGGCGCAAGCCTAGTCCTGGCGCCTTCCGGCGCCCGCCCGCGCGGCAGACCGGGGAGGCGCGCCCACGGCGCCGCGTTGGCACGAACTCGGCGCACAGCCGAGACGGCTTCGCGCGCATTCCCGGCGGTACGCTGACGGCGGGTGGACGGTGGAACTCGAACCCCACCCAGGGTGGGGATTCGTCCAGATCTCCGCCCGTCCGTCGTCGGCGTCCGCGCGGGGCGGCGCGCCGGCGAGCGACGACCGCGTGCCCGACTCGGCCAGCGGCCCGACCGGCTAGACGCTCTTCACCGCGGCGACGAGCTCCTCGAGCGCCCGCTTCGCGTCCGCGAACAGCATCGCCGTGTTCTGCTCGTAGAAGAGCGGGTTGTCGATGCCGGCGAAACCGGGGCTGAGGCTCCGCTTGATCACCACGACGTTCGCGCTCTTGTCCACGTCGATGATCGGCATCCCGTAGATCGGGCTACCCGGCTGGTTGCGCGCGGCGGGGTTGACGACGTCGTTCGCACCGACGACGACGGCGACGTCCGTCTGCGGCAGCTCCGGGTTGATCCGCTCCATCTCGTACAGCTCCTCGTACGGCACGTTCGCCTCCGCCAGCAGGACGTTCATGTGCCCGGGCATGCGGCCCGCCACGGGATGGATCCCGTACTTCACGTCCACGCCGCGCGCGGCCAGGTTCTCGGCGAGGCGGGCCAGGTCGTGCTGCGCCTGCGCCACGGCCAGCCCGTACCCGGGGACGAAGACGACGCGCCGCGCGTAGGCGAGCATCACCGCCACGTCCTCGGCGGTCGTCGCGCGCGCGGAGTGCCCGTCGGAGGCCCCGGCCGTGGCGACCGCCGCGGGCGCGCCGAAGGCGCCGAACAGGACGTTCGTCAGCGAGCGGTTCATCGCGCGGCCCATGAGGATCGAGAGCAGCGTCCCGGACGCGCCGACCAGCGTGCCTCCGATGATGAGCGCGTTGTTGTCGAGCACGAAGCCGGTCGCCACGCCCGAGAGGCCGGAGAACGCGTTGAGCAGCGCGACGACGACGGGCATGTCGGCGCCGCCGATCGGTAGGACGAGGAGCACGCCGAACACGAGGCTGGCGGCGACCATCACCGCCAGCCAGAGCGGCTCCTCGGCGACGCCCGCGATCACGGCCAGCAGCACCGCGCCGGCGAAGACGATCGCGTTCACCACCTGCTGGCCGCCGAAGACGATCGGCGCGCCGCGGATCAGCTCCTGGAGCTTCGCGAACGCGACGAGGCTGCCGCTGAACGTCAGCGAGCCGATCAGCCCGGAGGCGAGCCCGGCGATTACCGTGTCCCGGTCGGCGCGGCCGGCCAGGGGCGCGAACTGGTGGAACTCGGCGAGCGCGACGAGCGCCGCCGCGCCCCCGCCGAGCCCGTTCAGGAGCGCCACCATCTGCGGCATCGCGGTCATCCGCACGAACCGTGCGGCGGGGATCCCGATGACGACGCCGAGCGCGAGCCCCACTGCCACGAGGCCGTAGCGCTCGACCTCCGCAAGCGTGAGCGTGAACGCGATCGCGACGACCATCCCCACGGCCGACACCCAGATCCCCATCCGCGCCGTGCGTGGCGAGGAGAGCGCCTTGATCCCCACGACGAACCCGACCGCCGCGACGACGTAGGCGAGGTCGACGACGTTCGGCGACAGCGAGAACGCGGGCGTCATCCGCCGGGGGGACGCCGCTGCTGCTTGAACATCTCCAGCATCCGGTCGGTGACGAGGAAGCCGCCCACGACGTTGACCGTCGCGAACACGAGCGCGACGAAGGCGAGCACCTGCTCGAGCAGGACGTCCGACGAGCCGAGGACGAGGATCGCGCCGACGACGATGATCCCCGAGATCGCGTTCGTCCCCGACATCAGCGGGGTGTGCAGCAGCGTCGGCACGCGCGAGATCAGCTCGAAGCCGAGAAAGGCGGCGAGCGCGAAGATCGTCAGGCTGGCGATCAGCTGGGCGCTCAGAGCGACGCTCCTCGCAGCTGACGCGGGGTAGGCGTACGGACCCGGCGGGTGCCCGTTCGCGACGATCCTCGGACGCGCAGCGTGCTCACGTGCGAACACCCTCCGGCCGCGCGACGCAGGCGCCCGCGACGATCTCGTCCTCGAAGGCGAGCCGCAGCTCGCCGTCGGGCGCGAGGTGGGCGAGCAGCGTCGCGACGTTGCGCGAGAGGAGCTGGCTCGCGGTGGCGGCCATCCGGCTCGGCAGGTCGGTGAACCCGACCAGGCGGACGCCGTCGCGCTCCACCTCCTCGCCCGGGACGGTCAGCTCGCAGTTGCCCCCCGCCTCCGCCGCCAGGTCGACGATCACCGACCCGAGGCGCATTCGCGCGACCGCGCCGGCCGGGATCAGCCGCGGCGCCGGGCGGCCGGGGACGAGCGCGGTCGTGATCACGACGTCGAACTCGGGGATGCGGCGCTCGAGCTCGTCCTGCTGCCGGCGCTGCTCCTCCTCGGTCAGCTCGCGCGCGTACCCGCCGGCCGTCTCCTCCCCGCGCACGCCGAGGTCGAGGAAGCTCGCGCCGAGGCTTTCGACCTGCTCCTTCACGACCGGGCGTACGTCGAAGGCGGACACGACCGCGCCCAGCCGGCGCGCAGTCGCGATCGCCTGCAGGCCGGCCACGCCGGCGCCGAGCACGAGCACCTTCGCCGGCGGGACGGTGCCGGCCGCGGTCATGAGCAGCGGGAAGAACTTCGGCAGACGCTCGGCCGCCAGCAGCGCCGCCTTGTAGCCCGCCACGGTCGCCTGAGAGGAGAGCGCATCCATCGGCTGCGCGCGCGTGATCCGCGGGATCGACTCCAGGGCGAAGGCGACGACGCCGCGCTCGCCCAGCCGCGCCACGCCCGCGGGATCCGTCAGCGGCTGCAGGAAGCCGACGAGCACCGTCCCCTCGCGCAACGCCTCCAGCTCGGCGGCCGACGGGCGCTGCACCTTCGCGACCGCCTCGACGCCCGCGGCCAGCTCGGCGAAGTCGGCGACCACGGCGGCGCCTGCCTCGACGTACGCGTCGTCGGCGTGCGACGCGCGCTCTCCGGCGCCCGCCTCGACGACGGTCTCGACGCCCTGGCGCGCGAGCCGCTCGACCGACTCCGGGACGAGTGCGACCCGCTGCTCGCCGGCCGCTCGCTCCCTCGGCACCCCGACCCTCACGGCGCCAAACCCTACAAAGTCGCCCACACGTCGAGCTTCGACCGCACGCGCCGGATCACCTCGTCGGTGAACTCGGACGTCCCGGCGTGGCCGCCGAGGTCGGCGGTTCGCACCCCGTCGGCGACCGCCTCGAGGGACGCCTCGCGGACCGCGCGTGACGCCTGCTGGGTCTCCGCGGCGTCGCCGTAGGAGAGGAGCGCCGCGCCGGCGAGGATCATCGCCAGCGGGTTGGCGACGTCCTTGCCCTGCAGCGCGGGGGCCGTCCCGTGGGCCGCCTCGGCCATCACCGCCCGCGTCGTGAAGTCGTCGTCGAAGGCGACGAGCAGCGACTCGGACCCGGCGATCGAGCCGAACAGCGGCAGCACGAGATCGGAGAGGATGTCCCCGTCGCGGTTGAGCGCCGGCACGACGAGCGGCTCGCCGGCCTTCGCGATCAGCAGCGCGAAGGTCGCGTCGATCAACTGCGGCTCGTAGGGGACGGCGGGATGCCGCCCGGCCGCCGCGTCGAGCTCCTCCTTGAGCATCCCCTCGTACGTCGCGCTGACCGTGTACTTCGGACCGCCGAAGACGCGCGCGCCGCCGCGCTCGGCGAGCCGGAACGCGAACTCCGCGACCGCGCGGCAGATCCGACGCTCGATGCGCTCGGTCCGGAGCGCCACCTCGTCGGCGCCCTCGCCCTCGCGCCACTCGCGTGCGCCGTACGCGTCGCCGACCGCCATGCGCACGATCGAGACGGGCCCGTGGACGCCGCCGAGCGGCACGACGCCCGGCAGCCGCCGCCCGGTGCGGACGATCACCCGGCCGCCGATCTCCTCGCGCAGGATCCGGTTGGGCGAACCGACGTCGCCGCGCGTCTCGGGCGTGACCGTCGCCGCTTTCAGCGCGAGCCCCGCCTCGCGGATCGCCGCGGCCGCCTCGTGCACGATCCCGTTTGCGGTCGCGCGGCGGTGCTCGAGGGAGAGGTCGAAGCGCGGCAGCTCGAGCTCGAACCCGATGACGTCGGGCGCGAGCACGCGCAGCGCCTGCTCGAGGAGTTCCTGGCCTGTCTCGTCGCCCTCGAGAACGACGATCGTCCGGACGTCCACGCGCGGGATTCTAGGGACGATTACGGCCGCTTCCGCGCGGACATAGCGCGGGGATGGCGCGTCGAGGGGGCTGGACCCGTCAGGGGTCGCCGAGACGGTTCCGCTACTACGACTCGCGCGGAAACCGGATCGTCGACGCGAAGAAGCTCGAGCGGATCGAGGGCCTTCGCATCCCGCCGGCGTGGCGAGACGTCTGGATTTCGCCGCGCGCGCACGCGAAGCTCCAGGCGACCGGCGTCGACGCCGCGGGGCGGCGGCAGTACCTCTACCACCCCGAATATCGCGCCCGCCAGGAGCAGGTGAAATACGACAAGCTCGTCCGGTTCGCGGAACGGCTACCGGAGCTGCGCGCGACCATGTCGGAGCACATCGAGCTCGAGCCGCTCGAGCGCCGATGGACGTGCGCGGTCGCGCTCCGGATCATCGACCTCACCTGGTTTCGCGTCGGTTCCGAGCGGTACGCGCGCGAGTCGCGGACGTACGGCGTGACCACGCTCCGCAAGCGGCACGTCGACGTGCGCGGCAACCGGATCCGCTTCAGCTACCGCGGCAAGGGCAAGCTCCAGGTGCGGCGCGCCGTCGTCGACGACGAACTAGCCGCGGCGCTCGGCACGCTGCTCGCCTTCGCGGGCGGTACGCGGCTGTTCCGGTACCGGATCGGCGACGACGTGTTCAACCTCACGAGCCGGACGCTGAACGAGTACGTCCACGAGCACCTCGGCGAGGACTTCAGCGCGAAGGACTTCCGCACCTGGGGCGGCACGCTTGCGGCGGCGATCGCGTTCGCGGAGCGCGGGCTGCCCCAGTCCGAGACGCAGGCCCGGCGAGCGGTTGCGGCGGTGATGCGGTCCGTCGGCGAGCAGCTCGGGAACACTCCGGCGGTCGCGCGCACGTCGTACGTCAGTCCGGCGGTCGTCGATCAGTACCTCGACGGGCGCACGATCGACGACTTCCGTCCCCGCCGGCTGCGCATCGTCGGCGCGCGCGATACCGGTTTGAACCAGGAGGAACAAGCGTTGTTGAGCCTGCTTCGCTCGTATCGAATACGGCGTGCGCGCGAAGCCGCGTAGATTCGGTGTCAAGTTTCGACTAGAATCGCGTCGCGGCTGTCCTACGGAGGGAGGAATCCTTGGCGAGAAAGACCGTCCTTGTTTCGGATCTCTCGGGCGACGAGATCCCGGAAGGAAAAGGAGCGACGATCCGGATCACCTACCGTGACGCGCGGAAGGGAGTTCGCGAGCTCGACGTCACCGACGACGAGGCCGAGAAGCTCGGCGGCCGCCAGGTCGCGCGGCGCGGGCGCCGGCCGAAGTCGGCGCAGTAGGGCGGCGAGGGGCTCCCCGGCCCCTTCTCGGCGACCGCTGCGGCGAAATCGAGCGCGAGGAATTTCGCGCTCTTTGCACAATTTCGTGCGCCCGCGCGGGCGGGAGCCGTCAGGCACCCGCTCTACGATGGGTCGATCGCCCTGACGCTCGTCACGGGGCCCGCGAACGCGGGCAAGGTTGCGCTGCTGCTCGAGCGGTACCTCGCCGCTGGCGCGCGCGAGCCGGTCCTGATCGTGCCGAGCGGGTCGGACGTCGAGGCGGTCGAGCGCGAGCTGCTCGCGTCCGTGCCGGCACTGCTCGGCGGCTCGATCGGAACGTTCGACGATCTGTTCGAGGAGCTGGCGGCCTCTGGCGACGGTGCCCGTCCCGCGGCGACCGCCGCCCAGCGCGCGCTCGCCGTGCGCGCGGCCCTGGCCCGCGCGGAGACGGACGGCGACGCCCGCTCCGCCCGAACCGACGGGTTCGCCGAGGCGCTCGCGGGCGCGCTCGAGGAGGTGGAGGCCGCGCGCCTCGAGCCGGCCGACCTCGGCGGCCGGCTCGGCGACCTCTACGCCACGTATCGCGCCGAGCTCGACGACCTCGGCCTGTGGGACGAGTCCCGCCGGCGCCGCTTCGCGGCCGAGCGCGTGGAGCGCGAGCTGGCCGCGTGGGACGGAAGGCCGGTCCTCGCGTACGGGTTCGAGGACCTGACGGCCACGCAGTGGCTGCTCCTCGAGGCGCTCGCCGGCCGCACCGACGTTCTCGTCTCCCTGCCGTACGAGCCGGGTCGGCCCGCGTTCGCGTCGCTCGAGCGAACGTCGGACGATCTCGCCCAGCTGGCAGCCGGACGGATCGCGGAGCTGCCTCCCCGCTACGGTGAGGTGGCGCACCCCGCGCTCGCGCACCTCGAGCGCGCGCTGTTCGCGGCGGCCCGCCCCGGAGCGCCGCCCCCGCTCGAGGGCGCGGTTCGCTGGCTCGAGGGCGCCGGCCTGCGCGGAACCGTCGAGCTGGTGGCCGACGAGATCCTCGCCCTCCTTCGCGGCGGCACGCCTGCCGAGGCGATCACGGTCGTCTGCCCGTCGCTCGAGCGCTGGCGCCAAGCGCTGCTGACGGGATTCGCCACGCTCGGAGTGCCGTTCGCGATCGAAGCGCGCGTGCCGCTGGCGCAGACGCCGTTCGGCCACGCGCTGCTGTCGCTTCTCCGCTGGGAGTGGGCGGACCGCACGCGTGCACGCCTGTACGCATTCCTCCGCTCCCCGTACTCCGGCCTCGCCCGGCCGCACGTCGACTTCCTGGAGGGCCGCCTGCGTGGGCGCGCCGTCGCCGACGAGCGCGTGGAGGAGGAGACGCTGCGCCTGCGCGCAGCGCCGATCCCCGTGCTCGAGACGCTCCGGACGTCGCCCGGCCCGGTGGCGGCGGCGCGCGCCGTGGCCTGCGAGCTCCTGCGCGGGGCGCACGGGCTCGAGGCGCCGCCGGCCGACGAGCGCGGCCTCGCCGACCTGCGCTCGCTCGACGGGGTCCGGCGTGTGCTCGACGAGCTGGACGGGTGGCAGGCGCTCGGCCGTCCGGTCTCGCGCGACGACGTGCTGGGCGCGCTCGAGCGCACGACCGTGCGGCTCACCGGCGCGCGCGAGCCCGGCCGCGTCGCCGTGGTCGATCTGCTCCGCGCGCGGACGCGGCGAGCCGAGGTCGTGTTCGTGCTCGGCCTCGAGGAGGGCACGCTCCCGCGCCGCGGCGACGTCTCGCCGTTCCTCGACGACGAGCGCCGCCGCGAGTTGGACGAGCGGCGCGCGGCGCGGCTTCGCCGTCCCGAGCAGGCGTCCCGCGACCGCTACCTCTTCTACGCGGCCTGCACGCGGGCGTCGCGGCGGCTCGTTCTCGTCCGGCAGGCGGCCGGCGACGAGGGCTCGCCGCGCGAGCCGAGCCCGTACTGGGACGAGACGCGGCGCGCGTTTGACCCGGACGAGGTCGCACGCTGGACGCGACGCCGCCCGCTCTCGGCGCTGACCTGGCCGCTCGAGCGCGCGCCCACGGAGCGCGAGCGCATCCGCGCGGTGGCGGCGCTGGCCGCCCAGCACCGGGAGGAGGCGAGCGCCGTCGCGGCGGCGAACGGCTGGGAGCGCCGCCTCGCGCGCGCGCTCGCGGCGTTCGAGCGTCGGACGCGCCTCCGTCATCCCGACGTCCTCGCCGAGCTCGAGGCCCGCACCTCGTTCGGCGTCACCGAGCTGGAGGCGTTCGCCGACTGCTCCTCCATCTGGTTCGTCGACCGGGTCGTCTCGCCCCGTGCGATCGACGCCGAGGTCGACGCGCGGCTCCGCGGGCAGGTCGCCCACCAGGCGCTGTACCGGTTCTACGCGGGCCTGCCGAAGCGGCTCGGGATCGAGCGGCCGCAGCCCGAGCGGCTGGGCGAGGCGCTCGAGTTCCTCGCCGAGTGCCTCGACGGCGCGCTGGCGGGCGTCGGCGTCCAGATGTCGGCGCTCGAGGCGCGCGAGCTCCGCGGCACGCTCGCCCGTGACCTCGAGGCGCTCGTTCGCGCCGAGGCCGAGCTGGCCACGCCGCTCGTGCCGCGCCGCTTCGAGCTCTCGTTCGGCTCCGAGCGGTCGGCGCCGGAGCTCCAGCGCGGGCTCGACCTCGGCGGCTTCACCGTCTCCGGGAAGATCGACCGGATCGACGTCGACCCGTTCAGCGCGCGCGGGATCGTCCAGGACTACAAGTCGGGCAAGAGCGCCCACTCGGCGGCGCGGATCGAGTCCGAGCTGCGCCTGCAGATCCCGCTCTACATGCTCGTCCTGCGCGACCTGGTCGGCATCGATCCCCTGGGCGGCGTCTACCGCCCGCTCGCCGGCCGCCGCGAGGCGCGCGGCCTCCTGCGGGACGACGTCCGCGAGGACGGTGTGCCCGGCTTCCACCGCAACGACTACCTCTCGCCCGAGGACTTCTGGGCGCAGGTCGAGACCGCGGCCGAGCGCGCTCGCGGGATCGTCGCGCGCATCCGGGCCGGCGACGTCCGCCGCGATCCGCGGACCGGGACGTGCCCTGACTGGTGCGACCGCTGGACGATGTGCCGGGTGCGGCGGGCGTGAGCGGCGGCTCGGCGATCCAGACGGTCAGCGGCCGGCGGGTCGACCCGCTGGCGCCCCGGGCGGAGGACCTCGACGTGCGCGGCGGCGCGCCCGCGCGGGCCCCCCCCGGCCGCTTCGGCGGCCCCAGCCGCGACCACAAAACCGTCGCGCAGCACAACTGCCCGCTCGACAACCACGACGGCCACGCCGGGGGGTCGCCCGACCACGCCCTCAGGGG
>JACVRR010000018.1 GCA_014534345.1 Thermoleophilia bacterium | reverse complement strand
TCCAGCAGCCGAACTTCTTCGGCTGCCTGGAGCCGGCGCCCGACCTTGCCGCCACGGCCGCCGACGCCGGGGCCCTGGCGGTCGCGCACGTCGATCTCGTCTCCCTCGGCGTCCTGGAGGCGCCAGGCGCGTACGGATGCGACATGGCGGTCGGCGAGGGCCAGGGCGCCGGCAATCCGCAGGCGTTCGGCGGTCCGCACTACGGGTTCTTGGCGGCCAAGGCCGACTTCACGCGCCGCATGCCCGGCCGGATCGTCGGCGAGACGACCGATCGCCACGGCCGGCGCGGATATGTGCTGACCCTGCAGACCCGCGAGCAGCACATCCGCCGGGAGAAGGCGACGTCGAACATCACGACGAATCAGACCCTGCTCGCGCTCGGCGGGCTGATCACGCTGTGCTGGCTCGGCCCGCAGGGCTTGCGCGAGCTGGGGGAGACCTGCATGGCCCTCGGCGAGTACGCGAAGGGCCGCTTGCAGGACGCCGGGTTCGATCTGGTGTTTCCAGAGCGGACAACGTTCAAGGAGTTTGCCGTCCGCGCCGGACGGCCCGCGCGCGAGGCGGTCGCCTCGGCGCGCGCGTACGGCGTCCACCCGGGGTACGCGCTGGGGCGCGACTACGAAGGACTCGACGACGCGCTGCTCGTCGCGGTCACCGAGAAGCGGACGCCGGCGGACGTCGACCGGCTGGTGGAGTCGCTGCGCGCGTGAAGCTCGTCTTCGAGAAGTCCCGGCCGGGCCGGCGCGCGTCGGCGCTCCCGCGGGTCGAGCTGCCGGCGCCCGAGGTGCCCGACGGGCTCCGCCGCGCTCGCCCGCCGCGGCTGCCCGAGCTGTCCGAACCGGAGGTGGTGCGCCACTTCACGGAGCTGACCACGCGCAACTACGGGATCGACACGGGCTTCTACCCGCTGGGGTCGTGCACGATGAAGTACAACCCGCGCGTCAACGAGCGCGTCGTTGCGCTTCCCGGGTTCCGCGACCTGCATCCGCTGCAGGGCGAGGACGGAGCGCAGGGCGCGCTCGAGCTCATGTGGCGGCTGCAGGAGATCCTCGCCGAGGTTGCGGGGCTGCCCGCCGTGTCCCTGCAGCCCGCCGCGGGGTCGCAGGGCGAGCTCACCGGACTGTTCCTCATGCGGGCCCACTTCGCCGCCCGCGGGGAGGGCGAGCAGCGGGACACGGTGATCACCGCCGACACCGCCCACGGGACGAATCCGGCGAGCGTGGCGATGGCGGGGTACAGGCTGGCGAAGGCGGAGACCGACGCTCGTGGGAACCTCGACGTCGAGCACCTGCGCGAGCTCGTGAGCGAGCGGACCGCAGGGCTGATGCTCACCAACCCGTCGACGCTGGGCCTGTTCGACGAGCACATCGAGGAGGTCGCGCAGATCTTCCACGACGCCGGCGCGCTCCTGTACTACGACGGCGCGAACCTCAACGCCGTGTGCGGGATCTCGCGCCCCGGCGACATGGGCTTCGACATCGTCCACTACAACCTGCACAAGACCTTCTCGCAGCCGCACGGTGGAGGCGGCCCGGGGGGCGGCCCGGTGGCCGTCCGGGCCGAGCTCGAGCCGTACCTCCCGGTGCCGGCGGTCGCCCGCGACGGCGACCGCTTCCGGCTCGACTTCGACCGCCCGCAATCGATCGGCAAGGTACGCGGCTTCTACGGGCCGTTCGGCGTCTTCGTGCGCTCCTACGCGTACATCCGCAGCTACGGGGCGCAGCTGCGCGAGATGTCCGAGGTCGCGGTCCTGAACGCGAACTACCTGCTCGCGCGCCTCCGCGACGTCTACGAGCTGCCGTTCGATCGCCTCTGCATGCACGAGTTCGTCCTGTCCGCCCGGGGGCTGAAGCGGGCTCACGGCGTCACGGCGCTCGACGTGGCGAAGCGCCTGATGGACTTCGGTTTCCACCCGCCGACGATCTACTTCCCGCTGATCGTCCCCGAGGCACTGATGATCGAGCCGACCGAGACCGAGACGAAGGAGACCCTGGACGCGTTCGCCGACGCCCTGATCGCGATCGCGCGCGAGGCGGGGGAGCGGCCGGAGGAGCTGAAGGGCGCGCCGCACGGGCGGCCGGTCGGGCGGCTGGACGAGGTCAAGGCAGCGAAGCGCGCCATCGTCAAGTACGGGTTCGACGAGCACCCCGACCTCGCTGCGGGGCCGGCCGCCGCGGTCGAAGCGCCGAAAGGCGTCTGAGCCCGCGGCCTCGCGCGCGTACGCTGAACCGCGTGAGCGTCGACGCGGACCGCGCCGGCAACGCGGAGCGCGCCTGGTGGTTGCGTGCCGTGCTCGTACTGCAGGCGCCGGGTGCCGTCTTCGCCGCCTTGCGGGACGGCTCGGACGAGGCCGCGGAGGCCCGTCAGGAGCCGATCGTCGCCGTCCTCTTCCTGGCGGCCGTCTCCGTCGTGCTGGGGACGACGATCGCCGGGCGGCTGCTCGACGACCCCGAGTACGACCCGCTGCTGATCGCCGTCTGGGCAATCGTCGGCGGCGCGATATACGCCTTCGGCGCCTACTTCGTCCTCGGACTTTTGCTGCTCGTGGGCCTGCGCCTCGGGCGGTCGCACGCGACCTACAGGCACGCCCGGCACATCCTCGCCTTCGCCTCCGTCCCGATTGCGCTCTCGCTGCTCGCCTGGCCGGTCCGGCTTGCCGTCCACGGGGAGGACCTGTTCCGCTCCGGCGGCGCGGACGCCGGCGGCGGGCACACGGTCTTCGAGGCGCTCGAGACGGCGTTCGTCGTCTGGGCCGTCGGGCTGCTCGTCCTCGGCGTCCGGGTCGTCCACGAGTGGAGCTGGCCGCGGGCACTCGCTGCGAGCGTGTTGCCTGCCGCCGCCCCGACGCTCGCACTCGCACGCGCCTACGGTCTCGTGTAGCGCTGTGCTGTGGAGCGGCGCCGGACCGGCGCGGTTGGCACGTAATCGGCGCGAATCCGTCACCGACGTGCGAATCGTGGAGCGGTACGATCGACGCCGGGAAGCGGGTGGAGCCGCGAAACCCCTCCCAGGGCGGGGGTCCCTCGGTTTGCGGTGCGCGTTGGAGCTCCGGCGGCTCGCCGGCGGCTCGGGCGCGCTCAGCTACCGACGGGGGGCGGCGGCCGCGAATCGCGCCTCGAACAGCGCGAGCTCCTCCTCCGGCATCGAGTAGGTGTGTTGCTCCTCGGGGAAGCTGCCCTCCCGGACGTCGGCGGCGTACGCGCGCAGCGCGCGCACGGTCTCGCCGCCCACGTCGGCGTAGCGTTTCACGAAGCGCGGCGCGGGGCCGTCGTAGAGGCCGAGCAGGTCGTGCCAGACGAGCACTTGGCCGTCGCAGTCGGCGCCGGCGCCGATTCCGATCGTCGGGACGCTGAGCGCATCGGTCACGCGCGCCGCGACCGGCGCGGGGACCGCCTCGAGCACGACGGCGAAGCAGCCGGCCTCCTCGAGCGCGAGCGCGTCGGCGTACAGCCGGTCGGCCTTCGCGGCCGTGCGGCCCTGGGCGCGGAAGCCGCCGAGCATCGTGGCCGACTGCGGGGTCAGCCCGACATGGCCCATGACCGGGATCCCGGCGCCGACGAGCGCGCGCACGCGCGAGAGCGTCGCTCCGGCTCCCTCGAGCTTGACCGCGTCGGCGCCGCCCTCCTTGACGAAGCGGATCGCGTTCTCGAGCGCCGACTCGTCGGAGACCTGGAACGAGCCGAACGGCATGTCGGCGATCACCAGCGGGCGGCGGGCCCCGCGCGTTACCGCGCGCGTCAGCACGAGCAGCTCCTCGACGGTCGCGGGGACGGTCGAGTCGTGCCCGAGGACGGTCATCGCCGCGGAGTCGCCGACCAGCACGAGATCCACGCCGGCCTCGTCGGCGAGACGGCCGCTCGGCGCGTCGTACGCGGTCACCATCACGATCCGCCGGCGCTGCCGCTTCAGCTCGGGCAGCTCGGGGAGGGTCAGCTTCGCCTCGCGGGGGGCGGCGTAGCGCGGTGCCATCACTCGTCTCCTTCCAGGGTCACGTTGTCGATCAGGCGGGTCGAGCCGACGCGCACCGCAGCGGCGAGCACGCGCGGATCGAAGTCGGCGACCTCGACGTACTCGACCTCGAGGCCGTCGAGCAGCGCCCGGGCGCGTGCGGGGTCGCGCGTCGCCAGCGCACGGGGGAGGGCGCGCGCGCGCTCTCGCTCCTCCTCGCTCAGATAGGCGTTGCGCGAGGAGAGCGCGAGCCCGTCCGCGTCGCGGACAGTCGGGAGCACCCGCAGCTCGAGCTCCAAGTGGAGGTCGCGGAGCATCTGTCGCACGACGGCGACCTGCTGGGCGTCCTTCTGGCCGAAGTAGGCGCGGTTGGGCCGGACGATGGTGAACAGCTTCAGGCAGACCGTCGCGACGCCGCGGAAGTGGCCGGGCCGGTGGACGCCCTCGAGCGGGCGCGACAGCTCCTCGACCTCGACCCACGTCTGGTAGCCGGGCGGGTACAGCTCCTCGGCGGCCGGTGCGAACAGCACGTCTACCCGCGCCTGCTCCGCAAGGCGCCGGTCGCCGGCCTCGTCGCGCGGGTAGCGGGCGAGGTCCTCGCCGGCGCCGAACTGCGCCGGATTGACGAACAGGCTGACCACGACGGTGTCGCACTCGGCGCGGGCGGCGCGAAAGAGCGACACGTGGCCCTCGTGGAAGGCTCCCATCGTCGGCACCAGGCCGATCGAGCCCGCGCGCGCGGATGCGAGCTCGGCACGGAGGTCGGCGATCGTGCGGACGACCCTCATGCGACGACCTCGGCGGCCGTCGCATGGGCGAGCGCCCGGTAGAGCGCCTCGAGCTCGGGCCGGCGCTCGCGGATCGCGCGCACGTGTGCCTCGACGGTCTCCCAGTCGCCCCGCGCGATCGGCCCGGTGAGCTCGAACCCGTTCTCGATCGTCCGCCGCATCAGCGGGACGAGCGCCTCGGCGGGCGCGCCGGCGTCGGCGACGAGCACGGAGGCGGCCCGGTAGAGCGTCACCAGGTAGTTCGAAGCGAGTGCCGCGCCGGCGTGGTAGACGGCTCGATCGGCGTCGGCGAGCTCGAACGGCCGCAGGCCGAGGGCGCGGGCGAGCGCGAGCGCGACCTCGCGCGCGTCGTCCGTCTCGCCCGTCACCGCCGCCCAAGCGCCGTCGAGCTGCTCGGGCCCGCGGGAGCGCGTGAACGTCTGCAGCGGATGGAGCGAGAACCGGCGTTCGTGCGGCGCGAGCGCAGCGAGCGGGGTCGCGCCGCTCACGTGGCCGATCCACGGGCCGGGCGCGACCGCTGCGGCCGTGTCGGCGACAGCTCGGTCGGGGACGCAGAGGAGGACGATCTCCGGGTCGGCGTCGTCGAGACGGACCCCGCGCTCGCGCAGGCGCGCAGCGACCGCCGAGCCGACGCGGCCGGCGCCGACGACCCTCACCGTGTCGATCAGTTCCGCTCCAGTTCCTGTGCGTGGATACCGGGCAGCGCGGAGTCTAGCCTTCCGCGCAGCCGAGCCCGGCTGACCGTCGTGCTGGTCGTCCAGCGGCTGGCGGTGCGCCAGACGGTGCGCCGCCAGCGACTCGCCTCGTCGGGCATGCGGACGAGCCGGCGCCGAGCCGCGGTCGTGCGGCGGCGAGCGACGGGCGCGGGATGCCCGCCGACCCCGGTTGTAGTGTCCGCGACCGTGGTCACGCCGTCCGTCCGACGCGCCCGCCTGCCAGCCGGGGCAGCGAGCCGAAGAGACCGCGTGAACGAGTCCGATCCGCCCCTCGGTGCTAGCCTCTGAGGCGGCCGTGCCGATCTACGAGTACGTCTGCATGGAGTGCGAGTCCCACTTCGAGGAGCTCGTCCGAGGCGGGGAAGCCGTGAGCTGCCCCGACTGCGGCGCCTCGCGGGTCTCGAAGCAGCTCTCCGTGTTCGCCGCTCACGGCGCCGCCGCACAGCCGAGCTTCGGAGGCACCGGAGGCGGCTGCTGCGGCGGGAGCTGTGGCTGCGGTCACTGAGGCTCCCGCGCGCGCGCACGAGCTCGACGCGTTCGCGGCGGCGGTCGCCGGGTGCACGCGTTGCCGGCTCGCCCAGGGCCGGACGCAGGTCGTCTTCGGCGCGGGGAACGCCGACGCCGACCTGCTCTTCGTGGGGGAGGCGCCGGGCTTCCACGAGGACCGGCTCGGCGTCCCCTTCGTCGGCCAGGCGGGGAAGCTGCTCGAGCGGCTGCTCGCCGGAATCGGCCTGACGCGCGACGACGTCTACATCGCGAACGTCCTCATGTGCCGGCCGCCCGGGAACCGCGACCCGCAGCCCGACGAGATCGCGGCCTGCGAGGGCTACCTGTTCCGCAAGCTCGCGCTGATCCAGCCGCGCGTCGTGGCCACGCTCGGGAACTTCGCCACGAAGCTGCTCTCGGGCCGGCCGCAGGGGATCACGCGCGTGCACGGGCGCGAGCAGGAGGCGACCCTCGCCGGGCGGCGCGTGCTGCTCTACCCGCTCTACCATCCCGCGGCCGCGCTGTACACGCCGGCCATGCTCCAGGTGCTCGAGTCCGACTTCGCCCGCCTGCCGGAGCTACTCGGCCGCGAGGCGCAGCCGGTCGCGCCGGCGCCGGTGGCCGCGCCCGTCGCCCCCGCCGCGGCGCCGCCGGCCGCGGCCGTCCAGCTCGACCTCTTCTGACATCGGCGCTCCCGGCCGTGGGCGTGCCGCAACGCTGATCGAGGACTACGGGGCTCATCTCGAACGCGAGACGCGACGGCGGTGTCGTCGCGGCGCCGACGACGTCCCTCCCGCGAGGCCCTCGGCGGTGAGCGGAACTCCGACGACCGTTACCGCTGGATGCGCGACTCGGTGCTCGCGCTCGGCGCTCACGACGTCGACCGGCAGGCGTTCCCGCATCCGGCCGTCGTCGCGAGCGCGCTCGGGCGCCGGTCGCCCGCCCGAGCGCGCGCGGGCTGCGGCGGGCGCGGTTCGGTTCAGCTCCACGCGCGGAGGCGGAGCCGGTCCGGTAGACGTGACCGGGTGGTGCGCAAGCTGGAGTCGTCCTCTCCCGAGGAGACCGAACGAGTCGCCGCTCGGCTCGCCGAGCGCCTCGTTCCGGGGGACGTCGTCACCGTCTCCGGCGAGCTGGGCACCGGGAAGACGACCTTCGTCCGCGGCGCGTGCCGCGCGCTCGGCGTCACCGAGCCCGTGACCAGCCCGACGTTCACGATCGGCCACCGCTACCGCGGCGAGGTCGACGTGTCGCACCTCGATCTGTACCGCTTCGAGCGCGTCTCGCCGGAGGAGTGGGGCGACCTCGAGCCGTACTTTCGCGAGGCGATCGTCTTCGTCGAGTGGCCCGAGGCCGCGCGCGGCGCGCTCCCGCCCGTCCGCGCGCGCGTCCGCCTGCGCCACCTCTCGCCGTCGGAGCGCGCCGTCGACGTGGAGGCGGACGCGGCGATCGGCGACGCGCTCCGCGGCTAGCCGGAGAGGGCTCGGCGGTACCTTTCGCCGACGCATGCTGATCCTCGCCTTCGACACGGCGACGGACGTGGCCACGAGCGCGCTCGTGTGGGACGGGGAGGTGCTCGGCGAGCGGTCGTCACGGGCCGCAACCGGGATCGTCGACGTCGACGCGCTACTCCGCCGCGGCGGCTTCCGTGAGGGGCAGCTCGAGGGCCTCGTCGTCGGAACAGGCCCGGGGAGATTCACCGGGCTGCGCATGGGGCTCGTAACCGCGCGCGCGCTCGCGTTCGCGCTCGACGTCCCCGTGGCCGGCGTCTCGACCCTCGCCGCGCTTGCCGCGGGCGCGCCGGGCGCCGTCCCGGTCGTCGACGCCCGTCGGCGCGAGGTGTTCACCCTCGTCGACGGCCAGCCGCGCTGCCTCGCGCCGGACGAGCTCCGGCCGGCGCCGGGCACGACCGTCGTGGGCGACGGCGCCGTCCGTTACCGCGCGCTGCTGGAGGCACACGGCGCGCTCGTCCCGCCGGACGAGGACGAGCGCAATGTGCCGCGGGCGCGCTTCCACGCGCAGCTGGCCGCGGAGTTCGGTTGCGCCGAACTCGTCCGGCCGATCTACCTGCGCGTCCCCGACGCCGAGCGAGCGCTGGCGTGACCGTGGAGCTGCGTCCCTTGGCACCGCGCGACCTGCCGGCGGTCGATCGGATCGAGCGGGATTCGTACCCGACGCCCTGGTCTCGCTCCATGTTCGCGAGCGAACTGGCGAAGCCGTCCTCGATCTGCCTCGGTGCGTTCGACGCCGAGACTCGCGAGCTGACGGGGTACGTGATCGCCTCCCGCTACGTCGACGCCTGGCACGTGATGAACGTCGCCGTCGCGCGCGAGCACCGCCGCAAGGGGATGGCGACGGCGCTGCTGCTGCGGCTGTTCGAGCTGACCGGCCGCGGCGAGGGCCGGCGCGGCTACACGCTCGAGGTGCGCGTCTCGAACGACGACGCGATCCGCCTGTACGAGCGGGTGGGCTTTCGCCGGCGCGGAATCCGGCGCGGGTACTACACCGACAACCGCGAGGACGCACTCGTGATGTGGAAGGACCCCGTCCCCGAGGCGGCCGCGTCGGCGTGAGCGCCAGCGCGTGATCCTGGCGCTCGAGACGTCCTGCGACGAGACCGCAGCCGCCGTCCTCGACGGGGACGATTTGCGCGCGAGCGTGGTCGCCTCGCAGGCCGAGCTGCATGCGCGCTACGGCGGCGTCGTTCCGGAGGTCGCCTCGCGCCGCCATCTCGAGCTGGTCGTGCCGGTCGCGCGCGAGGCGCTCACGCGGGCCGGAGCACGGCTGCAGGACGTCGAGCGCGTCGCGGTGACGCAGGGGCCGGGGCTGATCGGCGCGCTCCTCGTCGGTCTCTCCGCGGCGAAGGCGCTCGCCTGGGCGCGGCGCCGGCCGCTCGTCCCGGTCGACCACCTGCGCGGCCACGTCGCCTCGCTCCACCTCCCGCCGGACCCGGTCTGGCCGCCCTTTCTCTGCCTGCTCGCGACGGGCGGGCACACGCTCCTGCTCGAGGTGCGCGAGCCGGCCAGCTTCTCCGTTCTGGGCACGACGCTGGACGACGCTGCCGGGGAGGCGTTCGACAAGGGCGCGCGGCTGCTCGGGCTCGGCTATCCGGGCGGCGCCGCGATCGACGGCCTCGCGCGCGAGGGCGACGCGGAGGCGTTCGCGTTCCCGGTCGCGCGGGTCGGCGGGCTCGACTTCTCGTTCTCGGGCCTGAAGACCGCGCTGCTGTACACCGTGCGCGACCTCGGCGCCGAGGAGGCGGAGGCGCGGAAGGCCGACCTCGCCGCGAGCTACCAGCGGGCGATCGTGCGCGCGCTGGTCGAGCGCGCCCGCGCCGCCGCCGAGCGGACGGGGCTCGAGCGGCTCGCGGTTGTCGGCGGCGTGGCCGCGAACAGCGAGCTCCGCGCCTCGCTGCCCGACGCCGCCTTCGCACCGCTCGCCTTGTGCACCGACAACGCCGCGATGATCGCCTCGGCCGCGCGCTTCACGGACCCCGTTCCCTACCCCGACTACCTTTCGCTCGATGCCTACGCATGAGGCAGCGGCTCGCGGCCGCAGGCGGCGTCGCGTCCAGCTCGTCCTCGCCGCCGTCACGGGTGCCGCGGGACTGGCGCTCGCGGCGGGCGGCGGGGCCGGGACCGGGACGGGAAGCGACGCCGACCCTCAGACTCCCGCCGCCTCGTGGCGCGGGCTCGTCGGCGAGCCGCCGGTGCGCACCGCGCTCGGCCAGCGCTTCGTCGTCGTGCTGCAGCTGCCCTCGCTCGCCGACCGCGTCGCCCGCGCGGGTGGGCGGGCGACCGAGGTCCAGCAGCGGTTCTGGACGCGCGAGGCGCGCGCGGCGCAGAACCGCTTCCTCACGCGGATGAACGGCGGCGAGGCGCGGATCCGGCGGGATCGCTCGTACGTCCGCGTGCTCAACGGCTTCTCGGCGGCGCTCGACCCGGGGACGATCGCGCTGCTCGAGCGGGCGCCCGAGGTGGAGGGCGTCTACCCCGTCCGCGCGGCGTTCCCCGCCGCGGTCGGGCGGCATCCGCTGGAGGGGGCGGCGTTCGCGCCGGGGAGCGGCCGGCGGCCGGAGCGGCCGTTCGGGACGTACGACGGCCGCGGGGTCTCGATCGCGCTGCTCGACACGGGCATCGACCGCCTCCACCCGTACCTCGGCGGGCGGGTCGAGGAGGGGTTCGACCTCCTCCGCGCGCGGGACGGAGCCGAGGCCGCGACCCAGCCGGACGACCGGGCGGCGGTCGAGCGGCACGCCACCGAGCTGGCGGGGATCATCGTCGGCGCGGCCGGTCCGGGCGGGTTGACGGGCGTGGCGCCCGGGGCCTCGATCCTGCCGATCCGCGTCGGCGGCTGGCAGCGCGACCTGGCCCGCCGCTGGGCGGTCTACTCGAGCACCGAGTTGCTGATCGCCGGCCTCGAGCGCGCGGTCGACCCCAACGACGACGGCGACGCGCACGACGGCGTGCGCATCGCGCTCGTCGGCCTGGTCGAGCCCTTCAACGCCTTCGCGACCGGCCCGCTCGCGCGTGCCGCCAGGGGCGCGGCAGTCCTCGACACGCTGGTCGTTGCGCCGGCCGGCAACGACGGCCCGCTGGGGCCTGCATTCGGCAGCGTCGCGGGACCCGGGGGCGCGCCGGATGCGCTGACGGTGGGAGCGGCGGACGTCCGGCGCCAGCACCCCCGCGCGCGCGTCGTCGTCCGCGCGGGGCTCCGGGTCGTGTACGACGCCGATCTTCCGCTCGCGGGCGGCGCCGTGCCGGAGCGGCCGGTCACGCTCGTCCCCGCGACGGCGACCCCGGCGGACGCCCCCTCGATCGACGCGTTCTTCGACCGGCGCGGCTACAGCCGGGTCGCCGCCCGGGTCGCGCTCGTCGCGGCGGGGGCTGACGGAACGCGGGCTGCCGTGGAGGGCGCGGCTCGTGCCGGCGCCGCGGCCGTCCTCGTCCACGGCGCGCGCCTTCCCCCCGGCGGGCTCGGGCTCGACGAGCGCGTGCCCGTCCCGGTGGTCTCGCTCCCGCGCGGCGCGGCCCGCACGCTGCTCGCGCACATGCGCGGCGGGCGGATGGTCGAGGTGACGGTCGCGCCCGCCGACCCGGCGCGGTCGGGCACGGCGGGACGCGTGGCGCCGTTCTCCTCCCGCGGGCTCGCGTTCGACGGCGGCGTCAAGCCCGAGCTGCTCGCGCCTGGCGTCGAGCTCGCGACCAGCGAGCCGCGCGCCCGGCCGGAGTCACCGCGCTACGCGACGATCAGCGGGTCGAGCGCCGGCGCGGCGGTCGCCGCGGGCGCCGCGGCCGTCCTCGCGCAGGTCCGGCCGGAGCTCGACGCGGCCGCGCTCAAGGGCGCGCTGGTCGGGACCGCGCGGCCGCTCCGGGCGGCGCTCGTCGCCGACCAGGGAGCGGGGCTCCTCGACGCGGAGCGGGCCGCGCGCGCGGAGGTCGTCGCCGTGCCGGCCACGCTCGGATTCCCGCGTGCGACGCGCCCGAACTGGGCGGTCACCAGGACGTTGACGGTGCGCAACGTCTCGACGAGACGGCTGCGCGTGGCGGTCAGGGTCGAGCGCGACGACTTCGCGGCGGCGCAGATGCGGATCCGGACGAGCGTGCGCCGGCTGTCGATCGCGCCGGGCGGGAGCGAGACCGTGGAGGTGACGGCGGACGTCCCACGCCCGACGGCCGGCGGACCGCCCGCGGAGGGCGCGATCGTCCTGCGGCCGCCGAGCGGTGTCGCCCTCCGTGTCCCCTTCGCGGTCACGTTCGCACGTCGCCAGCTGCCGCTGATCGCCGCTGCCCGCCTCGTCCCGAACGAGTTCGAGCCGTCGCACACGGCGCCGGCGGTGCTCTCGATCCAGGCGGGGCACGTCCGCACGCGCGGACCGTACGAGGAGGTCCAGCCGGTCGCCCGGCTCGACGTCGAGCTGTGGACGGCCGCGGGCAAGCGGATGGGGTCGCTGGTGCGGCTTCGCAACCTGCTGCCGGGGGTCTACGCGTTCGGGATCACCGGCCGCGACCCGGGCGGCGGCGAGTTGGCGTCGGGCGAGTACGTCCTCCGTCTGGTCGCCGCGCCGCCCGGCGGCGGGCGGCCGTCGGCGCGCGCGGTGCAATTCAGGGTGAAATGACCGGCGCGCCGTGCGGCGCGATCGAATAGGGTCTTTGCAGGCACATTCCGACGGGGAAAGGACGAAGCGTGACTGTCGAAGCTCCCGCCTCGCACCTCCGCGAGAATCCGTTCGAGATCGCGCGCCAGCAGCTGCGTGCGGTCGGGGAAACCTTTGGCATCGACGGCGACCTCGTCGAGGTCCTGTCCGAATGCAAGAAGGCGGTCGAGGTCTCGATTCCGGCACGGATGGACGACGGGTCGGTCGCGGTCTTCCGAGGCTACCGGGTGACCCACAACATCGCGCGCGGCCCCTCCAAGGGCGGGATCCGCTACCACCCGGACGTCACGCTCGACGAGGTCAAGGCGCTGGCGATGTGGATGACCTGGAAGTGCGCGCTGATGGGGATTCCCTTCGGCGGCGCGAAGGGCGGCGTCGTCTGCGACCCGAAGACGCTGTCGAAGCGCGAGCTCGAGCGGATGACGCGCCGGTATACGACCGAGATCATCAACGAGATCGGCCCCGAGCGCGACATCCCTGCCCCCGACGTCGGCACGAACGCGCAGGTGATGGCCTGGATCTTCGACACCTACTCGATGAACAAGGGCCACTCGGTGCTCGGTGTGGTCACCGGCAAGCCGCTCCTGATCGGCGGCTCGCTCGGCCGCGAGGAGGCGACCGCGCGCGGCGGGCTGTACATCCTGCGAGACGCGTTGGCGAAGAAGGGGATGGCCTGCCCGGACGCACGGATCGCGATCCAGGGCTTCGGCAACGTCGGCTCGTATCTCGCGCGCTTCCTGACGCAGGACGGTGCGACGATCGTGGCGCTCTCCGACTCCTCCGGCGGGCTCTACAACCCGAAGGGGATCGACGTCGCGGCGGCCGCGGCGCACAAGGGAGAGACCGGCGCGCTCGCCGGATTCCGGGGTGCCGACCCGATCACGAACGAGGAGCTGCTCGAGCTCGAGTGCGACGTGGTCGCGCCGTGCGCGCTCGAGCAGGTCATCCACGGCGGGAACGCCGACCGGGTGAAGGCGCGCATCGTGCTGGAGGGGTCGAACGGGCCGACGACGCCCGAGGCGGACGAGATCCTCGAGGACGCCGGCGTCCTCGTCCTGCCGGACGTGCTCGCGAACGCGGGCGGCGTCGTCGTCTCCTACTTCGAGTGGGTGCAGGGGCTGCAGGAGTACTTCTGGAAGGAGCACGAGGTCAACGCCAAGCTGAACGAGATCGTCACCCGGGCGTTCAACGAGACGTGGGAGACGCACGAGCGGCGCGGCGTGAGCATGCGCCTCGCGGCCTACGGGCTCGGCGTCCAGCGGGTCGCCGACGCGACGACTACGCGCGGCCTGTATCCGTAGGCACGGGGGAACCCGGGGTTCCCCCGTGGAGCCCCGACGCCTCGCGCGCGGCCGGAAGCTCGGCTCGAGACTCGCCCTGCGCTTCCGGCCGGCCGAGAGGCTCACGACGGGCTCCGCGCGCCGTGTCCTTTCCGGCCATGGCCGGGTGTCAGACACCGTGACGGGACCGTGACGCGAGTGTGACCCAAGTGCACCGATCGATCCACACGGCGCGGAACCGGGCCGGTTCCAGAGCGCGCCGCCTCTGGCCCGAAGGGCCGTGTCCGGGTGTCAGACAACCGGACGGGTCCCCGGCGGGCGCGTCTCAGCGGTACGCGGTACGTTGGCGCGCGTGGGGGCTCGGAAGGTCGTGCTCTACGGTGCCCGCGGGTGCCACCTGTGCGAGCGCGCGCGACAGGTGCTCGCCGGGCTCCGTCAGGAGCTCGCGTTCGAGCTGACCGAGGTCGACATCGGCGGCGACCCGGAGCTCGAGGCGCGGTACCGCGAGTGGCTGCCGGTCGTGGAGATCGACGGCGAGCGGGCGTTCGTCCACTTCGTGCCGCCCGACGCGTTCCGCCGCCGGCTGACCGCACAAAGTCGGGCGTCCGGCGGCCCCGCGTAGCTTCCTCCACGGCGTAACGGAGCCGCGCTGGCACACTACGGTTCGTGTTACGAGCGCCCGAGGGAGAGCGCGTGGGGGATCGGCTGACGGTCGGCGTCGCGGCGCGGCTTTCCCGCTACCTGCAGGTGCTCACGCAGGCGAAGAAGATGGGGAAGTCGCGGATCTCGTCGCAGGAGATCTCCGACTACACGAACGTCAACGCGACCCAAATTCGGCGCGATCTCTCGGCGTTCGGGAAGTTCGGCAAGCGCGGGGTCGGCTACGACATCGACTCGCTCCTCTCGGAGATCCGCCGGATCCTGCGAACGCAGGGACAGCACAACATCGCGCTCGTGGGAGCGGGCCGGCTCGGGGAGGCGATCGCGAGCTCGCCGATCTTCGCAGAGCACGGGATCAACATCGCGGCGGCGTTCGACGTCGACCCCGACAAGGTCGGTCGCCGGATCGGGTCGCTGGCGATCAGCGACATCCGCTCGCTGTCGGGGGTCGTGCGAGACAAGAACATCATCGCCGGCGTGCTCGCGGTCCCGGCCGCCAGCGCCCAGGACGCCGCCGACGCGCTCGTCGACGCCGGCGTCCGCATCGTCTTCAACTACTCCGAGGCGCTGCTCGACGTTCCGCCCGACGTGCAGGTGCACACCTCGAACCCCGCCGTCGAGCTGCTGCACGCGCTCTACTTCCACCTCACGTAGCGCCCGGCCGGCGGCTCCGTTTCGAGTCTCCGCCCGCCTCGCGCGACCGAGCCCTTCGCATAACCTGCGGCCGTGGGCGACGAGCAGCGGCTCCCCCCGGACGAGCTGATTCGGCGGGCGCGCGAGGCGTTCGACGACGCCCGCGACTTCACGCTCGCGGTCGAGGAGGAGTTCGCGCTGCTCGACCCGGAGTCGCTCGCGCTCGTGAACCGCTTCGAGGAGCTCCAGGCCGCGGCGGTCGGCACGGACCTCGAGGGCCATCTCGTCGGCGAGCTGATCGCCTCGGAGGTCGAGGTGCGGACGGGTCGCTGCGAGACGTGGGCCGAGGCACGCGCGCGCCTCGCCGAGCGGCGCGAGCAGCTGATCGCGCTCGCCTCGCGCCTCGGAGTCGGGCTGGGCGCCACGGGCACGCATCCATGGAGCCCCTGGCAGGAGCAGCGGATCATCGATACGCCGCACTACCGGCGAAACGACGAGCTCCTCCGCTACGTCGTCTGGCGGAACAACAGCTTCGGCCTCCACGTCCACGTCGGCATCCGCGGCCGCGACCGCGCCGTGCGCGTGCACGACGCGCTGAGGGTGCGGCTGCCCGAGCTCCTCGCGCTCTCGTGCAGCTCCCCGTTCGTGGAGAACGTCAACACCGGGCTGCACTCGGCCCGCACGCAAATCTTCACGCGGATGTTCCCGCGCTGCGGCGTGCCGGACGCGTACGGGAGCTGGGACGAGTTCGAGCGGTACGTCCGCTACCTGTACGAGACGGGCTCGATCAGCGAGCACACGCAGCTGTGGTGGAGCGTCCGCCCGCACCTCGCCTACCCGACGGTCGAGATCCGGATTTGCGACGGCCAGCCCGAGCTCGCCGAGGCGCGTGGGCTCGCCGCGCTCGCGTACGCGCTGGCGGCGCGCACCGCGCGGGCGCTCGACGAGGGCGAGCCCCTTCCCGACCCGCCGCCGCGGCTGATCGAGGAGAACCTGTGGCGTGCGATCCGGCACGGGCTGTCCGGCGAGCTGATCGACCTGCCGAGCGGCCGGGTGCGCCCGGCGCGCGCGGCGATCGAGGAGCTGATCGAGTGGGTTCACCCGGTCGCGCGCGAGCTGGGCGCCGACGAGGACCTCGACCTTCCGCTGGCGAACTCGGCCGAGCGGCAGATCGCGCGCTTCGAGGAGGGTGCGTCCCTGCGCGGCGTCTACTTCGAGGAGGCGGTCGCGTGGACGGAGCGGTGGCTGACGAAGAGCTGACGCCGGACCAGCTCGCGGATCACGTCCGCCGGCTGAAGGTCTCCGACCTGCTGCTGACGACGTGCTCGACGCTGGCGCAGCTCGGGTACGCGAAGCTGGCGCCGGACGCGCGCGACCTCGAGCAGGCGCAGCTCGCGATCGACTCCCTCCGCGCGCTCGTGCCGGTTCTGGAACGGGGCGCGGGCGAGGAGCTGGCGCGCGACTTCCGCGTCGTCGTGTCGAATCTGCAGCTCGCCTACGCGGAGGCGGCGGGCGCAGCGGCGCAGACCGCGGAGAGCGGCGAAGAGACGAGCTGAACGGCCGCTTGTGATAGAAACCCGGCCGCGCCGGAGCCTCCCGGCGCGCACTTTGTGACACGCCGCAGGCCATGGACTTCCTGAACGACCACGTCGTCGCGTTCGCCCTCTTGTCGTCGCTCGTCGCGGTCGCCGTCGGCATCGGGCTGACCGTCTGGCTGCTCCGGCAGCCGCTCGGCTCGGAGCGGATGCGCGAGATCGCGCGCGCGATCCAGGAGGGCGCCGACGCGTACCTGCGCCGTCAGTACATGACCGTGGCGGCCGTCGCGGTCGTTCCGTTTCTGCTGATCGGGCTGTACGACGAGCTCGGCTGGGGGACCGCGTTCGGGTTCCTGATCGGCGCGGTCTTCTCGGCCGCGGCGGGCTTCATCGGGATGAACGTCGCCGTCCGCTCGAACGTGCGGACGGCGGAGGCGGCGAAGCGCGGCCTGCGCCCTGCCCTGGGGATCGCCTTCCGCGCAGGGTCGGTAACCGGCCTGCTCGTCGTCGGGCTCGGCCTGCTCGGCGTGGCGGGCTACTACTGGATCCTGACGAGTGGGTTTGACCTCGAGCAGCGCGACGCCGTCCACGATCTCGTCGGCCTCGCCTTCGGCGGGTCGTTGATCTCGGTCTTCGCGCGCCTCGGCGGCGGCATCTACACCAAGGCGGCGGACGTCGGCGCCGACCTCGTGGGCAAGATCGAGGCCGGGATCCCGGAGGACGACCCGCGCAACCCGGCCGTCATCGCCGACAACGTCGGCGACAACGTCGGCGACTGCGCAGGGATGGCCGCCGACCTGTTCGAGACGTACGCCGTCACCGCGGTCGCGGCCATGCTGATCGGCGTCCTCTTCCCCGCCGGCGGGCTGGCGCTCTACCCGCTCGCGATCGGCGCGGTGTCGATCCTCGCCTCGGTGGTCGGCATCTTCTTCGCGCGCGTTGGCCGGCGGGGCTCGATCATGAACGCGCTCTACCAGGCGGTGGTCGTGGCGACCCTGCTGTCGGCGGTCGGCTTCATCCCCGTCACGCTGGCGTTCGACGGCGGGCGCTTCAGCTTCGGCGAGCTCTACGGCAGCGCGCTCGTCGGCCTCGCGGTCACGTTCCTGCTGGTCGCGATCACCGAGTACTACACGGGGACGCGCTGGGGCCCGGTCAAGTCGATCTCGCGCTCGTCCCAGACGGGCCACGCGACGAACATCATCGAGGGGCTGGCCGTCGGCATGCAGGCGACCGCGTTTCCGGTCGTCGTGATCGCGGCCGGGATCCTGATCTCGTACGAGGTCGCCAACGACATCTTCGGCGTCGCGGTCGCCGTCATGGCGCAGCTTTCGATGACCGGGCTGATCGTCGCGCTGGACGCCTACGGGCCGGTCACCGACAACGCGGGCGGCATCGCCGAGATGGCCGACCTCGACGAGTCCGTCCGCGCGATCACCGACCCGCTGGACGCGGTCGGCAACACGACCAAGGCGGTTACGAAGGGCTACGCGATCGGCTCCGCGGGACTCGCTGCGATCGTGCTGTTCGCCGAGTACGCGCGCGGGATCGAGGACGAGGGCGTCACCGCCAACTTCGACCTCTCGAACGCGTGGGTGCTCGCCGGCCTGTTCATCGGCGGTCTGATGCCGTTCCTGTTCGCCTCGATGGCGATGCAGGCGGTGGGACGCGTCGGCGGGCAGGTCGTGAACGAGGTCCGCCGCCAGTTCCGCGAGATCCCCGGGATCCTCGAGGGGACTGGGAGGCCCGACTACAGCCGCGCGGTCGACATCGTCACCGGCTCGGCGATCAAGCGGATGATGGCGCCGGCGCTCATCCCGGTCTTGATCCCGATCGTGGTGGCGCTGATCAGCCCCGAGGCGCTCGGCGGGCTGCTGATCGGGACGATCGTGACCGGGATCTTCCTGGCGATCGCGATGACGTCCGGCGGCGGTGCCTGGGACAACGCGAAGAAGCTGATCGAGGACGGCGCGTTCGGCGGCAAGGGCTCCGACGCGCACGCGGCCGCCGTGACGGGGGACACCGTCGGCGACCCCTACAAGGACACGGCCGGCCCGGCGATCAACCCGATGATCAAGATCGCGAACATCGTCGCGATCCTGATGATCCCGATCATCGCGTCCATTCACGGACAGCCGCCCGCCTGACGCGCGTCCCAGCGGCGCCGCCGTCAGGCGACCGACCGACCGGCAGTCGGCGACGCGCGGGCGGACCCTAAGGCGCGTCGGCGCCCGCGTCGCCGTTGCCGAACGGCCCCTGGGCGAGCAGCCTGCGGAAGGCGGGGTACTGGCCGAGCTTCCCGACCGTCACGAGCGTGTCGCCGGCCTCGATCACGTCCGTCGGCTGGGCGCCGGCGACCGGTTCGGGCTCGCGCAGGATCGCGATGATCGTGATCCCCGTCCGCGCGCGGAACGCGCAGTCGGCGAGCGTCCGCCCGACGGCCGGGCTGCCGTCGGGGACGGGCACCCATTCGATCGCGAGCTCGCCGAACGCCATCTCCAGCTCCTCCACGATCTTCGGCCGCTCGTACGCCCCGCCCAGGATCGCCCCGAGCTGGCGTGCCTCGTCGTCCTCCAGTTGGACGACGGCGGCGGGCTCCTCGTCGCGCCGGCGCTCGAAGACGTACAGCTCACGCGTCCCGTCCGCGTGCTGGATCACCGTCAGCCGGGAGCCGTGCGCGGTCGTGGCCGTCCACTTGACCCCGACGCCCGGCAGGCGAGTCTCCCGCAGCTCGAACGGCATCAGCCGGCGTCCAGTCTAGGGCGTTGCGGGAACAGCAGCCGACCGAGTCGGCGCGACTCCTTCATCAGCACGACGCCGATCACGGCGGTGGCGAGGACGTACAGGCCGGCGAACGCGGCGAAGCGCTGAGCCGTCGCGTCTGCGATGCCTGGGTTTCGCGCCAGCAGCTCGGCGAGGATGATCGTGAACTCGCCGCGAGCCACGAGCGCGGCGCCCGCGTTCACGCCCTGCCGGCGGGTGAAGCCGCCTACCCGTCCGGCCGCGAGCCCGGTGACGAGCTTCCCACCGACCGAGACGGCGACCGCCAGCGCGAGCAGCCAGCCGACGTCGTCGAGCGCGGCGAGGTCGATGTGCAGGCCGAACACGAAGAAGAACAACGCGCCGAAGAGGTCGCGCAGGGAGAAGAAGCGCTCCTCGATGTCCGTTCGCACCGAGGTCTCGGCGAGCAGCACGCCGGCCATCAGCGCGCCGATCGCCTCGGACAGCCCGGCGGCCTCGGCGACCGCCGCCATCCCGACGACGAGCGCGAAGGTGACGAGGAGGAACGTCTCGCGCGGCAGGAGGTCCAGCACCCGGTCGAGCGGGCGCGCGAGCCAGCGAGAGGCCGCCAACGAGATGCCGATGAACGCGAGCGCCTTCGCGACCAGGAGCAGCGTCGGCGCCAGCGACCCACCGCTGGTCGCCGTGACGCCGAGGACGAGCGCGATCGCGAGGTCCTCGAAGACGAGGATCGCGAGCACGAGGTCGGTCTCGTCGTCGGCGAGCCGCCGGAAGTCGATCAGTCCCTTGATGGCGACCGCGCTCGAGCTCACGTACACCGCCGCGCCGAGGACGAGCGCCTCGAAGGAGGGCCCGAACGCGGCGAGCCCGACGAGCAGACCGAGCGCACCGTTCAGCGCGAGGTCGATCGAGCCGCCCGCGCCGACGTGGCGGCCGCTGCGCAGAACGCGCTCGAGCGTGAACTCGAGGCCGAGGAAGAAGAGCAGGAAGACGACCCCGAGGTCGGCGAGGAAAGCCGTGAGCTCGGACGGTTCGATCAGCGAGAAGAGCGTCGGGTCGTGCGGGCCGAGCAGGATGCCGGCCAGCAGGTAGGCGGGGATCGCCGAGAGCCCGAACCGGCTCGAGACGAGGCCGAGGCCGGCGAGGAGCGCGACCGTGACGGCGAGCTCGCCGAGCGTCAGGCTCTCGACCACGCTACGACCGCCAGTACGCGCGCGTGAACAGGACCGCGACCGGGATGATCTCGACGCGGCCGAGCCACATGAGCCCGATCATGATCCCCTTCGAGAGCGGGCTGAACTCGTCGTACGAGCCGAACGGGCCGGCGAAGCCGAACGCGGGGCCGACGTTGCCGAGCGTGGCGGCGGCGGCGGCGATCGCCTCGAACGGCGCCACCTCGCCCTGCGTGCGGAAGGACTCGATCACCAGGCCGAGCGAGCCGAGCGTGAACAGCGTCACGTAGAGGAGCACGAACGTCACGACGGCGCGGAGCGTCCGCTCGTCGACGACCGCATGGTTGAGCCGCACGGGCGCTATCAGCTCCGGGTGCACCGTCTGGTCGAGCTCCCGCCGCAGCACGCGGCCGATCAGAACGTGCCGGACGACCTTGATCGAGCCGGAGGTCGACCCGGCGGATGCTCCGAAGAACATCAGCACCAGCAGCGTCATCGCCGCGAGCGAGCCCCAGTGGACGTAATCCGCGCTCGCAAAGCCCGCAGTCGTCATGATCGAGACCGCCTGGAAGGCCGCGTGGCGGACCGCCTCCTCTCCCTCGTAGCGACCCGCGGCGAGGATCTCGAGCAGGAGGATGGTCGCCCCGGCGAGCAGGAGCAGGAGGTAGACGCGGAACTCCTCGTCGCGCGCAACCACACGAGGCTCGCGCTGGACGAAGACGCGGTACAGCCGCAGGAAGTTCACCCCGGCGACGACGATGAAGGCGAGCATCGTCCACTGGACGAGCGGCCCGAACGCGGCCGCCGACTCCGCCTGGGTGGAGAAGCCGCCGATCGCGACGGTGGTGAACGCGTGCGCGACCGCCTCGTACGGGCTCATCCGCTCGTCGAGCCCCGTCCAGCCGTAGGCGACGAGCAGCGCGATCAGCATCCCGGTCAGGGCGACGTAGAGGACCCACAGGCGCCGGGCGGTCTCCCGGATGGAGACGCTGAGGCGTTCGATCTCCGTCGGCCCTGGGAGCTCGGCCTGAAGCAGCTGGCGGCCGCCGACCCGGAGCCGCGGGAGGACGGCGAGCGCGAGGATCACGATGCCCATTCCGCCCAGCCACTGGGTGAACTGGCGCCACATCGCAACCGACCGGTCGAGCGCCTCGATGTCGTCAAGGATCGTCGCTCCCGTCGCGGTGAAGCCGGAGACGGACTCGAAGTACGCGTTGATCGGCTCGGCAAGCTTCGCCTCGTCACCCAGCAGGTAGGGGATCGCGCCGACCGCCGGGACGACCAGCCAGGCCAGCCCGACTACGAGGAACCCCTCCCGCGGCTTGACCCGTTCCTTCCCGCTCGTCGCCGCCTCGAGCGCCCAGCCGCCCAGCGCGGCGACGGCCCCTCCCGCGACGAACGGCCAGACCGGCTCGCCGTAGCCCACCGCGAGCCCGATCGGAAGCAGGTAGGCGGCGCTCAGGTACTTGAGCATCGCGCCGAGCAGGTTGAGCGCGGCCGGGACGTCGACTGCCACCTCGCGCGCGACCGCGCGCCGGACGCGCGCCCCCCCGATCATCGGGCCGCTACTTTCGCCAGTAGCGGACGGTGAAGAGGACGATCACGGGCACGATCTCGAGCCGCCCGAGCCACATGAGCAGGATCATGACGATCTTCGACGCGTCCCCGAACGGCTGGAACGACCCCATCGGCCCCGCCGGGCCGAGGGCGGGGCCGACGTTCCCGAGCGTCGTCGCGGCGGCCGCGACCGCCTCGAACGGCGCGAGCCCCAAGCCGCCGATCTCCGAGTCGAACATCAGCACAAGGGTTCCTGCGGCGAACAGGGTCACGTAGAGAAGGAAGAAGGCGATGACGGCGCGGACCGTCCGTTCCTCGACCGGCATGCGCTGGAGGCGGATCGGCTCGACGATCTCCGGGTGGACGGTCTGGTCGAGCTCCCGCCGGAGGATGCGGCCGATCAACAGGTGGCGGACGACCTTCACGGATCCCGCAGTCGAGGCGGCCGTGCCGCCGACGAACATGAGCCCGACGAGCACGGCCGCCGCGAGCGCAGGCCAGACAGCGAAGTCCGCGCTCGCGTAGCCCGTCGTCGTCATGATCGCGACCGCCTGGAAGGCGCCCGCCCGCACCGCGTGCTCGCCCGCTGCGACGCCGTGCGCGCCGAGGTCGACCGCTAGAACGGCAGCGGCGAGGGCGAGCAGGAGCAGGTACAGTCGCACCTCCTCGTTGCCGAGCAGGGCACGTCCGTCCCGGCGCACGAGCGCCACGTACATCAGTCCGAAGTTCGCGCCCGCGAGGACCATGAACGCGATCACGACCCACTGCGTCGCCGCTCCGAACTCCTCCAGCGAGCGCCCCCGGGGAGAGAACCCGCCGGTCGGCATCGTCGTCAGCGCGTGCGCGAGGGCGTCGAAGAACGTCATCTCCGGGTCGAGATCGGTGACGGCGACGGCAGACAGCGCGGCCACCTCGGCCACCGTGAGGGCCAGGTACAGCAGCCAGAGCCGGCGCGCCGTCGAGCGGATCGAGGCCGACAGCGGCTCGACCTCGGGTCCGGGCGCCTCCGACTGGAAGAGCTGGCGGCCGCCGACCCGCAGGCGAGGCAGGACGGCGAGCGCCAGCACGATGATCCCCATCCCGCCCAGCCACTGCGTGAGCTGCCGCCACAGCAGGAGCGAGCGGGGCAGGTCGGGAATGTCGGTGAGCACGCTCGAGCCGGTGGTGGTGAACCCGGACATCGCCTCGAAGTAGGCGTCGATCGGGCTGGAAAGCTGCTCCTCCCCCGAGAGCAGGTAGGGCAGGGCGCCGACCGCGGCCGCCACGAGCCAGGTGAGCGAGACGACCAGGAACCCCTCCCGCAGGCCGACCCGCTCGCGGCCGCGGGTCGCGCGTCCGACGCCGAGGCCGGCGGCGAGGGTGATCGCCGCGGCGCCCGCGAACGGCCACGGGCTCTCGCCATACCAGAGCGCGGCCGCGGTCGGCAGCGCGAACGCCGCGCTCAGGTAGGTGGTCAGCTCGGCGACGAGGTTGGCGGCGGCGGCGACGTCGACGCCGCCCCGGCGCCTGCGCGCGGTCGGCCACCGCTGCGCCGCGGCGGTCACAACGTCCGCTCGACCTCCGTCGCGCGCCGCGCGTCGGTGAAGATGATCGCCCGGTCGCCCGGCAGGAGGACGTCGTCACCATGGGGGAAGATGGCCCGTCCGTCGCGGACGATCGCGCCGATCAGCGAGCCGGTCATCGGTAGCTGGCGGAAGGGGCGGTTGAGGAGGGCGCTCTCGGGTCGCACCGTCACGTCGAGCACCTCGTAGCGGTCACCCTCTAGCATCGCGACCTGCTGCGTCCGCGGGTCGTGGGCGAAGCGGACGATCTCCTCGGCGGTCAGCTGTCGCGGGTTGATCGCGACGTCGATGCCCGCCCGCTCGAAAACCTCGACCGAGACCTTCTCGTGGGCGAGAGCGATCGTCAGCTGGACGCCGTGCAGCCGCGCGAGCGTCGCCCCGTACAGGTTCTTGGCGTCGTCGCGCATCGCGAAGACGGCTGCGGTCGCGTGCCCGACGCGTTCGCGCTCGAGGAAGTCGGGATCGAAGCCCGTCGCGTGGAAGACGCGGACGGACTGCAGCTGGTCGGCGACCTCGCGTGCGCGCTCGCGGTCGGCCTCGATCAGCCGCACGGCGATGTTGCGCTCGAGCAGCTGGCGTGCGATCGCCGTGCCGGCCCGGCCCGCGCCCCAGACGACGACGTCGTCGACCCGGCGCTTCCCGCGCGCCATCAGCGCGCTCCAGGCGCGGGCGGCCTCCGGCGAACCGATGATCACGACGCGGTCGCCGACCTGGATCGACTGGTCGCCGCGCGGCACGACCGCCTGGTCGCCGCGGATGATGCTCGCCACCTTCGAGTCGGGCGGGATGGCCGCCTCCCGCAGCGGCAGACCGACGACGCCGTCGGCGCGCACTCCTGGCTCGACGTCGAACTCGACCACCTGCACCTGGCCGTCGGCGAAGACGTCGGTCTGCCGCGCGGCCGGGACGCCGACCGTCCGCGAGACGGCGTGCGCCGTCTCCTCCTCCGAGGACACCATGAAGTCGACCTCGAGCTGCCGCTCGCGCCACACCTCGAGGTACTCCGGGTTGGCCGTCCGCACGATAGTGCGGGCGGCCGGCGCGAGCTTCTTCGCCAGCATCGCCGCGATGATGTTCGCCTCGTCGCGCGACGTGCACGCGATGACGAGCTCGGCGTCGCGGATGCCGCCCTCCTGCAGCGCGCGGCGGCTCGCGCCGTTGCCCTGGACGGTGGCGACGTCGAAGCGGTGGGCGATCCCGCCGAGGCGGCTCGCGTCCAGGTCGACCACGGTGAGCTGGTGCTCGTCGTAGAGTGCTTCCGCGATCGTCGTGCCCACCTGGCCGGCGCCGATCAGGAAGATGCGCACGCGGCGGACGTTAGCGCGGGCGGCGGCTCGCGTCGGCTACCGTGGCTCGCATGTGGGGTCGGGCCCGGGCGAGCGCCTGTGCGGCCGCGCTCGCGCTCGCGGGGGTCGGCTGCGGCGCGGACGACGCCGCCGCGCCGCCGCAGGACCGCGAGGCCGCGCGTGGGCAGGCGGCGGGCGCGCTCCGGCTTCGCACGGTGGTGTCCGGGCTCGACCGGCCGCTCCACCTCGCTGCGCCGCGGAGCGAGCCGACGCGGCTGTACGTGGTCGAGATGGCGGGTCGCGTCCGCGTCGTCGTCGGCGGGCGCCTGCGCGCGGAGCCCTTCCTCGACATCCGCGATCTCGTCTCGAGCGGCGGCGAGCGCGGGTTGCTCTCCATCGCCTTCCACCCGCGCTATGGGCAGAACCGGCGCTTCTACGTGAACTACACCGACGCGCGCGGCGACACGCGCGTCGTGGAGTACCGCTCCGACGGTACGCGGGCGCTCCCGGGGTCGCGGCGCGAGCTCCTGCACGTCCCGCAGCCGTACTCGAACCACAACGGCGGCCAGCTCGCGTTCGGGCCGGACGGCCGCCTGTGGATCGGGACGGGCGACGGCGGCAGCGCAGGCGACCCGCTGAACGTCGCCCAGAACATGCGCTCGCTGCTCGGCAAGCTGCTGACCCTCGCCGTCGACCGTGACAACCCGCGGCCACGCATCGCCGGGCTCGGGCTGCGCAACCCGTGGCGCTTCTCGTTCGACCGCCGCACGGGCGACCTCTACCTCGGCGACGTCGGCCAGAACCGCTGGGAAGAAGTCGATTACCTTCCGCGCCGCCGGCTCGGGCGGCTGCAGAACTACGGCTGGGACGTCTACGAGGGCCGCGCGGTGTACGAGCGAAAGCCTCGCAACCGGGCCGGCGTGCTCGTCCGTCCCGTGCGGGTGTACTCGCTCTCCGGCGGCCACTGCGCGGTCTCGGGTGGGTTCGTCTACCGCGGCAGCTCGCTGCCTCGGACGCGCGGGCGCTACTTCTACGGCGACACGTGCAGCGGCTCCGTCTGGAGCTTCAGGATGGTGCGGGGGAAGGTGCGCCAGCACCGGCGGGAGCGGTTCAGCGTCCCGCGCATCGTCTCGTTCGGCGAGGACGCGCGCGGCGAGCTGTACCTCGTCTCGCTGAGCGGCTCGGTCTACCGGCTGTCGCGCTGACCCGGTTGTCCGGCCATGTCCGGTGCCAGGCACCGGTCATGGCCTCCGCGGACGGGCCGGTCGGGGCGTTCCCAACACCTGATACGCGGCGTGTCCGGAACAGCCGTGCCGGTTCGGTACATGTCCGGTGCCAGGCACCGGTCATGGCCTCCTCGGACG
>JACVRR010000171.1 GCA_014534345.1 Thermoleophilia bacterium | reverse complement strand
CGCCGGCGGGGGAGCGGCGGGGCGGACGGGGGGCGGCGCACCCCGCGCGCGCGTCGCCAGCGCCTGCAGCTCCAGCTCGAGGGCCTGCACGCGCCGCTCGCCGGCGAGCGCCGCGCCGCGGAGGTCGGCGAGCTGCCGCTCGAGGCACGCGACCCGCTCCTCGAGATCGGCCGGCGGCGGCGGCGCCAGCTGGTCACCCGCCTCTTCCTCGGGCTCGCCCGCGTGCGTGCGCAGGTTCTCGCGCGCCGCGTGGAGGAGGTACTCGCAGCGACGCCGCTCGCTCTCCCGCTGGACGCGTGGCGAGACGTCGGCCAGGACGTGCTCGACCGCCGCGACCGTCGGCCAGTCCGAGCGGCCGACCGCCGTCCAGAGCGTCGCTTCCAGCGTCTCGAGCGCGCGCGCGACCTCCCCGCGCTCGGCTTCCGCCTGCGCGCGGGCGAGCTGCTCGCTGACGCGGTCGTCAGACACGGACGACGATGCTCCCTGCGGCGCGATCGTGCCACGCGCGGCGGCGGTCGTGCCAGAGCGGCGACAGCGAGTCGGCGAGCGCCGGTACCGCCGACAGCAGAACGAGGGCGAGGCCCGCGGCCCCGCTCGGCCGGTCCCCGAGGTCGACCACGAGCGCGACCGCGAGCCCAGCCGTCGTCCCGACGACGAGCACGAGCCAGAACAGGAAGGCGACGAGCCAGCGGGCGAACGCGCGCCCGTACCCGAGCGGCCCGTACGTGCGGGCGTCCCGCACGGCGATCCCGAGCGCGGCCTTCCCCGCCGTTCTCCCGCTCCGGCCACCGTGCGCGAGCGTGAAGTAGGTCGGGAAGAGCAAGAACGCGAGCGGCACGGCGGGGGGGAGCGGCAGCTGCGGGGCGGCCGCGCCGAGGATGCCGGCGAGCACGCCTGCGCACGTCCACACGAAAACGGCGTCGATCGCGAGCGCGGCGGCGCGGCGAGGCCAGCCGGCGTACTCGACGGCGCCGACCGCGGCGCGGGCCGGGACGGCGAAGGCGGTCACCCCGTCCTCCAGGTCGGCTCGTAGCCTTCGACCCGGAACGCGTCCACGGCGGCGAGGTACCGCTCGACCTCGCGGAGCAGCTCGGCGAGCTGGCGACGGAGGATGGGGTCTGCGGCGCGGTCCCTGGGCATCGTCGGTCCCTTCGTGGGGGCTCGGTCGGAGAGTGCGGGTCGCCGCTAACCCGGCGCTAACGGCGATCCGGTCGGGTTCCATGCTTCGACGGTACGGGCCGCGCGCCGCGGCCGCCTCCGGCCCGCCCCTCCGCCGCTTCGGGGATCTCCCCACGGCGGCGTGTCGCGCTGCGGGACAGCGGTCATGATGGGGCGATGACCGACTCTCGCCCCACGCACGGAAGCGTCCAGCTCACCCACGATCTCCAGCACGGCGACGTCCTCTCGGCGCTGTTCGTCCGGCGCATCGTCGAGGCCGGGCTGAGCCGGCTGCGGACGGACACGTGGACGACGGCGGCCGACGATCTGGAGGCACTCCCGCCGACCCTCCAGCGTTCGCTGTCGCCCGGCAGCGAGACGGTGCTGTTCGAGCTCGACGAGGCGCTCGTGCACCTGACGCTCTCGAACGGCTGGGTGCAGGCACAGCTCGCCGGCGCCGACGACGCCGCGCTCGAGCGCGCGCTGGCCGGGCTCAAGCGGCTGCTCTACGCGCCCGACCCCGACGCCTCGAAGGAGGTGCCGGTCGTCTTCTGGACGTACTCGCCGCAGGGGCCCCAGCCGGTCCCGCGGACGATCGCCGTCCCGGAGTGGAGCGAGATCGCGCCCAACTACTCGGCAGCGACGCGCGCCCGACTCGACGCGCTGATGCGCCACTTCGAGCCGGCGCACGGCGGCCAGCTCGTCCTCTGGCACGGAAAGGCGGGCACGGGCAAGACGTACGCCCTGCGCGCACTCGCCTGGGAGTGGCGGCGCTGGTGCGAGCTCCACTACATCGTCGATCCCGACTCGTTCTTCGGCCAGCACGCCGACTACCTGATGAACGTCCTCACCATGCCGTCGTACTTCGCGTTCCCCGACGCGATGCTGCCGCCGGACGTCGGCGAGCTCGGCGTGGCGATCTCGCGCGGCGTCGACGACGACGGGGCCGGCGGCGGCGAGAAGGCCTGGAAGCTGCTGGTGCTCGAGGACACCGGCGAGCTGCTCACCCCCGACGCGAAGAGCATCATCGGCCAGGGCCTGTCGCGCTTCCTCAACGTCGTCGACGGGCTGATCGGCCAGGGGCTGCGCGTGCTGGTGCTCGTGACCACCAACGAGGAGATCCGCACGCTCCACCCGGCCGTCGCGCGCCCGGGCCGGTGCGCTGCGAACGTCGAGTTCACGCTGCTCGCGCGCGAGGAGGCGTCGGCCTGGCTGGCGGAGCGCGGCGCGGCGGCCGAGGCCGACCGGCCGGCGCTGCTCGCCGCGCTCTACGCTCAGGTCGAGGGGTTCGACGCGGCGACGCCGAGGCGCGACGCCGGCTTCGTCCCAGTGCGCGCCGGATTCGAGACGCCGGGCGGGGGGTAAGATCGCCCGCGTCTCCGCAAGCGAACCAAGGAGCGCGCGTGGCGAGGATGCTGTTCCGGCTGCCTACGGCGGCACGCGTGATCGACAACCCGACCCCGGACGAGCTGAAGGAGCTCGCCGCGAGGATGCCGAACGCGAGGCCGACCGGGTACGGCAACCTCAACGTCCAGACGCAGGTCGTCGCGCGGTCGAAGCGCTCGACCTACATCGTCACCGACGAGCCCGACGGCCAGAACCAGTCCATCCCGCGCGACGAGGGCGAGCACTGGGCCGACCTGCAGGACGAGTACATCGCCGACCGCGAGATGGTCCTGGTCGACGGGTACATCGGCAACGACCCCGAGCTGCGCGTGCCCGCGCGCCTGTACGTCGAGGCCGACAACGCGAACATCGCCGGCATGCAGCAGCAGCTCTACTTCCTGCGCGCAGACGACGAGGACTTCGAGCCCGAGCTGACGATCATCTACACGCCGAACCTGAAGGCGGAGGGCTATCCCGACGATCGCCTCATCGCCGTCGACCTCGAGAACTACATCACCCGCGTCTTCCACTCGGACTACTTCGGCGAGT
>JACVRR010000017.1 GCA_014534345.1 Thermoleophilia bacterium | reverse complement strand
CTTTAAACCGGTCCATCGAGGCCGGAAAGGAGACGAATGAACGAGCACGCCCCCAGTCCGCCGCCGACACTGCATGCGCCCTGAGCGCGATGGCCCCGGCGGCGGGGAAGATCCTCCTCGACGCCGCCGCGATCTCCCGCACGCTGTCAAGGATCGCGCACGAGATCATCGAGCGGAACCCCGATCTCGAGCGGGTCGCGCTGGTCGGCATCCACACCCGCGGCGTCCCGCTCGCGCAGCGGCTCCGCCGCCTCATCGCAGAGCGCGCCGGGGTGACGCTCGACCTGGGCACGGTCGACGTGACCTTCTACCGCGACGACGTCGGCATCCGCGCGGGCGAGGCGCCGCGGCACGCGCAGCCGATCGTCCGGGCGACCGCGCTCGACTTCCCGCTCGAGGGCCGGACGTGCGTGCTCGTGGACGACGTCCTCTACACCGGCCGGACGATCCGCGCCGCGATCGAGGCGCTGTTCGACTACGGCCGCCCCGACCGCATCCAGCTCGCCGTCCTGGCTGACCGCGGGCACCGCGAGCTACCCATCCGTCCCGACTACGTCGGCAAGAACCTGCCCACGGCGCGCGAGGAGCGTGTGCAGGTGGAGCTGGTCGAGGTCGACGAGGTCGAGCGCGTCCTGCTGGTTCCCAGTCCCGAAGAGGAGCCCCATGGCTGACATCCGCGTCATGCGGGAGCACCTGCTCCCGCCGCCGCCGCCGGCCCGCCGCCACCTGCTCTCCGTGCGCGATCTCTCGCGCGCCGACGTCGAGCGGCTGCTCGCGACGGCGGGCAGCTTCGCGCAGTCGCTCGAGCGCGAGGTCAAGAAGCTGCCCACGCTGCGCGGCCGCACCGTCGTCACCCTGTTCTACGAGTCGTCGACCCGCACGTCGTCGAGCTTCGAGCTGGCGGCGAAGCGCCTGTCCGCCGACACGATGTCGGTCAAGGCAACGGGGTCGGCGGTCGACAAGGGCGAGTCGCTGCGGGACACCGCACTGACCCTCGCGGCCTACGACCCGGACGTGATCGTCATCCGGCACCCGCAGATCGGGGCGCCGCAGGTGGTCGCGCAGGCCACCCGGGCGAGCGTGGTGAACGCCGGCGACGGTACGCACCAGCATCCGACCCAGGCGCTGCTCGACCTGTACACGATGCAGCGCGCGCTCGGCCGGCTCGAGGGGCTGCACGTCGCGATCGTCGGCGACGTCCTCCACTCGCGGGTCGCTCGGTCGCTGATCCAGGCGCTGGCGCTCGTCGGCGCCCGCACGACGCTGGTCGGGCCGCCGACGCTCCTCCCCGACGGCATCGAGGCGCTGGGCTGCGAGCTGACCAGCGAGATCGACGCGATCGCCGCGGCCGACGTCGTCTACGTCCTGCGGATGCAGCGCGAGCGGATGGCGGAGGGCGCCGCCTACGTACCGAGCCTGCGCGAGTACAGCGCCCGCTGGGGCATCACCCCCGAGCGGCTGCGCCCCGCGCAGGTGCTGATGCACCCGGGCCCCATGAACCGCGGGGTCGAGCTCGACCCGCGCGCCGCCGACGACCCGCGCTCGCTGATCGGCGAGCAGGTGCGCTCGGGACTCGTCGTGCGCATGGCGGTGCTCTACGACCTGCTCACGACCGGTCCGGCGCCCGTCCCGGCCGCCGTAGCGGAGGAGGTCGCCTGATGCTCGTCTCCAACAGCCGCCGCCGCGAGAACGTGATCATCCGCGGCGCCCGCGTCCTGGATCCCACGGCCGGCGTCGACGAGGTGCTGGACGTCCGCGTCGACGGGGGCGTCGTCTCGGCGCTCGGGCACGACCTTGACACGAACGAGCACCACGTGCTCGAGGGAGCGGGACGCGTGCTCGCGCCGGCGTTCGTCGATCCTCACGTGCACCTGCGCACGCCCGGGCGCGAGGACGAGGAGACGCTGGCGACCGGGACGGCCGCCGCGGCCGCCGGCGGGTACTGCGCGATCCTGGCCATGCCGAACACCGACCCGGTCGTCGACTCGGCGGCCGTGCTGCGGGCGCTGATCGAGCAGGCGCGGACGGACGCCGTCGTCCCGGTCGGCTTCCTCGCAGCGATCTCGAAGGGGCAGGAGGGCGCCCAGCTGACGGAGATGGCCGAGCTCGCGGACGCCGGCGCGGTCGCGTTCAGCGACGACGGCCGGCCGGTCGCCTCCGCGGGTCTCCTGCGCCGGGCGCTCCGCTACGTCCGGGTGACGGGGCGCAAGCTGGCGCTCCACTGCGAGGAGCCGACGCTGGCCGACGGCGGCCAGATGCACGAGGGACGCGTGTCGGCCGAGCTCGGCTTCGCCGGCTACCCGGCGCTGGCGGAGAGCGTCATGGTCGAGCGCGACCTCGCGCTCGCGGCGCACGAGCGGCGCCCGATCCACCTCCTGCACCTGTCGGCGGGCGCCTCGGTCGAGGCGCTGCGCCGCTGGCGCGCGCTCGGCATCGACGCGACGGCCGAGGTGACTCCGCACCACCTGTGCCTCACCGACGAGGCGGTGCGCTCGCTCGACCCGCAGCTGAAGATGAACCCGCCGCTGCGCGGCGTCGCCGACCGGATCGCGCTGATCGAGGCGCTGCGCGACGGCACGATCGGTGCCATCGCGACCGACCACGCCCCGCACTCCCGCGAGGAGAAGGACGTCCCGTTCGAGGCCGCCCCGTTCGGCGTCACGGGTCTCGAGACCGCGTTCGCCGCCCTCTACACCAACCTCGTCGAGCCGGGCCTGCTGTCGCTCGAGACGCTGCTGGCGCGGATGTCGGACGGCCCGGCGAGCGCCTACGGGCTCGAGCCGCCCCAGATTGCCCTCGGCGCGCGGGCGAACCTGGTCCTGCTGGACACGGGGGCGACCTGGCGCGTCGAGGAAGGCGCCTTCCGCTCCCGCTCGAGCAACTCCTGGCTGCTCGGTCAGACGTTGCTCGGCCGCGTGGCCGCGACGATCGCCGACGGTCGGGTGGTGTACGAGGCGTGATCGCGGAGCTCGCCCTACCCCCCGAGCTCCGGCGCTCCCTCGACGAGCTCGTGTCAGTCCTGCGCGAGGCCGTCCCGCTCGAGGCTGCGTACGTGCACGGGTCGGCGGTGCGCGGGGCGTTCGACCCCGCGACGAGCGACCTCGACGTCTACGCCGTCGTGGCGCGCGAGCTCACCGCGGACGAGCGACGTCACCTGCGGCGGCGCGTCGCCGCGCTGTCCGTCCCCGCCCGGCAGCTCGAGCTGGTCGTCTACACGCGCGCGGAGGCGGCCGGGTCGCAGCCGCGCTACGAGCTGAACACCGGCGATCCGGTCGACGACGCGTTCTGGTTCGTCCTCGACCGCGCCGCGGCGGAGCAGACGGCGGTCGCGCTGACCGGGCCGCCGTGGGCGGACGTGTTCGCGCCTGTCGCGCGCGAGGACGTGCTCGCCGCGCTCGCGGAGGGGCTCGACTGGCAGGACGAGCACGAGCCGACGAGCCGCAGCTCGCTTCTCAATGCGTGCCGCTCGTGGGCATGGCTCGAGACGGGACGGTGGCTCTCCAAGCCCGAGGCGGCCGCCTGGCTGCGGGAGCGTGTGCGTGAGCGGATCGAGGCCGCGCAGTGAGCGGGTTCCTGGCGCTCGAAGACGGCACGGTGTTCCGCGGCGAGTCCGTCGGCGCACCCGGGTCCGCCGGCGGCGAGGCGGTGTTCACGACCGCGATGACCGGCTACCAGGAGATCGTCACCGACCCGAGCTACGCCGAGCAGCTCGTCTGCTTCACCGCGCCGATGGTCGGCAACTACGGCGTCGCGCCCGGCCGCTCGGAGTCCCGCCGGGTGCACGCCCGCGCCGTGGTGATGCGCGAGGCGCGCGGTCCGGCGTGGACCGACTGGCTGGCGGAGCGCGGCGTGATCGCGCTGTCGGGGGTCGACACCCGCGCGCTCGTGCTCCATCTGCGCGAGCGCGGAGCGATGCGCGCCGTCGCCGTCGCAGGCGGCGGCTCGGCGCAGGAGGCAGTGGAGACGGCGAGAGCGCTCGAGACAATGGAAGGACGCCGCCTGGCGGCCGACGTCTCGACCCGGCGACCGTACCGCTACAGCGACTTCGGTACCGCCGAGATCGCCGTCGTCGACTACGGCTGCAAGCAGTCGATCCTGCGGCGGCTCGCCGCCGCCGGCGCCGCCGTCACCGTCTTCCCGCACGACGCCGCCGCGGACGAGCTGGCCGCGCACGACGGCGTCCTGCTCTCGAACGGCCCCGGCGACCCCGAGCCGCTCCGCGACGAGCAGGCGACGATCCGCGACGTGCTCGGACGCGTGCCGGTGCTGGGCATCTGCCTCGGGCACCAGCTGCTCGCGCTGGCGACCGGGCACCGGACGTTCAAGCTGCCCTTCGGGCACCGGGGCGCGAACCACCCGGTCGTCGACCGCGCGAGCGGCCGCGTGCTCGTCACGAGTCAGAACCACGGCTTCGCCGTCGAGCTCGGCGAGGAGCGCGCGGCGACCCATGTCTCGCTCTACGACGGCACGGTCGAGGGCCTCGACTACCCAGAGCTGCGGGCGCGCTCGGTCCAGTTCCACCCGGAGGCGGGGCCGGGGCCGCACGACGCCTGGCCGCTGCTCGAGGAGTGGGTGGAGGAGCTGAAGCGCGCCTCGGCCGACCGGGGCGTCGCTTTCGCCGCGCGCGCGCGCGAGCACGCCGGTGTCCCTTCGACCGAGGCGGACGCGTAACCGTGCCGCGGAGGAGCGACATCCACTTGATCTGCGTGATCGGCTCGGGCCCGATCGTGATCGGCCAGGCCTGCGAGTTCGACTACGCCGGCTGCCAGGCGCTGAAGGTCCTGCGCGAGGAGGGCTACCGGACGGTCGTCGTCAACTCGAACCCGGCGACGATCATGACCGACCCCGGCTTCGCCGACCGCACGTACCTCGAGCCGCTCGACCTGGAAGGCGTCGCGGGCGTTCTGCGGCGGGAGCGCCCCGACGCGCTGCTGCCGACCCTCGGGGGCCAGACTGCGCTCAACCTCGCCGCCGAGCTGTGGCAGGCGGGGATCCTGGACGAGCTCGGCGTGGAGCTGATCGGCGCACCGCTCGAGGTCATCCGCCGTGCCGAGGACCGGGAGCTGTTCCGCGACGCGGTGCAGTCGGTCGGGCTCCGGGTCCCGCGGTCGCGGATCGTCTGCAGCCTCGCCGACCTGGCGGGGGTCGCGCTGCCCGCGGTCGTGCGGCCCGCGTTCACCCTCGGCGGCCACGGCGGCGGCTTCGCCGAGACGCCGGCCGACCTCCGCCGCCAGGTCGAGATCGGCCTGCGCGAGAGCCCGATCGGCCAGGTCCTGGTCGAGGAGTCTGTGCGCGGCTGGGACGAGTTCGAGCTGGAGCTCATGCGCGACCGGGCGGACAACGTGATCGTCGTCTGCTCGATCGAGAACCTCGACCCGATGGGCGTCCACACGGGCGACTCGGTCACGGTCGCCCCGCAGATGACGCTCGCCGACGAGGCCTACCAGGAGCTGCGTGACGCGGCCACGGCCGTCATCCGCGCGGTCGGCGTCGAGACCGGCGGGGCGAACATCCAGTTCGCGCGCCGGCGCGACACGGGCGAGCTGCGCGTGATCGAGATGAACCCGCGCGTCTCCCGCTCCTCGGCGCTCGCCTCCAAGGCGACCGGCTACCCGATCGCCAAGGTCGCCGCCAAGCTGGCCGTCGGCTACACGCTCGACGAGATCCCGAACGACCTGACGGGGACGACGCCCGCCAGCTTCGAGCCGACGCTCGACTACGTGGTGGTGAAGTTCCCGCGCTTCGCCTTCGAGAAGTTCCCGGGCGCCGACCGCCAGCTGGGAACGCAGATGAAGTCGGTCGGCGAGGCGATGGGCATCGGACGGACGTTCTCGGAGGCGTTCCTGAAGGCGCTCCGGTCGCGCGAGCTCGACGCCGGGGCGGTCACGCCTTGGCGCGACCTCGACGACGTTCCGCAGGGGGTGCACCCGTGGTTCCGGGCCGAGCTCGGGCGGATCCGCTCGGCGCTCGCCGGGGCGGCCGACGTCGACGCGCTCGACGCGTCCGCGTGGCTTCGCCTGAAGCGGCTCGGGCTGGCCGACGCCGACCTGGCGCGGGTCGCGGGCTCGTCCGAGGCCGACGTGCGGGCGAGGCGCTGCGCCGCCGGCGTCCGTCCGGCGTACCGGCGCGTCGACTCCTGCGCGGGCGAGGTGGCCGCCGGCTCGAACTACTACTACTCCACGTGGGGCGAGGCCGACGAGACGCCGCCGGCCGGGTACCGGGGGAACCTCCCGGTTCCCCCCGGCCCCCTCCCCTGGTCCGCTGGCGCGGACAGGCCGCGTCGCGGCCGGGGCGAGGCCGATGAGGCGCCGCCGGCCGGCGACCGGCCGCGTGTGGTGATCGTCGGCTCGGGCCCGAACCGGATCGGCCAGGGCGTCGAGTTCGACTACTGCTGCGTCCACGCCGTCCAGAGCTTCCGCGCGCTCGGGTACGAGGCGGTGATCGTCAACTGCAACCCGGAAACCGTCTCGACCGACTACGACACCTCCGACCGCCTCTACTTCGAGCCGCTCGGCGCCGAGGAGGTGCTCGCCGTCTGCGAGCGCGAGCGGCCGGCCGGCGTGGCGCTCCAGTTCGGCGGCCAGACGCCGCTCAAGATCGCGCACGAGGTCGCTGAGCGCTTCCCGATCCTCGGGACGCCGCTCGAGGCGATCGACCTGGCCGAGGACCGCGAGCGCTTCGCCGCGCTGCTCGGGCGGCTCGGCGTCCGCTGTCCGGAGTGGGGGATCGCCGCGACGCCGACCGAGGCGGTGGCGATCGCGGAGCGGATCGGCTATCCCGTCCTCGTCCGGCCGTCGTACGTCCTCGGCGGGCGGGCGATGCGCGTCTGCTACTCGGCCGGCGACGTCGAGGCGGCCGTGGCCGGCGCGAGCGGGCGCGTGCTGGTCGACCGCTTCCTGGAGGGGGCGGTCGAGCTCGACGTCGACGCGCTCTGCGACGGAGCGGACGCGTACGTCGCCGCGATCATGGAGCACGTGGAGGAGGCGGGCGTTCACTCCGGCGACTCCTCCTGTGTGCTCCCGGCGCCGTCGCTGACGTCGCGGCACGAGGCCGAGGTGGTCAGGCTCGTCCAGCGGCTCGCGCCCGCGCTCGGCGTCGTGGGGCTGCTCAACCTGCAGCTCGCGCTCGTCGGCGAGGAGCTCTTCGTTCTCGAGGCGAACCCGCGCGCGTCCCGGACGGTTCCGTTCGCGAGCAAGGCGACCGGCGTGAACCTCGTCGAGGCGGCGTGCCGGCTCGCCGCCGGCGAGCCGCTCGCGGCGCTCGCGCTCCCCGGCGACCTCCGGCCGCGGCACGTGAGCGTGAAGTCGGCGGTCTTCCCGTTCCGGCGGTTCCCCGGCGCCGACCCGGTCCTCGGCCCGGAGATGCGTTCGACCGGCGAGGTGATGGCGACGGCCGCCGACTTCCCGACGGCGTTCGCGAAGGCCGAGCGCGCGGCCGGGCGGGCGCTCCCCGGCGGAGGAACGGCCTTCCTCTCCGTGCGCGACGCGGACAAGCCCGAGGTCGCCGCCGTCGCGCGCGAGCTGGCGGATCTCGGCTTCCAGCTCCTGGCAACCGCCGGGACGGCGCGCGTGCTCGCCGGCGCCGGCCTCGCCGTCGAGGGCGTGCGCAAGGTCTCGGACGCGGGCGGCGCCGCCGACGTCGTCGACCTCATTCGGCGCGGCCGCTGCGACCTCGTCGTCAACACGCCGCAGGGATCCGGCGCGCGCGGCGACGGCTACCGCATCCGCGACGCGGCGCTCGCGGCGGGGATCCCGTGCGTGACGACGCTCGCGGGGGCGCGGGCCGCCGTCGCGGCGATCGCGCTGGCCCGCCCGGAGACGGCGCGGTCGCTCCAGGAGCGGATCGGTGCCTGAGCTCCGCCGCGAGCGCCTGCGCGTCCTCGCGGTCGAGCAGGTCGGCCCGTACTCGCTCCTCCGCGTGTCGCGCGGGATGCTGACCCCCGGGCGGCCGGGGCAGTTCTTCATGCTCTCGCCGCCGGGGCGGCTGCTGCCGCGCCCGATGAGCCTCTGCCTCGCGCCGCCCGGCGAGCTCGCGTTCCTGATCGACGCCGTCGGCCCGGGCACGCGGGCGCTCTGCGCGCTCGCGCCGGGCAACACGCTCGACGTGCTCGGGCCGCTCGGCAACGGCTTCCGGGTCGACGTTCGCCGGCCGCTGCTGGTCGGCGGCGGGATCGGCGTGGCGCCGCTCCCGTACCTGGCGGAGGCGCTCGGCCGGCCCCCCGCGCTGCTCGGCTTCCGGTCCGAGCACCACGCGCAGGCCGCCGCGCTGGTGCCGAACGCGGAGGTGGTGCTCGAGCCGACCTACGTCACCGAGCCGCTGGCGCCCGTGGCGCGGCGCCACGACGTCCTCGCCTGCGGGCCGGAGCCGATGCTGGCGGCGGTGCGCGAGCTCGCGCCGGGCGCGCAGCTCGCCTGGGAGGCGCCGATGGCGTGCGGCTACGGCGCCTGCTACGGGTGCGCGGTCGAGCTGGACGGCTCCTGGAAGCGGCTGTGCGTGGAAGGGCCGGTGCTCGTTGCTGCTTAACGCGTCCGGCTGCCTCGACGCCTCGACGGCCCCTGACGTCGCACGCTCCCTCGACGCCTTCGTCACCAAGACGGTCACCCCCTTGCCGCGCGAGGGGAACCCGCCCGTGCGGATCGCCGAGACCGAGGTCGGGATGGTGAACTCGATCGGCCTCGCCAATCCCGGGCTCGAGGCGTTCCTCGCCGACCACGTGCCGCGGCTCGCGGAGCTCGGCGTCCCGCTGTGGGTCTCGGTCGGCGGCTTCTCGGCCGACGAGTACGCCGCGAGCTGCGCCGCGCTCGACGCGCGCGCGGCGGTGACGACCCTCGAGCTCAACCTCTCCTGCCCGAACGTCGACGAGGCGCCCGAGAGCGCGGCCCAGATCGTCGCCGCCTGCCGTGCGGCGACGACGAAGCCGCTGTACGCGAAGCTAGCGGCCACGGGCGATCTGGCGGAGCTGGCGCGCGCGGTCGCGGACGCGGGCGCGGACGGTCTCTCGCTGGTCAACACGCTGCGCGGGCTCACGCTCGACGAGCGGAGCCTCCGCCCGCCGCTCGCCCGCGGCGTGGGCGGCCTCTCCGGCCCGGCGCTGAAGCCGGTGTCGCTGGCCGCCGTGTGGGTCTGCCGGCGGGCGACGGCGCTCCCCATCGTCGGGATGGGCGGCGTCGCGAGCGGCCGCGACGCGCTCGAGCTGCTGGCCGTCGGCGCGCACGCGGTCGCGCTCGGTACGGTGCTCTTCGCCGACCCGCACGCGCCGGCGCGGGTGCGCGCCGAGCTCGCCGCGGAGCTGTCTGCGCACGGCTTCGCGGCTCCCGCCGACGCGGTCGGCGCGGCTCACGACCGCGTCCTCGCGGCGTCGGTGTAAAACTGCTGCAAATAGCCCTATTTTTTGCTGTTGCAGCCGCGGCAGGAGTTGTTAGACTCGCCCCCTCGTGGTTTCCGCGAAGTTGCAGGCGCAGGCACCCGAGCGCTCGCTCGACCAGCGCATGGAGGCGCTGCAGCGCGCGAACGACATCCGCGTGCGGCGCGCGCGGCTCAAGCGCGAGCTGAAGGACGGCCGCGCGTCGATCGAGGAGGTGTTGCTCGCCCCGCCCGAGTACGTCGAGACGGCGAAGGTGCTCGACATGCTGATGGCGGTGCCGAAGTTCGGCCGAGTCAAGGCGACCCGGCTGCTCAACCAGTGCCGGATCAGTCAGTCGAAGACGGTCGGCGGCCTGTCCGACCGCCAGCGCCGGGAGCTCGTCGCCCTCTTCCGCCGGTAGCCGGGTCGAATCCGCCGATCGCTTAGGCTTCGCCGCTTGCCGGAGAAGCCGGTCTTCGTCATCACCGGGCCGTCGGGCGCCGGGAAGGGCACGCTCGAGGCGGTGCTGCTCGCCCGCATGCCGGACGAGCTCGCGCTCGCCGTCTCGGCGACGACGCGCCCGCGCCGCCCGGGGGAGCGCGACGGGCGCGACTATCACTTCCTGAGCGACGAGGAGTTCGACCGCCGTCTCGCCCTCGGCGAGTTCCTCGAGTACGTCACCTACGTCTCCGGCCACCGCTACGGGACCCTCCGGAGCGAGCTCGAGCAGATCGCGGCCTCCGGGCGGGCCGCCGTCCTCGACCTGGAGATCGAGGGCGCGCTCACCGTCCGCGACGCGGTTCCCGGCGCGGTGACGATCTTCGTCGACGCGTCGCTCGCGGAGCTCGAGCGGCGCCTGCGCGAGCGGGCGACCGAGAGCGCCGGCGAGATCGGCGAGCGGGTCGCGCTCGCCCGCGAGCAGAAGCGGCGGGTCGACGAGTTCGACCACGTCGTCGTCAACGACGAGCTGGAGCGCGCGAGCCGGGAGCTGCAGGCGATCGTCAGCCGCGAGCTGGCCGCCGCAGCTACGATGCCGACGTGATCCATCCCGGCATCGACGAGCTGCTCGAGACGGTCGACTCGCGCTACGCGCTGGTGATCGTGGCGGCCAAACGCGCCCGCCAGATCAACAACTACCACCAGCAGCTCGGCGAGGGCACGTTCGACGTGCCGCCGCCCCTGATCGAGTCGCGCTCGAAGAACTACCTGACGATGGCCCTGGAGGAGACCGCCCAGGGCAAGATCGAGTACGGGTACAAGCGCTGAGAAATCGCTTTAGGCGATTTCTCTAGCGCAAACGCCCCAAGCGTTTGCGCCAGGCACACTAACCCTCATGGCTCGCGTGCTCGTCGGGGTTACGGGCGGCATCGCCGCGTACAAGGCGTGCGAGCTCGTGCGGCTGCTCGTCCGGGCCGGGCACGAGGTCGTCCCGCTGCTGACGCCGGGCGCGGAGCGCTTCGTCGCCGCCGAGACGTTCCGCGCGCTCGCGCGCAGCCGCGCCGGCGCCGAGCCGTTCCCCCATCTCGAGCGGGCCGACCTGCTCGTGGTCGCGCCCTGCTCGGCGAACACGCTGGCCAAGCTCGCGGCCGGCCTGGCGGACAACCTCGTCACCGAGACCGCGCTGGCGCACGCCGGCCTCACGCTGGTCGCGCCCACGATGAACCCGCGCATGTGGGCCCACCCGGCGACGCAGGCGAACGCCCGCGTCCTGCGGGAGCGCGGCGTCGAGTTTGCCGGCCCCGAGGAGGGGGACACCGCGGAGGGGGAGCGCGGGGTCGGGAGGATGGCGGAGCCTGAGGAGCTCCTCCGCCGGTGCGCTCTCCTACTGGAGGGACGGACTCGCTTGAGCGGAAGACGCGTACTCGTCACTGCCGGTGGCACCCGCGAGCCACTCGACGCGGTCCGCTTCGTCGGCAACCGCTCCTCGGGCCGGATGGGCGTGGCCTTGGCCGCCGAGGCGGCGCGCCGCGGCGGCCGGGTGACGCTGCTCGCCGCCAACCTGCAAGTGCCGGCGCCTGCGGACGTCGAGCTGGTGGAGACGCCGACGGCGGCCGACCTCGAGCGGGAGACGCTCGCCCACGCCCCCGCGGCCGATCTCGTCCTGATGGCTGCCGCGGTCGCCGACTACCGCCCCGCGCACGCCCGCAGCGACAAGCGTCCCAAGGACGGTGCCGCCTGGACGGTCGAGCTCGAGCCGACAACGGACGTCCTCCGCGCGCTCGCCGAGCAGCCCGCGGACGGCCGCGTCACGGTCGGCTTCGCCGCCGAGACGGGACCCGGTGGCGCCGCGCGGGCGCGCGAGAAGCTCGAGCAGAAGGCGCTTGACCTGATCGTCGTGAACGACGTCTCGCGCGCGGACGTCGGGTTCGACTCGCCCGAGAACGAGGTCGTCCTGATCGGCCGCGACCGCGAGCGCGCCGTCGCGCGGGCGCCCAAGGAGCAGATCGCCGCCGCCGTCCTCGACGAAGCCGTCCGGCTGCTCGAGGAGCGGCGTGGATAGGCCGGTCGCGGAGGAGGCGCGCCGGTCGCCGTCCCCTGCGGGGGGTGGGGCGCTGCCGCTCGTCACCGCGAACGTCGCCCGGGTCGTGCACGCGCCCGCGGAGACGCTGCGCCTGGCGGTCCTCTGCCTCGTCGCCGAGGGGCACCTGATCATCGAGGACTTTCCCGGCGTCGGGAAGACGATGCTGGCCAAGGCGCTCGCCCGCTCGGTCGACTGCTCCTTCTCGCGCCTGCAGTTCACGCCCGACCTGCTGCCGACGGACGTCACCGGCGTCAACGTCTTCAACCAGCGCGAGAACGCCTTCGAGTTCCGCCCTGGGCCCGTGTTCGCCAACCTGCTGCTCGTCGACGAGATCAACCGCGCCTCGCCGAAGACGCAGGCCGCGCTGCTCGAGTGCATGCAGGAGAACCAGGTCACGATCGACGGCCATACCTACCCGCTCGCGCGCCCGTTCATGGTGATCGCGACCCAGAACCCGATCGAGTACGAGGGCACCTACCCGCTCCCCGAGGCCCAGCTCGACCGGTTCACCATGCGGCTTGCGCTCGGCTACCCGCCGCTGGGGGAGGAGGCGCGGATGCTCGACGAGCAGACGCGCCGGCCGCCGCTGGACGACCTCGAGCCGGTGGCCGCGGCGGCGGACGTGCTGGCGGCGATCGAGGAGGCGAAGAGCGTCTACGTCGAGGAGGCGCTGCACCGCTACGTCGTCGCCCTCGTCCGCCACACCCGCAGCGACGAGCGGCTCTACCTGGGCGCGAGCCCGCGGGCGGGGATCGCGCTGATGCGCGTTGCCAAGGCGCACGCGCTGGCGAACGGCCGCGATTACCTCGTCCCCGACGACGTCAAGGCGGTCGCCGGGCACGTGCTCGCGCACCGGCTCATCCTGGCTCCCGAGGCGCGCGCCGCCGGGCTGACGCGCGAGGACCTCGTCGGCCAGGCCGTCGAGCGGATTCCCGTCCCGGTGTGAGGCTCGTGCGGGTCGCAGCGGAAACGTCGTCGGCGCGGTCGCGATGCTGACCTCCCGCGGTCGGCTCGTGGTGGCGCTCGCGCCGGTGCTCTACATCGTCGCCTGGGCGGCGGGCTCGCGCGCGCTCTATCCCGTCGCGGTGGGGCTCGCGCTCGCCGCCGGGGTCGCCTGGACCTGGGTGTTCCTGCTGCGCGGGCCGCTCGAGCTCCACCGCGCGACACGCGGAACGGAGCAGTACGAGGGGGACGACGTCGATGTCGGGCTCGAGCTCGTGCCCGAGCGTTCGCCGGCCCCGTCGAGCGCGGTCGTCGTCGACCGGGTCGGGCGCGCCGGCGTCGTGGAGGCGGCGGTGGAGCGGCAGGGCAAGCGCTTGCGCGGCCGCTACCGCCTGGAGCGGCTCCCGCGCGGCCGCTACGCCTACCTCGACTCTCACGCCGTCATCGAGGATCCCTTCGGCCTCGCGCGCGCGACGGTCCCGCTGCGCGCGGCGGGATCGCTGCTCGTGTACCCGCGCCTGGTCGAGCTGGACGGGCTGTTCACCGAGTCGGGGGCAGACCTGCACGACGGCCGGCGCGTGCTCCTGCGGCGGGCAACGGGCTTCGACCTGCACAGCGTCCGCGAGTACCAGCCCGGCGAGTCGCTGCGGCGGGTGCACTGGCGCTCGACCGCGCACCGCGGCCGGCTGATGGTCAAGGAGCTCGAGGACGAGCCGCGCGACGAGGTGGCCGTGCTGCTCGACACCGCGGCCTCGGCGGTCGTCGGCAGCCCGCCCGACTCGAGCTTCGACCTGCAGGTGCGCGCGGCCGGCTCGCTGCTGCGCGCGCACGCCCGGCGCGGGCGGCGCGTGCTGCTCTCGATCGCGGGTGCCTCGCGCGACGAGCAGCGCGTCGACGGCGGCGACGCCGACTGGCTGCGGGCGCTGGAGCTGCTCGCGTCCGTCGAGCCGGCGCGGGACGTGCCGGCCGCCTCGCTGGCGAGCGACGAGGGAGCAGCCGCGGCGGCGCGGGCGCTCGAGCTCGTGATCGTCACCGCCCGGCTGGCGCCCGACCTCGTCGAGCGGCTCGGCCAGCGCGCGCTCTCCGGAGGGGCGGTCGCGCTTGTGTACGTGCACGCGCCGAGCTTCGCCGGCGGGCGGGCGCCGGTCCGCGAGCCGGCGCTGCTCCGCCTGCAGGCGCTCGGCATCCCGGTCGCTGTCCTGCGCCGCGGCGACGACCTGCAGGGGGCGCTCGGCGCCGTTTCGCTGCAGCGGGAGGCAGCCGGTGCGTAGGACGGCGCTGCTCTACCTGCTGCCCGCGCTCCTCGTTCCGACGGCGTGGCTGCGGCTCGAGACGGGGCCGAACGACCGGCGGGCCGTCTGGCTCGTCCTGCTCGCGCTCGTGCCCGCGCTCGTGCGTCCCTGGTGGGCGCGCGTGCCCGCGACGCTCGCCGCCGCAGGGGTCGCCGCGGCCGTCGCGCTGCGGGTCTCGCCGCTCGACGCACGCCCGTTCAGCGAGCGCGAGTTCTTCGGCCCGGCCTGGGAGCGGCTGCGCCAGGGAGTGCTCAACTTCTGGGAGGTCGCCCAGCCGTTCTCGCCGGCCGAGCACGCGGAGATGCACGGAGCCGTCCTGCTCGCGATCTTCGCCTTCTGCGCCGTGATCGCCCACGCGATCGCCGCGCGCCGGCCGCTGCTGGCCGGAGTCGCTCTGCTCGCGGGCTCGCTCTGGCCGGCGACGATCGTCGCCGGGTCCGACCTCACGCGCGGGGCGGTGACGCTCGGCGCGGTGCTCCTCCTGCTCGCCACCGCCCGCGACCGGCCGGCGCGCAATCTCAGGCCCGTTGCGGTCGCGGCGGTCGCGCTCGTCGCGGCGGCCGTGGCCGCGTCGACCTCGCCGGCCGTCTCGAAGCCGGAACTGCTGGCCTGGAGGACCTGGGACGTCTACGACGCGCCCGAGGATCCCGTCTCCGTCCGCTACGTCTGGGACGCGAACTACGGCGGGGTCGAGTTCCCGAAGGAGAAGACCGTCGTGCTGGAGGTCGAGGCGCCCGCCAACTCGCGCTACTGGCGGGCGACCACGCTCGACGTCTTCACCGACGACCGCTGGATCGAGGAGCTCGAGTTCCGGGGTACGGGCGAGGGGCGCGTCCGCCTACTCCGCGAGCCGTTCCTGCCGCGCAAGGTCGCGAACCGCTCGCGCTGGGTCCGGGCCGACGTCCGCGTGAAGGCGCTCGACGACGAGCACCTCGTCGGGGGCACGATGCCCGTGATGTTCGACACCGGCGACGCCGGCCGGGTCGGCTACTTCGGCGGGAACGTCGCGGTGGCGGACGAGACGCCCGGCCGCGACGAGGAGTACAGCGTCTGGAGCTATGCGCCGGAGCCGACCCCGAGGCAGCTCGCCGCGGCACGTCCCCGCCCGAACGCGGTGCCCGGTCTGCGGCGGTACCTCGAGGTCGCGCCGCGGCTGGCGGCGCCGCTGTTCGGCGAGCGCGGACGGGACGCCGCGGTCGAGCGTCTGTTCGCCGACGAGCAGGTCGCGCCGTACCGGCCCCTCTACCGCAAGGCCGTCGAGGTCGCCGGCGGGGTGCGCACCCCGTACGCGGCAGCCGTCGCGCTCGAGGCCTGGCTGCGGACCCAGGGCGGCTTCGTCTACGAGGAGCGGCCCGGGCTGGGATTCGACCGGCCGCCGCTGGTCGACTTCGTCACCCGCAGCAAGGCGGGCTACTGCCAGCAGTTCGCCGGGGCCATGGCGCTCATGCTGCGCTACCTGGGCGTCCCGGCGCGCGTCGGCGCCGGCTTCACCACCGGCCAGTACGACAAGGACAAGGGACGCTGGGAGGTCGCCGACACCGACGCCCACACCTGGGTCGAGGTCTGGTTCCCGGGGTACGGGTGGCTTCCGTTCGACCCGACGCCCACGCGCGGGACGCTGTCGGGCGCGTACACGACCGCCTCCGAGGGCTTCAACGCGCCGCAGGCGGCGGCCGTGCTCGCGGGTGCGGCGTTCGAGGGCCGCAGCGGCAGCGCGTTCGCCCAGGAGCTGGCGCGGAGGTACGCCGCCCAGAACGAGGGCTTCGCCGGCCGCGACGCGCCGGGCGACTACGCGCCGCTGCTCGTGCAGCGCCGTCCCGGCGAGAGCCTGCTCCGTTTCCTCGCCCTCGTCGTCCTCGCCGGCGCCTGCGCGCTCGCGGTCGGGAAGCTCGTCCTGCGCCGCTCCCGCTACGTGACCCGCGACCCGCGCCGCCTGGCCGCCGCCTGCCGGCGCGAGCTCGTGGAGTTCCTCGCCGACCAGGGTCTCGCCGTCCCGCGCAGCGCCACGCTGGCGGAGGCCGGCGCGCTGCTCGAGCACCGGCTCGCCGTCGACGCCGGCCCGTTCGTCCGGGCTGCGACGCGTGCCCGCTTCTCGCCGCCCGACGAGGCGCGCGCGGCCGCCCGCGAAGCCCGGCACGAGCTGCGCCGCCTCGAGCGGCAGATCCGCCGGCGCGTCGGGCTCCGGGGCTCTCTCCGCGGCGCGGTCAGCCTGCGCTCGCTCGCCGCCTGACGAGGACGAGCGCGGCGCCTCCGGCTGCGAGGGCGGCCGCCGCCGGCCAGTCGCCGAGCGCGGCGTACGGCGTGCGGGCGGGGCGGGCTTCGACCGCCGCGAGGACGAGCGTCCGGCGCCTTTCGAGGCCCGCGTCGGCGACGACCCGCGGCGGGTCGAAGACCGCCGAGCCGTAGCGCCAGTCGGCGCGGACGAGTGGGACGTCGAGCGCGATCGCGTGCAGGCGCGCGAGCGCCCGCTGCTGGCGCGCGAGCTGCGGCCAGTCGTGCGTGCTGGCCGCGAGGACGCGGACACCTCGCCGGGCGAGCGCGCGCGCGGGGCGCGGCTCCTGACCGTCGACGCCGAGGAGCGCGCCCACGCGCCCCGCCGACTCGACGTCCGCCCTCACCGACCGCTCGCCGAGGAACCACATCGGCCGCTGCTTCGGGCGCGCCGGTGTGACCCGGCCGTCCGCGAAGACGGCGACCCAGCCGCTCGCGTTCGGGCCCCGCAGGAAGTAGGGGACGACGATGGTCGCGCCGACCTCGCGCGCGAGCTGCCCGAGCGCGCCGCGCACCGCCGGGGTCGCGCGCGGGTCGACCCACGCCGTCGCCTCGGGCCAGACGATCAGGTCGGCGCCGGCACGCCCGGCGGCGCGGGTCAGCGGGGCGAGGTCGCGGACCAGGTCGAGCGTCCCCCGCTCGTAGTCGCGGGTCGCGCGCCGGAAGTAGCGGAGCACCGGGCGCTCGAACTCGGCCGTGTCGTAGCCGGGCTGCACCGCGGCGACCACGAGTCGGCGACCGGGCGAGCCGACCGGCGCCAACTCCGCGGCGAGGACGACGCCCGCGGCGAGCAGCGCCGGCACGGCGAGGTCGGCGCGGCGGGCGGGCCGGAGTCGCCCGTGCGCGAACGCGCGGGCGAGCGCCGCGTTGACGGCGACGAGCGCGAACGTGACGAGCCACGGGCCGCCGAGCGCGGCCAGCCGCGCGGCCGGCGTGTCGTGCTGCGAGAGGAAGAGCGGCCCCCAGAGGCCGGCAGGGTCGAGCTTCGCGCGGACGAGGTCGAGCGCCGTCCAGGCGAGCGCGGGGACGAGCACGAAGCCGGCGACACCGTCGGGAACGACCGGGAACGGGAAGCGAACCGCGGCGAGCACGACCACGACGAGCGGGATGCCGAGCAGCGCGACGAGCAGCACCGGCGACTCGGCGACCAGCACGTCCACCGGCGGCTCTCCCCACTGGTGCTCCGCGAGCCCGAACGGGAACGCGGGGACGAGCGACAACTCGAGGAAGATCCCGTACGCGAGCGGGACGGCGAGCCGCGGCCGCACGGCGAGCGCGGGGACGACCGCGACCCAGGCGAGCAACCCCGCTCCCACCGCCGGCGAGGCGAGCCAGAGCGCGACCCCGCTCGCCGCCGCGGCGGCCGCGGCGGCACGTCCACTAGCCTCGGGCACCGTGAACGCAATAGTGATGGCCGCTGGCGAGGGGAGACGGCTGCGCCCGCTGACCGAGCGGTTCGCGAAGCCGGTTCTCCCGATCGCCGGCCGCCCGGTGATCGCCACGCTGCTGCGCGAGCTGGCCGACGCCGGGAGCGAGCGCGTGACGGTCGTCACCGGCCACCTGGCCGAGCAGGTGGAGGCGCTCGCCGGCGACGGCTCCGCCTTCGGCCTCGACGTTCGCTTCGCGCGCCAGCCGCGCCCGGACGGCTCCGCCGACGCCGTCCGCCGCGCGCTCGCCGCCGGCGCGGGCGTCCCCGCGCTCGTGACCGCGGCCGACGTCGTCTACACGCCCGGCGACGTCCGCCGCTTCCGCGAGGCCGTCGCCGGCGGCGTCGCGGGCGGGCTCGCGCTCGTGCGCGGGCGGCGCCCGGAGCCGACGAAGCCCGGTGTACGCGTGCGAGCCGGCCGCGTCGAAGTCGTCTACGACCTCGATCCCGCGCTGCCGGTGACCGCTGCGCCGCTGTGGCTCCTGGGCGAGCCGCTCGTCCCGTACCTGGAGCGGCTCCCCGGGCCGCCGTACGAGCTGAAGGACGCGTACCAGCGCGGGATCGACGCGGGCGTGGCGGTCGCGGCGGTCGAGATCGGCCCGCTGCGCGACCTGACGACGCCGTTCGACCTGCTCGCGCAGAACTTCTCCTACCTCGCGGCCGTGGCAGGGACGGCGGGGCCGGCGTCTACCATGCGCGAGGCGACGTGAGCGACACCTACCGCCTCTTCCAGCAAGGCCGCGCGCACCTGCGCAGCGGGATGCCCGCTCAGGCCACCGTCTCGCTCGAGAAGGCCAAGCGCCTCGAGCCGCACAAGGCCTCGATCCGCGAGGCGCTCGGGATCGCGTACTTCCGCATCCATCGGTGGGCGGAGGCCGAGGCCGAGTTCCGGGCGGCGCTGGAGCTGTCGCCGGTGAACGACTACGCCCACTACGCGCTCGGCCGCTGTCTCGAGAACCAGGGCCGCGCCGTAGAGGCCAACGGCCACTACAAGCTCGCCTGCTCTCTGCGCCCCGGGAACGAGGACTACCGCGCCCGGCTCCCCCGCCCGCCGCGCAGCTAGGGCCGCGCCGTGCCGTCTCCGACGCCGGATCGCCCGTCGCGGGGCGCCGCCGGCCTGCTCGCGACGACCAAGTCCTGGAAGCTCACGCCCGGGCCGCCCGCCCACGTCCCGCGGTGGATCGGCTCGTCGACTACCAGGCCCGCGCTCGCGTACAGCTCGCGCACGAGGCCCTCGTCGTAGGCGACGGCCGCTTCGGGATCGCGCTCGTCGACCAGCCAGACGCCGTCCCCCGCCGGCGCGAACGCGAAGTCCCCGTGCCCGACCGGCGCGCGGGCATCCGCGGGAACCACGAACCAGGTGATCAGCGACCGCCCGCCGGGGCGCAGCACGCGCGCCGTCTCCGCCAGGTAGCGGTCGACGTCCGCCCGCAGCATGTGCGTGAACACCGAGGTCGCGAAGGCGAAGTCGAACTCCTCGTCGCCGTACGGGAACGTCGCCGCCGAGGCGCGGATGCGACCCCGGCGGTTGTAGGCGGCGTTGAAGACGTCGAGGTGGTCGAAGCGGAACGCGGGGTAGCGTGAGGCGATCCGACGGCGGCACGAGCCCACGGCCGGCTCCACGACGTCGAAGCCGCGGTAGCTCCCGGACGTCAGGTAGCCGGTGAGCGGGACGGCCATCCGCCCGAGCCCGCAGCCGATGTCGAGCACGCGCTCGTCCGGCTGCAGGCCGGCCAGCGTACGGAAGTGATCGAGGAACTCGGCGCCGATCCGCTCGAAGTCGCCCGCTCCGATGACGCCGCCGTACGCCGAGGGGACGAGCGCGTCGGGGGCGCGGACGCGATCGGATGCCGCCCACGCCCACAGGCGGGCACGCCGCACCAGGCGCCGGAGAGGAACGGGGAGTCGCCGCCACACCCGCGCGAGCACGGGGCCGCACGATAGAGCAGGCCCTGCGCCACGGTACGCTCGCGCGGTGGCGGCCGGTCGTAGAGCTGCACGCGCGTGAGAGCGGTGGTCCAGCGCGTCCGCGAGGCGCGTGTCAGGGTCGAGGCTGAGGTGCGGGCCGAGGTCGGCGCGGGGCTGTGCGTGCTGCTCGGCGTCGCGCGCGCGGACGGTTTCGGCGAGGCGACGCGCCTGGCCGCGAAGGTCGCGCGCCTGCGGATCTTCGAGAACGAGGACGGCAAGTTCGACCGCAGCCTGCTCGACGTCGGCGGGGCCGCGCTCGTGGTGAGCCAGTTCACGCTGATCGCCGATAGCAAACGCCAGAAGGGAACTCGACCCGACTTCTCAGGTGCGGCCCCGCGCGAGCAGGCCGAGCCACTGTACGACCGGTTCTGCGAGGAGTTGCGCCGGCTGGGCGTTCCGGTCGAGACCGGCGTCTTCGGCGCGCGGATGGCGGTCGAGCTCGTCAACGACGGGCCCGTCACGATCGTGCTCGACACCTAGCAGGCGTTCCCCGTACACGGCCGGGGGTGGTGCCTAGCGGCACTACCCAGGCGAACAACTCGGCCGAGAGCCGCGCATCACCCACGGCGCGCGAGAAGGTGGAGTTCCCGGGCACTATGGAAGCTAGGACGGGCCGGTAAGGGGACTACGGTGGCAATCCGCCCTGGAGGGAATGGGAAAGGGAGACCGTGCGGGCGCTCGCGACGCTAATGCGAACGGGGCGCGGGTGACGACCGCGGACGGCCGAGAAAGAGCGAAGTGCCCAATGGGCGTTGGCCACTTCCAACCGCTTCTAGGGGCGGCTCCTGGGCTTCCATGCCGGGGAGTTGAGTGCTGGTCGCAGCGCGCGTTGGTCCACCGTTACCGTGCGGGCGGAGACTCATTGCGTGGCCAAAAACCGTACCGACGCAGGCCCGGACAGGAACAGGATCGGGCGCGTACTCGCCGTGAGGAACGCGAGAACGCTTCTTGTCGGGCGCCCAACGATCGCGTTGATCGTCATGTTTATTCTCGGGACGGTCTGGTGTCTGCTGCTCGCGGCGTTCCAGGGCGAGACGCCGGGTGAGCCGTGGGACGACGGTCACACCGCAGGTGTCGCCGTCCAGTTCGTCGTCGTCGGAGCTCTGCTCATCCTCTTGTGGACGGCGCGCGCGCCCAGCGCGATGATCGTGAGCTTTCCGATCCTGGATCAGCTGCTGATCTGGTTTGTCTCAATCCAAGCCTCGCGCGGCCCGTTCGAGAGCGCCGGCGACTTCTCAGACGCCTCGACGTTTTCGGCTGCGTTCGTGCCGATGGTGATCGGCGTCGTCATCGCGACCGCACTCGTCGGCGCAGGCGCGTTCGGGATGCTGAAATACCGCAAACCCTATGGTTCCGACGCCGGAGCCTCGCCGGGAGTTGCAGCGGCGGCAAACGACACGGAGCAATCCAAGTGACGGGCCCCCGGCGCACGAGCGGGTCGAGTCGCTGGTGGGGGCGTGACGCGGCCGGGAACGCCGGTTCAACCGGCCCCCTGCCCTGGTTTGCCAGGGGGTCAGGTCTTGCACCGCAACGCGGTTCACGTGGCGGCCGGGCCAATGCGGCCGAGATCGCTCGGTAGATTCATCGCCCCGGCTGGCCGGCCAGCGCGGTTCCCGGTGTTGCGCTGCAAGACCTGACCCCCAGTCCGGCCGGCCGTAGAATCGCGCAACGTGGCGGGCGGCGGCGGGTGGTGGATACGACGCCTCGACGAGATCCCGACCGTTCCCGCAGAGGGGCCGACGACCCGGACTGGCATCCGCTCCAGCACGACTTCGGGCTCACCGCGGTGGGGATCAACGTCTACCGGGCCCGCGAGGCAGGCGACGTCCTGATCGCCCGCCACGACGAGACTGCGGCCGGCCACGAGGAGCTCTACTACCTCGCCGACGGCCGCGCGCGGTTCGTGCTCGACGACGAGGAGCACGAGCTCGACGCGGGGACGACGGTCGTCGTCCGCAACTCGGCCGTCGTCCGCGAGGCGGTCGCGCTCGAGCCGGGGACGACGGTGCTCGCCGTCGGCGGGCGGCCCGATCCGGCCTTCCGCTCGTCCTGGCAGGCGCACCACTTCGAGGACGTGCCGCGCGTCGAGTGAGGTCCTCGGGCATCCGGGCCCGAATTACACGGCGAGCGACTAGGACCGCGGGAGGCGAGCGACTGCCAGGTGCGACCGCGGTCTGCGCGTCCGGGCGTCCGGCGCGATCCGCGCCTCCCTCGTCTCCCTGGTATACCCGACCAAAACGCCGATTGAATCACCGCGGCATCACCCCCCGGGGTTGCCGTGTCGGCGCGGATCGCGCCGGACGACCTGCGGTTCACGCGGACGGCTAATGGACACCGCGAAGGGCAACCGGCCGAGCTTCGTCGGCGCCGCCCCGCCCGAGCAGGCGGAGCCGCTCTACCGCCGGTTCTGCGAGGAGCTGGGCGCCTTCGGCGTGGAGGTCGCGCGCGGCGTCTTCGGCGCCCGGATGGTCGTCGAGATCGTCAACGACGGCCCCGTCACGATCGTGCTCGACGGGCGGGGAGAGCGCGCCTACTAGCACCGAGGCTGACTCGATGGGACGCGACGGTCGCCACACGTCGGGCACGTGCCGCCGACGCCGCCGTTCGGCGAGGTGACGAAACGAGCGCCGGCGGGTAGGGCCCCCGGATGATGCTTTCGACGAAGGCCCTCGGTCAGGTCGTCGACGCCTGCGAGCGCACCATCGAGAACCTGGCCGACGTGGCGGACGACGCGTCCGCCGAGCCGCTGCGCAGAGAGGTCGAGGAGCTCCGCGACGAGGCTCGCGCGGAGCTCGAACGCCGCGCGCCGGCGTAGCGCCCGCGCCCCGGCTGTCACGCGCGGCGCGAGGGGCGAGCACTAGGCGGCCCGCCGGACGTTCGCCGCGACCGCGCGGAGGATCACCTTCAGGTGCGGCACGGTGAGCCCCGGGTGCTTGCCGAGGATCTTCGCGACCAGCCCCGCGACGTGCGGCGCCGCGAAGCTGTTGCCGGTCGCGGTGATCCAGGTGCCGCCCTTCCAGGCGACGCGCACGTCGATCCCGGGCGCGCCGAACTCGACCGGGGGCGCGGGGTTGTAGTACAGCCGGAACGGATCCCCGATCTCGTGTGCGGCAACCGAGATCACTGACGCGTACAGCGACGGCGCGCTCGGGACGGGCACGTTGTTCGCCGCGGTCACGAGCACGACATTCCGGAAGTAGGCGACGTCGGCAAGCTCGTGCAGTGGCTCGAAGAGGTCGCGCCTCGTGGAGCCGAGGCTGAGGTTGCAGACGCGCATGCCGTTCTCGACGGCCCACTGCACGCCGCGCGCGAAGACCGGGCCGCGACCGGTGAGCGACGGCCCGAGGACGCGGACGCTGTGCAGCTCGCAGCGCGGCGCCAGCGAGCGGATGATCCCCGCGCACGCCGTCCCGTGGCCGAAGACGTCCTCGTGCGGCTCCTCGCTCAGCTCGCTTCCGTCGGGGCCGCCGAGCGCGACGTAGCCGTCGACGCCGCCGACCGCCGGGTGCCCCGCGTCGACGCCGCTGTCGATCACCGCCACCCGCACCCCCTCGCCGTCGCTCCCGCCCCAGGCCCAGTCGGGCGTGATCTCGTCGACGAGCGGAATCGCGTCCACTCGGGGCAGCGAGTCGGGCACGAGCGACCACGCCGGCCGCTCGGGCGGCGTCGTCATCCCATCAGCCTCGCCAGCCCGCTCGCCGGCGCCTCGCGGGCGCGCAGGTAGTCGGCGAAGCCGCGCAGGAGCGTGCGGCACGCCGCGCGCTCGCTCTCTCCCTGCTGCGCGATCTCGTGCACCAGCTCCGCCAGCTCGAGGGCGTCGTCCGCGGCGGTGTCCTCCGGCGGGTCCGCGCGCTCGCCGAACCGCAGCGCGGCGCGGTACGTCCGCGAGAGCTCGAGCGCGACGGCCGCCTGGTTGGCGAACAACGACAGCGACTGCATGTCGGCGGCGTCGAACGTCCTCCCGTCGTGCTTGTCGAGCAGCTCCAGCGCTCCGATCGTGCGGTTCCCGTAGAAGAGCGGCACGCAGAGAACGGTCTCCGGGAGATAGCCGACGCCCTGCGCGATGTCGGCGGCGAGCCGCGGGTCACCGGCGGCGTCCGAGATCGCCATCGCCTGGCCGCTGACGGCGACGATTCCCGCGATGCCGTGCCCGAGCGGCACGCGAAAGCGTTTCGCCTGCTCGGCACGGCCGCCGACGGCGACCTCGAAGACCAGCTCGCTGCGCGCCTCGTCGAGGAGGAACAGCGCCCCGGCGCGCGCGCCGATCACGTGGACGCCCGTCTCGACGATCATCTCGAGCAGCCGCGCGTGCGTGACCGGCGAGCCGATCACGCCGGCCGTGGCCGCCACGGCGAGCGTCGCGCGCAGCCGCTCGATCTCCGCCGCCTGCTCCGCGATCGTCTCGCGCGCACGCGCGAGCTCCATCCGCTCGCTCCCGTCGGCACCGGCCATCGTCGTGACGGCGGACTCTAGAGCTTGGGGCGCGGGGTGAGTCAACTCCGCGCGGCCGGCCGCAGCCTCGCCGGGCCCGCCGGCGCGGCCGAAGGCCACGCGGGGCGCGCGCGATTGCCTGGCAACCCGGGTCGCTATACGCTGCGGGGCGCGCGAGATGACAGAGTCTGCGGCCCCCGGAACGGCTGACGCCGAGCGAGGCACCGGCTCGCAGCAACGGATCGCGCTGGTGAACATGCCGTTCGCCGGGGCCGAGCGACCGTCGATCCAGTGCGGGCTGCTGAAGGCCGTCCTCGCCCGGCGGGGTCACCGCGCCGCCGTCCTCTATCTCAATCTCGAGCTGGCCGTCGAGCTCGGACACGAGCTGTACGCCGCGCTGGCCGAGCTCCGTAGCGACCAGCTGCTCGGCGAGTGGCTGTTCTCGGTCGCCGCGTTCGGCCCGCGCGACGACGAGCAGGCGTACCTCGACGCGCACCCGAGCGTCGCCCAGACGTGCGAGCGGCTCGGCTACGAGTTCGACGATCTCCGCCGGCTGCGGAACGAGCGGCTCCCGGCGGTGATCGACCGCTGGGCGGCGGAGATCGACTGGGGTGCGTACTCGATCGTCGGGTTCAGCTCGACGTTCGAGCAGAACGCCGCCTCGCTCGCGCTCGCCCGACGCGTGAAGGAGCGCTTCCCCGAGGTCGCGATCGTCTTCGGCGGAGCGAACTACGACGGCGAGATGGGCCCGGAGTACGTGCGGGCGTTCGCGTGGATCGACTACGCCGTCGTCGGCGAGGGCGACGAGGTTCTCCCGGAGCTCGTCGCCCGCATCGCCGCCCGTAACGGCGCGGCGAACCTGCGCGGCGTCGTCGCGCGGGTGGACGGCAGGGTGGTCGACAACGGGCCGGCTCCGCTCGTGCGCGACCTCGACGCGCTCCCCGATCCCGACTACGACGACTTCTTCGCGGCGCTGCGGCGCCTCGGGCGCGAGCGCGTCCTCGGCCGCGCGGAGCCGCTGATCGTCTTCGAGAGCGCGCGCGGCTGCTGGTGGGGCGAGAAGCACCACTGCACCTTCTGCGGGCTGAACGCGCTCGGCATGGCGTACCGCTCCAAGTCGCCGCAGCGCGTGCACGAGGAGCTGCGCCGGCAGTCCGCCCGCTACCAGATCCCGACGTTCGAGGCCGTCGACAACATCCTCGACATGCGGTATCTCGAGGACGTCTGCCGCGCGCTCATCGCCGAGCGGTGCGACTACCGGATCTTCTACGAGGTGAAGGCGAATCTCCGCCGCGAGCAGCTGCGGACGCTCGCTCGAGCGGGGATCACGGTGATCCAGCCGGGAATCGAGAGCCTGTCGACGCACGTCCTCGGCCTGATGCGCAAAGGATCGACCATGCTGCTGAACGTCCGGCTGCTCAAGTGGGCGCAGTACTTCGGGATGACGGTGGCCTGGAACCTGCTCACGGGATTCGCCGGCGAGACGCGCGAGGACTACGCCGAGCAGGCACGCCTGATGCCGCTGCTCGTCCATCTGCAGCCGCCCTCGGGCGGCGGCCCGATCTGGCTCGAGCGGTTCAGCCCGTACTACACCGACAGCTCCTTCCCGGTCGAGGACGTGAGACCCTGGTCGGCGTACGGCTTCGTCTACCCGCAGGGGAGCGTCGACCTGGAGAAAATCGCCTACTTCTTCTCCTACCGGATGCGCGAGACCGTGCCGGCCGAGACGCTCGGCGACTTCTTCGGCGCGATGGACCGCTGGCAGGACCTGTGGAGGCAGCGTCGCCGGCCGGTGCTCGTCTACCAGCGGACGCCCGACTGGATCCAGGTCGTCGACCGGCGCGACCCCGAGACGCCTGCAGTGCATGCCTTCCAGGGTGTGGCGGCGGCTGCGTACGAGCTGTGCGGCGACACGTTCCACAGCGCGGCACGGGTCGCGGCGGTGCTGTCGGACGGCGGGGCGGCCGTCGGTCGGGGCGAGGTCGAGGAGGCGCTCGAGCGCTTCTGCGAGCTCGGGCTGATGGTGACCGAGGACGGCAACTACCTCAGCCTCGCGCTGCCGGTGAACCCGAACTGGTGATCGCGCCGCCGTTCGACGAGGCGGCGCTCGCGTCCGCGGCGGCGCGGCTCGACGCGTTCGCCGGGTCGCTGACGCCGGCGGAGCGGGAGGCGCTCGGCGTCGTGCTCCGCCGCGCCCGCCGCCCTGCCGGGCCGCCGCCGGGCG
>JACVRR010000031.1 GCA_014534345.1 Thermoleophilia bacterium | reverse complement strand
GGGTTCCCCCACGCAGAGTCGTGGTGCCCGCGCACCGCGACGGGGTCGTCCGCTCGCTGTCGGTCGCGCCCGGCGCAGCGGTGACGACCGGGCAGGTGATCTCCGTCGTCGAGGGCGAGTGAGCCGGCCGGCCTGCCTCGCGGGCGGAGTCACGGCGCCGCCCGCGCCGCCGGGCGCGGTGTGACCGAGCCGCGACCGCTCTGCGCCGAAGCCTCGCTGGGGCGCGGCGAGCCGCTCGCCGCGACGGCGAGCCGGGTCGAGCACTGGCTGCTCGTCGAGTACGGCGGCTACTGGCCCTACGACCCGCTCGACGCCGTGATCTTCGCCGGCAGCCTCCGCGAGTACCTGGCGCACCAACTCGCCCGCCTGCGCTGCGCCCGGCTCGTCCTCGTCAAGCGGCACGGCAGGGAACGCGGCGACCGCGTGCGCGTCTTCTACGGCGTCACGCGCGAGCGCGACCGCCGCTTCTTCACCCTCGAGCTGGACGGCCACCCCGACCTGCTCGACCTCGACGTCGCCGCGGCGCTGCTCGGCAACGCAGAGCAGCCCGGCACGCCCCTCGAGCAGCCGCTGCTGCTCGTGTGCACGCACGGCGTCCGCGACCGTTGCTGTGCCCGGTACGGTCAGGCGCTCTTCCGCGCGGCGCGCGCGCGCGAGCGCGCGTGGACGTGGCAGGCGAGCCACGTCGGCGGAGACCGGTTCGCCGGGAACGTCGTCGCGCTGCCCGAGGGTCTGTACTTCGGTCGGGTGGGTGCCGACGCGTTCCCCACGCTCCTCGACGAGTACCTCGCCGGGCGCATCGCCCTCGAGTGGTACCGCGGCGCGAGCTGCTACCCCATGCGGCTCCAGGCCGCGGAGATCGCGGTCCGCCGCGCGACCGGCCTGACCGGGCTCGACGACCTCCGCTTCGCCGGGCGCGAAGGGAACCGAGTCCGCTTCCGGGCCGAGGTCGCAGGCGACGTCTACGAGGTGGAGACCGCCGAGGACGTCGCCGGCGAGGAGGCGTTCCTGACCTGTCGCGGCCGGCGTCCCCGCCGCGCGCGGCAGTTCCTCGCGGGCCCGCCGGCGCTCGTCAGCTGACCGTCCGCAAGAACCCCTCGCGGACGAGTCGGCGGACGAGGACGAGCCGGCCGCTGTCGTCGAGTCCGGGGAGGTCGCTCACCCGCACCGGCGTGCCGGTCTCGACGAGCAGCCCGACCGCCGCCGCCGCCCGGCTCGGGAGGCGGATCCGCTTGCCGTCGAACGCGAGCTCGACGTGCCCGTCGGTCGCGATGCACTCCGCCAGGACGGCCGGCCGCCGCTCCACGACGGAGTCGACGTCGAGTGCGTCGAGCGCGCGCAGCTGGCCGAGCTGCCCGTCCAGCACGGGACGTCGTCCGCGCAGGAGGCGTTGCCGGCGCGCCGTCGCGACGCGCGCCGGGTCGAGCTCCGCCGCGAGGCGGTGGACGAGCGCCTCGGCGGCCGAGCCGTCCTCCGCGGCTCGCCGGAACGCGACCTCGTGCTCGCAGCGCTCGAGCGCCGCCCGGAACGCGTCGATCCAGGTGTGGACGTTGACCCCGACGGTGAGGTGCAGCGAGTCGGCGTCGGACGTGAGCGCCTCGTGGAGCCACCCGCGCGGCAGGTAGAGCGCGTCCCCGGGGCGGAGGACGACGTCGAGCACCGCGGCCCCCGGGCGGCCGAGCGCGGGCCGGTAGCGCTGGTGCTTCAGCGGCAGCTCGAGCACCGGCTCGTAGACCAGCCAGCGCTTCGACCCGGAAACCTGTAGCACGAACACGTCGTGCGTGTCGTGGTGCACGGGCAGTCCCTGCGAGCACCGCGGCGTGAGGTACGCGTTCGCCTGCACGGGATGGCCCAGGCGGGCCTCCAGCTCCCGGCAGTAGAGGGCCACCGAGACGCGCTGCAGGTGCAGCGCCTGCAGGACGATCGTCGCGCCGCCCTCGAACTCGGCGAGAATCCGCTCGACGTCGGCGGTGCCCGCGAACGGGACGGGGCGCCACGAGAGGTCGGTGGTGTACCCGCCCGGGGCCAGCCTCGCGCCCGCCTTCACGAGCCGGAACCCGGGGTAGCGCAGTCCCGGCTCGGTGATCAGGCGCTCGGCGTCGGCCGCCGACAGCAGGTGGTCGAACCGGCGGGGCTCGTCCCGCGGGACGTGGAGAGGTTCCCGCTCCCAGTGGTCGCGCTCGAACACCTCCGCGGCGACGGGCGCGATCGCCAGGGAGAGCGCGCTGTCAGGCGTCGGCGTCGTCCGCGTCGGCGTCCATGTCGTCGGCGTCGACGTCGACATCGTCCTCGTCCGCGTCCGCCATTCCGAACTCGTCGTCCTGTCCGAGCGTCGTCTCGATCTCGTCGTCGGTCAGCGAGGGCTCGTCCATCGCGTCGCTCCTTTCGGAGTGGGTCACGGCAGTATGCGCCGGCCCGGTTCGGCCGAAACCGACGCGGAGGCCGAAGGCGACGACCTCGGTGAGTCCGATCGCGAGCAGCTCGCCGAGCGTGTTGGCGAGCCGCAGCGCGAGGGCGAGCGCGGTCGCCGCGCCCGCGCCCACCCGCGTGGCGAGCGAGAGCGCGAGCGTGCCGTCGCGGAGGCCCAGGCCACCCGGGAAGAGCGGCACGAGGAAGCCGAGCATCCACGCGAACGCGTAGACGGCGACCAGCCAGGCGACCGGGGGTGCGCCGCGCGCCGACAGCGCTGCGACGAGCGTCCACGCGGCCGCGCCCGTCGCGGCCCACCCGAGCGCGTTCACGGCGACCACGAGCACCAGCCGGCGTCCCCGCAACAGCGTGGGCACCACGATCCCGCGCCGGGCGAGCAGCCGCTGGACCCGGTGTCCGAGGAAGCGGGGCCGCACGGCGACGGCGGCGGCCAGGGTGCCCCCGCACACGAGCACGGCGGCGAACGGGGGCCACGCGCCCGCCAGCCCGAACCCGACCAGGCAGGTCACCGCGCCCGCCGCGAGCGCGACCAGCTGCTCGTACCCGGACGCGGTCAAGATCGTGGCCCGGGATGCGCCCCCGAGCCGCTCCCGCTCGCGGACGCGGAAGACGAAGGCGAGCGCCCCGGTCGGGGCGTAGCGGAGGAGGAACGATCGCATCCAGACGACGAGCGTGTCGTCGAGTCGCGCCGGGACGCCGAGGAAGCGGAGGATCAGCCAGAACGAGCCGGCCTGCACGAACGGCGGCACGGCGAACAACGCGACGGAGGCCAGCAGCGCCGGCCACGAGACCTGCCAGTCGAACGCGCGGATCGCGTCCCGCTGCCCGTACAGCGCGAGGCCGACGCCGACGAGCGTGCCGACGGCGGCGATCGACTTGAACCAGCGTCCGAACGCGGCGGCCGCCCTGCTCACAGGTCAATCTCAGCGTGGCTGCCGCGGGGACGGCGGACGCGGCACGAGGCCTCCGTCCGGCCAAACCAGACGCGTAGCGTTCTCACGCACGCACCGCGCGCGCGACGGCGGGGCGCCACCGCCGCTCGCGGAGGAGGTACGCGTCTGAGTCGGGGAAGCGCTCGAGCGGGACGCCGGCGAGCTCGAGCACGTGCGCGAACACGTCGAGCGTCCGCAGCGGCGGGTCGGGCAGCAGCGCGGACGAGCGGACGGGGACGAGCGTGTGCGCTCGGTGCAGCGCCCCGTGCGAGGCGTGGTGCTCGGGCCACTCGCGGCGCGCCCGCAGGTCGAACCCCGGGGTCGCCGAGACCAGCAGGTCGCCGGCACGCTCGGAGGCGAGCAGCGAGGTGAGCGCGAACGCCGCGTCCGGCCGCTCGTCGCCGAGCGAAGAGGCGAGCGCCGACTCGGGCGACGCGTCCGCGAAGGAGCTGCCGAAGACCGGTCCGCGCTGCCACAGGCGGCCGCCGGCGAAGCCGACCTCGCCGCGCCCGTCGCGGGTGTGGAGCTCGGCCGTGTCCGGCTGCTCGCCGCGGATCGCGACCGAGTCGACGCCCTCCAGCGCGGCGAGGGCGCGCGCCAGCTCGCGGGCGCGCTCGGCGCTCGGGCGCTCGCGCCAGCCGCTGGCCCCGCGCAGGTAGACGTTCGCCATCCCGTTGCCCGACTCGCAGACGACGGCGCGGGGGTCGCGCAGGGCGATCAGCGGGAAGGCGAGCGTCGGTCCCGCGCGCTCCTCGACCAGCGCGCGCAGGTCGAGATGCTCGCGCGTCGTGGTCAGCCCGTGGTCGGCCGACAGCACGAGCTGCCCTGCGAAGCCGTCGAGCTTGCGGGCGAGGTGCGCGTCGATCCGGCGCAGAGCCGCGGCGACGCGCTCGTGCTCGACGCCGTACACGTGTCCCAGCTCGTCGACCGACGGGAAGACGGCGAACACGATCGGGCGCCCCTTGCGCAGCCCGCGTCCCAGCTTCCACGCCGTGCGGCGGTCGGCGTGGCTCCAGGTGTGGAAGACGTGGGCGAGCGCCCAGAGCACGTCTCGGCTGCGCTCCTGCCGCTTCGGCGAGTCCTTGTTGACCGGGCTCGACGCCGGCCAGGCGTGGTCGGCGAGGATCGTCCGCACGGCGGTGTCGTGGCGCATCCGCGCCGCGTCGGGGCCGACGTAGCTGCGTAGGCCGCGGTGCGGGAAGCGCGACCGCGACGGCACCGTCCGGTCGAACCAGCGGATGCCGGGCACGTTCGCCCGCCCCGGGCTCGCGCCCGCCAGGAAGGGGAAGTAGGCCGGCCCCGTGGTCGAGGGAAAGCAGGAGACCGCGGTCGCCGCGTGGGGCAGCCGCTCGCGGATGAACGGCAGCCGCGGCAGCTCCCGCTCGAGCAGGTCGACGGGCAGGCCGTCGACGATCACGACGACGACGCGCGGGGCGGACGGGGCGGCGATGCGGGAGAGTATGCGTCGGGTGGAGGTCGAGCTCCCGAGACGGATCGTCGTCGTCCCGACCTACCAGGAGCGCGAGGCGCTGCCGCGCTTCCTGGCCTCGTTCGAGCCCACCGGCTTCGGGGCGCTGGTGGTCGACGACGCCTCGCCCGACGGCACGGCGGACTGGGCGGAGGCGTACGCGCGCGACCATCCGTGGCTGCACGTGCTGCGGCGGGGCGGCAAGGAGGGGCTCGGGACCGCGTACCGGGCCGGCTTCGCGTGGTGCCTCGAGCGCGGCTACGAGGTCGTGGGGCAGATGGACGCCGACCTCTCGCATCCGCCGGACGCGCTCGCGGGGATGGCGGCCGAGCTCGAGCGCGGGGCGGACCTCGTCGTCGGCTCGCGCTTCGTGCGGGGCGGCAAGACGGTCGGCTGGCCGCGCCGGCGCACGGTGCAGAGCTACGCGGCGCTGCTGCCGGCCCGGCTGCTCCTGCGGCTGCCCGTCGTCGACGTGACGGGCGGCTTCAAGCTCTGGCGGGCGGACGCGCTGCGCCGGATCGAGGTCGAGACGACCGTCTCGCAGGGCTACGTCTTCCAGATCGAGACGGCGCACCGGGCGGCGCGGGCGGGCCTGCGGATCGTCGAGCTGCCGATCACCTTCCGCGAGCGCGAGGTGGGCGCGTCGAAGCTGTCTGCGGCCGTGAAGCGGGAAGGGATCGCGGTCGTCCTGCGGCTCGCCCGCGACCCGTGGCGCCCGCGCTGATCCCGCTGCGGTACACCCGCCGCGCGGTCGTCGCCGCCGCGCTCGTCTCGCTCACGGCCGCGATCGCCGTCTGGTCGAACCGGCACTACTCGGGAGACGTCTACTGGCTGCTCGCCGCCGGACGCGAGATCGCGGCGAACGGCCTGCCTCAGCGCGACCCGTTCCCGACGCTCAGCGAGGGGCGCGAGTGGCACAACCAGCAGTGGCTCGCGGAGCTCGTCCTCTACGGGTTGCACGCGGCCGGCGGCATGCTCCTGCTCTCGCTCGCGTACGCGCTCGTGCTCGGGGCGAGCGCGCTCCCGCTGCTCCTCGGCTCGCGCCGCCGCCGCCCGTTGGAGGTGCTCGCCGTCTGGGCGTTTCTCGTGCCCCTGCTGATCGCGGTGATGGATCCCCGGGCGGCGGGCTTCAGCCTGCTCTGCTTCGCCCTGCTCGTGGTGCTCGTGGACGGCGAGCGGCGGCGGTGGCGCGTATGGCTGATCCCGCCGCTGTTCGTCCTGTGGGCCAACCTGCACGGCGGCTTCCTGGTCGGCCTGCTGTTCTTCGCCCTCGTCGTGGCCGGGGGCGCGCTCGACGCGCGGCTGGGCCGGCGCGCCGACCCGTTCGGCCGCCGCTTCGTGCTGCTCGGGCTGGCGCTGCCGGCGATGCTCGTAACGCCGCTCTCGTTCGCGATCTTCGACTACCTGGGCGCGCTGTCGTCCAACCCGCTGCTGCCGCGGCTGACGTACGAGTGGGATCCGACGCCGGTCCACCCGGAGCTGCTGCTGGTGGTCGCGCTGTTCGCGGGGTTCGCGGGTTACCTCTGGTGGCGTTCAGCGCCGCCGCGGCCGCTCGAGCCGCTGCTCGTCGCCGGCGCGTTCGTCGTGCTGGCGCTGACGGCGGCGCGGCAGCTGGTCTGGCTCGGGCCGGTCGCCTTCTACCTGCTCCGGCGGCTCGGGCGGCCGGGCGAGATCGCCGTCACGCGCCGCTTGTCGCTGCCGGCGCTCGGCGTAGGGCTCGCGCTGCTCCTCGCCTGGGCCCTCTGGTGGGGGCCGCCGCCGCCCGAGGCGAAGCTGATGGCGCCGCTGGCGGAGCGCGTGGCCGCGGGACGCGTGGAGGGCCGCGTCGCCGCGCCGACCGGGACGGGGAGCTACCTCCTGTGGCGCGCCCCCGGCCAGCGGATCACCGTCGACGGCCGCTACGAGCAGTACCGCCCGGCCGAGCTCGAGGCGGCGCTCGACTTGCTCGCCGGCCAGCACGTCCGGCTGCTGGACGAGTGGAACGTCGCCGCGGTCGTCACCCCGAACCCCGCCGGCGCCGCCCGCCTCACACGCGCCGGCTTGCGCGTCCGCGCCCACGACGGCGACGGCTACCTGCTCTCACGCGACCGCTGAGGCGAGCTACAGGCAGAGCGCGCGGTTCGCTCGGACGCGCTCGAGGTGATGCTCGCGATGCCACCGGAGCTCGTCGTACTCGGGCCGCAGCGCACACCACGTCGCCACGCGGGCGCTGTTCAGCGTCCTCAGGAGCGTGAGCAGCTCGGGGTCGGCGCCGGCGAACATGCCAGCCGCCTCGTCGGGTAGGAAGGCGAGGTCCCACTCCAACGGGCCCCGGCACGCGTCCTCGAGGTCGATCCACCGGAGGCCGGCCGGAGTTACGAGGAGGTTCGCTCGATGCGGCTCGCCGTGGAGCGGCCGCTCGTTCGTCGCGCGAGCGTCCAGCGCACCGCCGCCGCGCTCGAACGTCTGGTGGAGCAGCGCGATCTCGTCCCGGGTAAGCGTGTCGGACACGCGGTCGTCGGCGAGCGCCGCTCGCGCGCGAGCGAGGGCGAGTCGGAAGCTGGGCAACTCGCCGCGGTAGCGGACGAGCCCCTCGTGGAGGCGGCCGAGGGACGAGGCGACGTCGGTGGGGGCGACGTCCGCGCCCGGGTCGTGCTCGAGTTGGTGCCAGAGCGTCACGACGAGACCGGACTGCGCGTCGCGCACCGGGGCGACCGCCGGTACCGCGACGGGCGCACCGGCTTCGGCGAGCACGCTCGCCAGGGTGTGCTCGCGAGCGAGGCGCTCGTGGCTGTGCGCTCGCGTCCCGACCTTCGCGACGATCGCGTGCGGGCGGAGCCAGACGACGACGTTGTTGGTCCGCTGCAGCACGACCGGCTCGCTCCGCGCGTACTCGCGGTCGGCCGCGACGCGCGACGCGGCGCTCGCGGCAGCAGCGACGCGGTCGGCGGCGGTGGTCAGAGCGTCCGCTGGTAGGCCCGAAACGCCCACGTGGCGAAGCCGGCGGTGAGGAGCGTGAAGCCGGCGAGCAGACCGAGGTAGCTCGCGACGACCAACCAGTCGGTCCCCGGGAGCGCCGGCTCGCGGGCGGCGCGGACGCCCCAGTCGACCGGGTTGAAGCGCGAGACCGCCTGCATCCAGCCGGGCATCAGCGGCCGCGCGATCAGGATCGCCGACAAGAACATCAGCGGCAGGGCGATGAAGTTGGCGGCGGCGATCATCGTCGCCTCGCGGCGGAAGATCAGCGCCAGCGCGTGCGAGATGCCGGAGAACCCCGCGGCGAGGAGCATCCCGGCCACGAGGATCGCGACCCCGCCGATCACGCCGCCCGCGATGTCGGCGCCGATCGCCAGGCCGATCGCGATCAGGATCGATCCCTGGATCCCCGCCTGCGTCGCCGCCCGCGCGACCTGTGAGAAGACGAGCGCGCTCCGCCGCACCGGCGTCGCGAGGAAGCGCTCGATCACCCCGCGGTCGAGGTCGGTGACGGTCGCCATCCCGGACCACGAGCCGGCGAAGAAGGCGTTCATGCAGACGACGCCGGGCAGGAAGAAGTCGAGGTAGTCGTCCGTGCCGAAGCCGCCCAGCTCGGTGATGCGCGTGAACAGCTGGCTGTAGAGCACGAGCCAGACGAGCGGCTGGATCAGCAGCAGCGCGACCCAGACCCGCTCGCGTAGCAGGTTGCGCCCCTGCCGCTGGAGCATGAACCAGGACTGGGCGGCGAGCTCAGGCACGGAGGCCGGCCTCGTCGTCGGAGCGGAAGTCGTGGCCGGTGTGGTGGAGGTACACGTCGTCGAGCGACGGCCGCGCCAGCGTCACGGATTCGACCGGGACGCCGGCCGCCTCGAGCGCGGCCAGGATCCCCGGGACGGCTGCGCCGCCGTTCACGACCCGCGCGCGGAGGATCCGGCCGTCCACGGCCGCCTCCAGCACGGAGCCGAGCGCCGTGACCGCCGCGTGCGCCGCCTCGCCGCGACCGTCGGCGAGCTCGACGCTCACGGCATCGCCGCGCAGGTCGCGCTTCAGCTCCTCGGCCGTGCCCTCGACGACGACGCGCCCGCGGCTCACGATCGCGAGCCGGTCGGTCAGCCGGTCGGCCTCCTCGAGGTAGTGCGTCGTCAGGAGGATCGTCAGCCGCTCGACCTTGGCGAGCCGCTCGAGCTCGTCCCACATGACGGTGCGCGCCTCCGGGTCGAGCCCCGTCGTCGGCTCGTCGAGGAACAACACCTGGGGACGATGGACGAGCCCGAGCGCCACGTCGAGCCGCCGCTTCATCCCGCCCGAGTAGCCGCGGACGACCCGATCGGCGGCCGCGGACAGCCCGAACACCGACAGGAGCTCGTCGACGCGCTCCCGCAGCGCGCGGCCGCGCAGCCCGTGGACGCGGCCCTGCAGCGTCAGGTTCTCGCGCCCCGTCGCCTCGCGGTCGACACCCGACGCCTGCGCGACGTACCCGATCGAGCGGCGCACGCGCTCGGGCTCGCGGACGACGTCGTGTCCGGCGACGGCCGCCCGGCCGGCGTCGGGCCTGGTCAGCGTGACGAGCACCCGCGTCGTCGTCGACTTGCCCGCGCCGTTCGGCCCGAGGAGGCCGAAGAACTCGCCGTCCCGCACGCGGAAGCTGACGCCGGCGAGGGCCTGCACGTCGCCGTAGCGCTTCTCGAGGCCCTCCGCGACGATCGCATCCACGGCGAGCGAGTCTAGTGCGGGATACTCCATCCCCCTGTGGTCGTCTACCGCGACGGCGCCGAGGGCCTCGAGGCGGAGCAGCTCGTGGGGTTCTTCGTCGGCTGGCGCGCGTCCCCGTCGCCCGAGCGCCACCTCGAAGCGCTGCGCGGCAGCGACCACGTCGTGCTCGCGCTCGACGACGCGAGGGGCAGCGTCGTCGGGTTCGTGACCGCGGTCTCCGACGGCGTCCTGGCCGCGTACGTCCCGCTCCTGGAGGTGCGGCCGGAGTACCAGGGGCGCGGGATCGGCAGCGAGCTGATGCGGCGCCTGCTCGCGCGCCTCGAGGGGCTCTACATGGTCGACCTCGCCTGCGACGAGCCGCTCGTCCCGTTCTACGAGCGGCTGGGGTTCCGTCGCGGGGTCGCGATGGCCGTCCGCGATCCGGACGCGCTCGCGGGCGAGACCGGGGGCCCCGGCCGAGAGCCGGGGTAGAGTCCCGCGCCGTGGACCTGTACGAGTACCAGGGGAAGGAGCTCTTCGCCCACTACGGCATCCCCGTCTCGGACGGAGGGCTCGCGGCGACGCCCGAGGAGGCGCGCGTCGCCGCCGAGGAGCTCGGCGGGCAGGTCGTCGTCAAGGCGCAGGTCCTCACCGGCGGGCGCGGGAAGGCCGGCGGGATCAAGCTTGCCGAGGACGCGTCGGAGGCGGAGGCGCGCGCGCGCGACATCCTCGGCATGGACATCCGCGGCCACGTCGTCCGCAAGGTCTGGATCGAGAAGGCCTCGGAGATCGCGAAGGAGTACTACCTCTCGCTGACCTTCGACCGGGGCGAGAAGAAGCCGCTGTTCATGTTCACCACGCAGGGCGGCGTCGACATCGAGGAGGTCGCGGCGGAGCACCCGGAGGCGCTCGTCCGTCTGCACGTCGACCCGCGCGTCGGCTTCCAGCCCTTCCACGGCCGGCGGCTCACGCAAGAGGGTGGGGTCGCCGACGCCGGCGAGGCGAAGCAGATCCAGGCACTGGCCGGGAAGCTCTACGGCTGCTTCGTCGGCAGCGACGCGCTCCTCTGCGAGATGAACCCGCTGATCGTCACGCCGGCGGGCGAGGTGCGGGCGCTCGACTCGAAGTTCACCGTCGACGACAACGCGCTCTACAAGCACCCGCACATCGCGGAGATGCGCGACCTGGAGGCGTACCCGCCGGAGGAGCGGGCCGCGCGGGAGAAGGGCGTCACCTACGTGAAGCTGGACGGCGAGGTCGGGATCCTGGGGAACGGCGCCGGCCTGGTGATGTCCACGCTGGACGTGATCGCCATCGTCGGCGGGCGCCCCGCGAACTTCTGCGACCTGGGCGGCGGCGGGAGCGCGGAAGGCGTCGTCGACGCGCTGGAGGTCATCACGGCCGACCCGCAGGTGCAGTCGATCTTCTTCAACATCTTCGGCGGGATCACGCGCTGCGACGAGGTCGCGCGCGGGATCCTGCAGGCGCTCGAGCAGATCGACATCGCGCAGTCGATCGTCGTCCGCCTCGACGGCACGAACGCCGAGGAGGGCCGCCGGATGCTGCAGGAGGCGGCGCCGCCGAACCTGCACACCGAGCCCACGATGCTCGACGCCGCCCGGCGGGCGGTCGAGCTGGCCGGCGAGACGGTCGAGGTCGCGTGACCGACGTCTGGAGCGAGCGCGCGGAGACGTACCGTGCGAGCGTCTTCCACCGGGACGGCGTCGACCTCGACTTGCTCGTCTCCTGGGCCGAGGGGCGGACCGCACTCGACGTCGCCACCGGCGGCGGCCACACTGCCGCAGCGCTACGCGAGGCCGGCTTCGACGTGGTCACGCTCGACCCGGCGCCCGGCATGGGCGCGGATGTGCTCGCGCGGGCCGAGTCGATTCCCTTTGCCGACGGCTCCTTCGACGTCGTCGCCTGCCGGATCGCTCCTCACCACTTCGACGACGTCCGCGCCGCTGTGGCGGAGATGGCGCGCGTCTCGCGCAATCTCGTCCTGATCGAGGACACGCTCTTCGAGAGCGAGCGTGTCGAAGAGGCGGAGCGGCTGCGCGACCCGACCCACGTGCGCTCGTACTCGGAGGACGAGTGGCGTGCGCTGCTGCAGGGCGCCGGCCTGACGGTCGAGGAGGTGCGCGTGCTCGAGAAGTCACGTCCCGTAGAGGCGTGGCTCGAGTGGGTCGGCTGCATCGGCGAGGAGGCGGCGCGCGTCAAGGCGTTGCTCGCCGAGCACGTCGCCGACGGAGCCTACGTCGACCGGAAGATCCTGGTTAGGGCGAGGAAGTAATGGCGATCCTCGTCGACAGCGAGACCCGCCTCGTCGTCCAGGGGCTCACGGGCAGCGAGGGCTCGTTCCACGGGCCGCGGAACAAGGCGTACGGCACGCAGGTGGTCGCGGGCGTGACGCCGGGGAAGGGCGGCCAGGAGGTCGACGGGATCCCCGTCTTCGACGGCGTTGCGGAGGCGGTCGCCGAGACGGGCGCCAACACGTCGATGATCTTCGTCCCCGCCCGCTTCGCCATCGACGCGATCTACGAGGCGGTCGACGCCGGGATCCACACGATCGCGTGCATCTCCGAGGGGCTCCCGGCGCACGAGATGCTGGGCGCGTACTGGCACGTCCGGGGAGAGGGCGCGCGGATGATCGGCCCGAACTGCCCGGGGGCGCTGTCGCCGGGCAAGGCGAACGTCGGGATCATCCCGGCGGAGGTGTTCGCCGAAGGGAGCGTCGGCCTCGTCTCGCGCTCGGGCACGCTCACGTACCAGATCGGCCACGAGCTGGCGCAGCGCGGCCTCGGCAACTCGACGATCGTCGGCATCGGCGGCGATCCCGTCGTCGGCTCGTCCTTCGTCGACGTCCTCGCGCTGTTCGAGGCCGACCCGGAGACCGAGTCGGTGGTGATGGTCGGCGAGATCGGCGGCGAGGAGGAGGAGAAGGCGGCCCGCTACATCGAGCGGGAGATGTCGAAGCCGGTGTTCGCGTACATCGCCGGCTTCACGGCGCCGCCCGGCAAGACGATGGGCCACGCGGGCGCGATCATCTCCGGCTCGTCGGGGACGGCGCAGGCGAAGAAGGACGCGCTCGAGGCCTGCGGCGTGCGCGTCGGGACGACGCCGACCGAGGTCGCGGAGCTCGTCGTGGCGGCGGCCGCGAGCGGCTAGTCCGGCCGGCGGGTCGCGGCCGACCCGGACCCTAGACTCCGCCAGATGGCGGACACGATCTCGTTCGCGCGCGGCGTGCCGGCGCCGGAGCTGCTGCCCGTCGAGGAGCTGGCGGACTGCGCCCGGACGGCGCTGCGCGACCCCGCGGCCCTCGGGTACGCGCCCGGGGGCGGGTTCCCGCCGTTACGCGCGTGGATCGCGGAGCGCCACGGCGTCGAGCCCGAGCGGGTCGTGGTGACGAACGGCTCGCTGCAGGGCTTCGTCCTCCTGGCCCGGCGGCTCGTCGCCGGGCGCCGGCGCGTGGTCGTCGAGGCGCCGACGTACGACCGCCCGCTCGCGATCCTGGCCGAGCTAGGCGCCGACGTCGTCCCGCTTCGGCTCGACGACGACGGCCTCGACCCCGAGGCGCTCGCGGCCGTCCTGCGAGAGGGGCCTCCGCCGGCATTCCTGTACACGATCCCGACCTTCCAGAACCCCTCGGGCCGAACGCTCCCGGCGGCGCGGCGCGAGCGGCTCGTCGAGGTCGCGCGCGAGCACGGCCTCCTCGTGCTCGAGGACGACCCGTACGGGCTCGTACGCTTCGACGGAGAGCCGGAGCCCCTCCTGCTGGAGCTCGACGGCGGCGAGCACGTCGTCTACAGCTCCTCGTTCTCGAAGACGGCCGCGCCCGGCCTGCGCGTGGGCTACCTCGTCCTCCCGCGGACGCTCGCGGCGGACGTCGAGCGCGCGGCGGTGTCGACCTATCTGTCGCCCGCGGTCGCGGGGCAGGCGACGCTGTACGAGTTCCTGCGCCGCGGCCTGTTCGGGCCGCACCTGCGGCGTCTCCGGGCGCTCCTGCGCGTGCGCCGCGACGCGATGCTCGACGCGCTGGCGAGCGCGTTCGCGCCCGAGCAGTTCACGCCCCCGCGCGGCGGCTACTTCGTCTGGCTACGGCTCCCCGGGGGCGTCGACGAGGGGCGGTTCGTGGCCGACGCGCGCGGCGCGGGTGTCGCGCTCGTCGCGGGGGCGGACTTCTACCCGGCCGCGGCCGGCTCGGCTCCGGCGGTTCGCCTCGCGTACAGCGCCGTCTCCCCCGAGGAGATCGCCCGCGGCGTCGCGCGGCTAGCCGGCCTGGTGCCGCCGCTCGCGGCCCTCGAGTCTCGACTCGCTACTCGCTAGGCGGCGAGCGCGCGCGCCGGGCGCGGGACGAGCGGTGGCTGCCGCGGCGGCGCCAGCGCGCCCTTCGTCATCGCGCGGAAGGTCGGGCACGGGGTCTGACCCGGGAGCGCGCAGAGCGCCGCGCGGCGGAAGTAGCAGTCGTCGCACGTGACCCCGGTGCGCTTGCTCATCGTTGCGTGTGCTCGGGTGGAGTGGCCATCGAACAGCGGCGATCATTACGAGCGGCCAGCCGGGGATCAAGGCGGCGCGGGCAAGAAAACCCGCATTTTGCGGCACCTTCAAATAGCGGCCGCGGCCGGCTCACCCGCCGTGCGCGGGCAGCGTTGCCAGCGTCTGCAACGTCTGTTGAAAACTCTTCGCCGGGATGATCCGCACCCCGTCGGCGTTCGCCCGCGCTTCGGCCGCGTTTTCCCCAGCCGGCACGACGAAGATGTCGATTCCGGCCTCGCGGACGCCGATCGTCTTCTGCTTGACGCCGCCGACGGAGACGACGTTCCCGTCCAGGTCGAGGGCACCGGTCACCGCGATGCGGCGTCCCTGGTCGACGTCGCGGCCGAGCTCCTCGAGCAGGCCAAGGGCGAAGGCGAGCCCGGCCGAGGGGCCGCCGATGCCCCCGGAGTCGATCTCGACCCGGCGCGGGAGGTCGATGTCCGCCTCCTGCGCGACGAGCACCCCGATGATGGCCCGTCCGGCCTCGCGAGGATTCTCGGCGAGCCGCACCCGGACGCTCAGCGTGCGCGTCCCGCGGCGCAGGCGCAGCGTGACGCTGTCTCCCGGCCGGCGCCGCCCGATCGCACCTCGCAGCTGCTCCGGCGTCGTCACGCGCTCGCCGTCGACCGCGAGGAGGACGTCGCCGGCCCGCAGCTTCGCGGCTGCCGGGCGCCCCGGCATGAGGGCCTCCACCCGCGCGCCGGTGCGGGTGACTCGGACGTCGTCGCCCAGCTCGCGCAGCGCAACCGCGGCTGCGATCCGCTGCGAGCGCGACATCTCGCGCAGGCTGCGCCGCCGCCGTTCCGCCTCGCTGACGCCCGCTGGGTTGATCGCGTGTGCGGGCACGACGTCGGCGCCGTCGCGGATCGCGGGAACCCACCGCTCGAGCAGCGTCGCCCTGCGGACGACGACGTTGACGAAGTAGATCCGGCTCTGCCCTTCGGCGTCGAGGTCCGCGATCTCGATCAGGGGGTCGACCGGCCGTGCGCGGTCGGGGAGGACGATGTAGACCTCGCCGGCCGGCGTGAGGAGCAGCGCCGCCGCCGCGAGGGCGGTCACTACGAGAGCCGCGGCGGCCAGTCGCACGGGCGAGCGGAGCCAGGCCACGGCGTCGAGACTATCCGCCGGCAGGCGTCGGGCCGCCGCTACAACAGGCCGCGCGTCAGCCCGCCGTCGACGGGGATCACCGTGCCGGTGACGTAGCTCGCCCGGTCGGACGCCAGGAACGCGACGACGTCCGCGACCTCGCGCGCGTCGCCGAGGCGGCGGAGCGGGATGTCGCGCAGGTCGGCCTCGCCCGGCCCGTCGGGATAGACCTCGCGGATGCGCTCGGTGTCGATGCGGCCGGGCGCGATCGAGTTCACCGTGACGCCGTCGGGCCCGAGCTCGCGCGCCAGCGTCTTCGCCCAGCCGACGACGCCCGGTCGGACGGCGTTGGAAAGCGCGAGGTTCGCGATCGGCTCGCGAACCGAGCTCGAGGTGATGTTGACGATCCGTCCGCGGCCGCTCGCGCGCAGGTGGGGGAGGCAGAGCGCGGTCAGCCGGACGGCGGAAAGCAGGAGCAGCTCGACCGCGAGCTCGACGTCCTCGTCGCCCACCTCGAGCGCCGGCTTGCGCGGCGGTCCGCCGCCGTTGTTGACGAGGACGTCGATCCCGCCGAAGGCCGCGAGCGTGCGCTCCACCAGGCGGTCGAGGTCGGCCCGGTTGGTGAGGTCGCCGCGGACGGCGAGGGCGTTCAGGCGCTGAGCGTGCCGCTCGAGCGGCTCCCGCCGGCGCGCGAACATGACGACGTTCGCGTCCTGCTCGGCGAGCGCCTCGGCGATCGCGAGCCCGATCCCCGCCGAGGCACCGCAGACGATCGCCGTCCGGCCGTCGAGGGCGAGCGTCACGCCGCGCTCCCGGAACCGCGCGCAGGGAGTGCAGGCGCCGCGGACCGCGTCGGACGCTCGTCGCGGGCAAACCCGGCCGGCGCCGCCGAGCCCGCGGACCTCTCAGTCGAAGCCCCCGCCGGACCCGCGCTGCCCGCCGAGCCCGCCGAGCACTCGGCACGCGCACGCCGCGGCGGCCTCTCGCAGCCCGCGCTCCCCACCCGGGTGGGGAGTGGGGTCCCCGTCCACCCGCCACCCGGCTCGATCGTATCGCCGAAGCCGTCGCGGAGCGGTGCCGGAAGTGCGCCGTTTCTGTGCACGCGCGGACCCTACTCGCCCCGGCCCGACACAATCCGCCCCGTGCGGATCGGCTGGCTCGCGGCCGCGGGTGTCGCGGCGGGCGTCGTCTTCACCGCGGGCTGGCTGGTCGCCGGTCTCGTCTCGCGGACGGCCGACGTCGGCCGGGGGACGTTGAGCGACCTCGGCGCCGCGACCGCCGACAGGCCGTGGATCTGGAACTCGGCGCGCACGGTCGCCGGCGTGCTCGTCGTCGCGGTGTCGCTCGGGGTGTACCGGCGCGCGCGCGGCCTCCCCGGCGCGGCTGCCGGGGTCGTGCTCCTCGGTCTGTTCGGCGCCGCGCTCGCCGCCGCGTTCGTCGCCCGCCGCGACTGCCGCACGACCGAGCCGGCGTGCGGGACGGACGGGGAGTACTCGTGGCAGCACGTCGCCCACGAGGTGGCGAGCCCGTTCGGGTCGTTCGGTCTGATGATCGCGCTCGTCGTCCTGACGCGCGCGTTCGCCCACGATCCCCGTCTCGCCGGGCTCGCGCGCTACTCGCGCGCCACCGTCGGCGCCTTCCTCGTCCTGCTCGTCGCCTACCTCCTGCTCGAGGAGCGGCCGGGCGCGGGCATCTCGCAGCGGCTGTCGTCCCTCGTCGTCTTCGTGTGGCTGGCGGCGGTCGCGTACCGGCTCGACCGGCTGGCGCCGCGCGCGGTCAGCTCGTGAGGACGCCGACGACGTCCCGCACCGCAGCGGCCGAGCGCTCCAGCGCGCGCCGCTCGTCGTCGCTCAGCTCGAGCTCGACGATCTCCTCGATCCCGCCCGAGCCGAGCCGGACGGGCACGCCCATGTACAGCCCGTCGATCCCGTACTCGCCCTCCAGCAGCGCCGTGCACGGCAGCACCCGCTTCTCGTCGAGCAGGATGGCGTCGACCATCTGCGCCGCGGCGGCGCCCGGCGCGTACCAGGCCGACGTGCCGAGCAGCTCGACGATCTCGCCACCGCCCTTGGCCGTCCGCTCGACCATCGCGTCGATCCGCTCGCGCGCGACGAGCTGCGTGAGCGGGACGCCGCCGACGGTGGTCGCCGAGACGACGGGGACCATCTGGTCGCCGTGCCCGCCGAGCACCATCGTCTGGACGTCCTTGACCGATGCGCCGGTCTCCCAGGCCACGAACGTGCGGAACCGCGCCGTGTCCAGGATCCCCGCCATCCCGAAGACGCGCTCCTTCGGCCAGCCGGACACGTTCTTGGCCACGTGGCACATCGCGTCGAGCGGGTTCGAGACGACGATCAGCACGGCGTCGGGCGACTGCGTCGCCGCCTCGCGCGTGACCGAGCCGACGATGCGCTCGTTCGTCGTCACCAGGTCGTCGCGCGTCATCCCGGGTGCGCGCGGCCGGCCGGCCGTGATCACCACGGCGTCCGAGCCGGCCGTCTCCTCGTAGCCGTTCGAGCCGACGATCCGCGGCTCGAAGCCGGCGACGGCGCCCATCTGGTTGAGGTCGAGCGCCTTGCCCTGCGGCAGGTTCTCGACGATGTCCACGAGCACGACCTCGAGGTAGTCGCGGCGCGCGAGCTCGAGCGCGCAGGTCGCGCCGACGTTGCCGGCCCCGACCACGGTGACCTTGCGGCGGCCCTTGTACGGGCTGAACTCGTGCCGACCCGCGGCGAGCTCGGCCATCAGACGTGCACGCCGAGCTTGTCGACGATCGCGTCCGCGACCTCGCTCGTTCCGACCGCGGACGGGTCGTCGCGCGTCGGCTTCATGTCGTAGGTCACGCGCTCCCCTTCGCGGATCACGCCCGCGATCGCCTGCTCCAGCCGGTCGGCCGCCTCCTCCTCGTCGAGGTGGCGGAGCATCAGCATCCCGGACAGCATCATCGCCATCGGGTTGACCTTGTTCTGGCCGGCGTACTTCGGCGCCGAGCCGTGCGTCGGCTCGAAGATCGCGACCCCCTCGCCGAAGTTCGCGCCCGGCGCGAGCCCGAGGCCGCCGATCATCCCGGCGCAGAGGTCGGAGACGATGTCCCCGTACAGGTTCGGCAGCAGGAGCACGTCGTACTCCTCCGGCCGCTGCACCAGCTGCATCGACATGTTGTCGACGATCCGGTCGTCGAACTCGACGTCGCCGTTCTCCTCGGCGACCTCGCGCGCGACGCGCAGGTAGAGCCCGTCGGTGAACTTCATGATGTTCGCCTTGTGCACGGCCGTGACCTTGCGGCGGCCGTGGCGGCGTGCGTAGTCGAAGGCGAACTCGACGATCCGCCGCGTGCCGGTGATCGAGAGCGGCTTGATCGAGATGCCCGCGTCGCGGTGCCGCAGCCGGCCGCCGCGCGCCTCGATCCACTCGATCAGCTCCTCGGCCTCGTCCGTGCCCTGCTCGTACTCGATCCCGGCGTACAGGTCCTCGGTGTTCTCGCGGACGACGACGAGGTCGACGTCCTCGAAGCGCGAGCGAACTCCCGGATAGCTCTTGCAGGGGCGCACCTGCCCGTACAGGTCGAGCGCCTTCCGCAGGCCGACGTTGACCGAGCGGAAGCCGCCGCCGACGGGGGTCGTGATCGGCCCCTTGAGCGCGATGCCCGTCTCGCGGATCGCGTCGAGGACTTCGTCCGGCAGCGGGTTGCCGCCGTGCTGGTCCATCACGTCGGTGCCGGCGTGGCGGACGTCCCACTCGAACTCCACGCCCGTCGCCTCGAGGACGCGCCGGGTCGCCTCGGTCAGCTCGGGCCCGGTGCCGTCGCCGGGAATCAGGGTCACGCGGTGAGCCACGCTACGCGTCCGGTTCGACGGGAGGATGCCCCGGGCGGCCTGGCGCCTGCGCCGCTTTCGCTGCTCCTCGCAGCTCCATCGCCGCGCCACTCTACCGACGTTCGTTCGCCGTCGGTCCGGGTAGATTCCGGCCGATGTCCGACTTCAAGCCCGGCCTCGAAGGGGTCGTCGCCGTCGAGACCGAGATCGCCGAGCCCGACCGCGAGGGCGGCTCGCTCCGCTACCGCGGCGTCGATATCGAGGAGCTGGTCGGGCACGCTCCGTACGAGAACGTCTGGGGCCTGCTCGTCGACGACGACCTCGACTCGGCCATGCCGGACCCGGAGCCGTACGAGCCGCCCGCCCTCACGGGCAACGCGCCCGCCGACCTGCAGAGCGAGACCGCCCGGCTGGCGGGCGAGTGGGGTCTCGGCAAGCTGAACGAGATCTCCGCCGAGCAGGCGCGCGACGACCTCGGGCGCCTCTCCGGTCAGATGATGGCGATCGTGGCGCGCTCGGCGCGGATCGCCGACGGGCACACCGACGCCGTCCCCGACGACGACGTCGCCGAAGGCGAGAGCGCCGCCGAGAAGTTCCTCCTGCGCTGGCGCGGCGAGGCCGACCCGCGGCACGTCAAGGCGATCGACACCTACTGGATCTGCACCGCCGAGCACGGACTCAACGCGTCGACGTTCACGGCGCGTGTGGTCGCCTCGGCGGGCGCCGACTGCGCCGCCTCGCTGTCGGCCGCGGTCGGCGCGCTCTCCGGCCCGCTCCACGGCGGAGCGCCGGCGTACGTCATCCCGATGCTCGACGAGGTGGCGGCGATGGGCGACGCCGAGTCCTACGTGCGCGACCTGCTTGCGCGCGGCGGGCGG
>JACVRR010000012.1 GCA_014534345.1 Thermoleophilia bacterium | reverse complement strand
GGGGGCTCATGCAGGCTCCTTGCTCGACGGGGTCCACAACTTCGCAGGGGTCTCCGGCTTTTCCTGCTCGGGCGTCCAGATCGACTCGCGGGCGCGGGCGACCTCGACCGGGATCGGCTTGACCTCGGCCGCGACACGGTCGAGCGCGGCCCGCAGGCGGAGGTCGTCGCGCAGCCCCTCCGTCGCGCCGCCCTCGCGCACGCGCGCCAGGATCTCGTCCGGCTCGTCGCCGGCGGCCTCCGCCTGCTCGCGCACGAACTCGTCCACCTCGCCGTCGGCGACCTCGATCCCGAGCCGGTCGGCGACGGCCTCCAGCACGAGCTCGCGCGCGAGCGCCTGCCGCGCCTCGCCGCGCAGGCGCTCCACCAGGTCGTCGGGCGAGGCGCCGCTCAGCTGCAGATACGTCTCGAGCGTGAGGCCGCGCCGCTCGAGCGAACGGGCGAGCGCGCGGACGAGCTCGCGGGTGCGCGCGTCCACGAGCGTGGCCGCCGGCTCGACCTGCGACCGAGCGACCAGCGCGTCGGCGACCGCCTGCCGGAACTGACCCTCCGCCTCGTACTCGAGCTGCTGCCGCAGCCGCCCGTCGATCTCGGCGCGCAGCTCGGCCAGCGTCTCGAACTCGCTCGCCGACCGCGCCAGCTCGTCGTCGACCGGCGCCAGAACGGGTTCCTTGATCTCCTTGACCGTCGCGGTGATGGTCGTCGCGGCGCCTTCGGGCTCGACCTCGAGCCGGACCTCCCGCGTCTCGCCTTCGCGCATGCCGAGCAGTCGCTCTTCGAGCTCGTCGAGGACCGTCCCCGTGCCGAGCTCGAGCACGAAGTCGCGCCGCTCTTCGCCGTCCGCGTCGACCAGGTCGACGACCAGCGTGTCGCCCTCCTGGGCGCCGCGGCCGGTCACCGGGGCGAGCTCGGCGACGGAGCGGCGGAGCGCCTCGAGCTCCGCCTCGACCAGCTCGGCGGGAACCTCGGGCTCGGCGCGCGGGACCTCGAGCGTCGTCCAGTCGGGGAGCTCCGGCGGCGGTTGGACGTCGAACGTCGCCGTGAACCGCCAGGGCTCGCGGTCCGAGTCGGGCAGCTCGAAGTCGAACTGCGGCTGCGCGACCGGTCGCACGCGACTCCGCGCCGCCGCAGCCGCGAACCAACCGCCGATGTGGCTGTCGACCGCCTCCTGGTAGAGGCGCTCGCGGCCGACGCGCGAGATCAGCACCGGGCGCGGCACCTTGCCCTTGCGGAATCCCGGGATGCGCGCGGAGGCGGCGAGGTCGGCCGCGGCGTGCTCGACCGCGTGCTCGACGTCGTGCGGCGGGACGTCGACCGTCAGGCGGACGCGGTTGCCGGAGAGCTCCTCGACCTGGGCCTCCACCCGGCCGTTTGTACCAGACGGAAGCCGCGTGACAGTGCGGGCGAGCTGGTTCCCCCCTGGGCGCTTGCCGGCGGGAACGTGCTCTCCCGCGCCTACTGCTCGCCCGGAGCGGGGGCGCCGCCCGGTCGCGAGCGCCGTGGCTCGTCGAGACCCACCTCTTCGCGCGCGGCGTCGGGATCGTCGTGCGCGGGGTAGCGCATCGCGTCCTCCTCCTCGCGGCGCTCGGGCGGCGCCGCCTCCTCTCCGGGCGTCGGCTCCGGCGGCGTCGTCACCCGCGATCTCTCCCCCAGGCTCGCTCCACGCCTACTCGCGCGCCCTACGCGTCTGCTGATCCTGCTTGCGGTCGATCGCCTTCGCGAGCTCCGACTTGCTCATCTTCGAGCGCCCTTCGACGCCGAGCTTCTTCGCCCGCTCGTAGAGCTCGTCCTTCGTGCTGCCCTCGAAGTCGACGCCGCCGTAGGTCTCCCCCTTCGCATCGGGTCCGCCCGACTTCGCGCGCGGGTCGGACGGCCCCTTCTCGTCCTTCGGCTCCCAGTGGTCGCCGACCTTCTCGAAGGCGTGCTTCAGCGCCGAGTACGCCGTGCGGTGCGCACGCTCGCCCTCGCCGTACGTCTCGACCGCACTGTCGTGCGCCTTCTTCCACGTCCGCTGCGCCTTCTTCGGCGAGCGCTCGAGCGTGCTGGGCAGATCAGTCTTGTCCTCGGGCATCGCTCCTCCCTCGCGTTTCTCCCTGCACGTGCCCCCGCTCGGGCCGGCGAAACCGCGCGCGCGGCCATGCCGCTCGAGCCCGCTCTATCCTGCGTCAGCACGCGGGCGTGGCGGAACTGGCAGACGCGGCGGGTTTAGGTCCCGCTGGGCGCAAGCCCTTGGAGGTTCGAGTCCTCTCGCCCGCACACCCGCCACGAGTCTCGCCCGCGTTCCGCGGGCATCCGACTCGTGGCGGGTCTGGCTCGGGCTGGCCAGGCGGCGACCATCGAATGCGGAGGAACCTCGTCTTGCGGACCGCGTTGGCGAGTGGGATGCTCGCCCGGCACGAGAGAACCAAGGAGGCAGCGATGCTCGCACGGGCGAGGATGGAGGCGATCGTGCCGATCAGCGACCTCGACCGTGCGATCGACTTCTACGGCAACACGCTCGGGCTCGAGCTCCTCGAACGGCGCGAAGAGAGCCCGGACAACCCCGAGGCACGCTTCCGCGTCGGCGAACGCACGCTCGCCGCCTACAAGAGCGTCGGCGCCGGACAGAGCAAGCACACGCTCGCCGCGTTCGTCGTCGACGACCTCGACGCGACCGCGCAGCAGCTGCGCGAGCGCGGAGTGGCGTCCGAGGAGTACGACCTGCCGGACCTGAGGACCGACAACGGGGTCGCGTCGATGGGCGAGACGCGCGCCGCCTGGTTCCGCGACCCCGACGGGAGCATCCTCGCTGTCGCCCAGTTCTGACCGCGCTCCCGCTCGGCCGGCGGAACAGGCCGAGCTCGCCGGGAGGTTGCGGCATGACTGAAGGCGCGATGCCCGACCGCCGGGGTCGCCCCGGAGAGGGCGCGACGTGGCACTACGGCGTGGTCGCCAAATGGTGGGCCGAGTTCAACGTCGGCGGGCCGGAGGTCGCGTACTTCCGCTCGCACATCGAGCGCCACGGCCAGCCGGCCCTCGACGCCGGCTGCGGCACCGGCCGGCTGCTGCTGCCCTACGTTCGCGACGGGCTCGACGTCGACGGCTGCGACGTCTCCCCCGACATGGTCGCCCTCTGCCGGGAAGCGGCCGCACGCGAGGGGCTCGCGCCCGGCCTCACCGTCCAGGCGCTGCACGAGCTCGATCTGCCCCGCCGCTACCGCACGATCGTCGCCTGCGGCGTGTTCGGGCTCGGCTCGACGCGCGCCCAGGACGCCGAAGCGCTCCGCCGACTTCGCGGCCACCTCGAACCGGGGGGCGTGCTGGCGCTGGACGTCGAGGTCCCGTACTCGAACCCCCACTGCTGGCGCTGCTGGACGAAGGAGGGACGCGCGGAGCTGCCGCGCGCCTGGCCGCCGTCGGCCGAGCGCCGGCGCGGTTCGGACGGGGCCGAGTACGAGCTTGCGTCGCGCCTGGTCGAGCTCGACCCGCTACGCCAGTCGCTGACGAGGAAGATGCGCGCGCGGATGTGGCGCGACGGGGAGCTCCTCGCCGAGGAGGAGCATCGGCTGACCGTGAACATGTACTTCGCGAACGAGCTCGTGCTCCTGCTCGAGCGCGCCGGCTTCGGCGAGGCGGCCGTCGAGGCCGGCCACGAGCGGCGCGAGCCGACGCCGGACGACGACTTCGTCGTCGCGGTCGCGCGCGCGTAGCGGCCCGCGTCCGCGGCGAGGGACGCCGGCCGACGGCGCTTCAGACGTGACATCCTTCGCCGCCTGGTGGCGACGGAAGCCGGGAGATTCGACGAGCTGTATGCCAAGCGGCAGGGCCCCTACGCGAAGGAGCCCTCCGCCGAGGAGTTCCTCGAAGGCCTCAACGAGTACCTCCAGCCGCGGGAGCTCCGCCTCTACCGCGACTACCCCGTCGAGCACCCGTTCTTCTTCGTCGTCGGGCTTCCCCGGTCGGGGACGACCTTGATCAGCCAGCTGCTCGCCTACTGCCTCGACGCCGGCTACGTCAACAACTTCGTCGCCCGCTTCTGGCGCGCGCCCGTCCACGGCATCCGGCTCTCGCGCGTGATCGTCGGCGAGCCTGGCGAGGCGGAGTTCGAGTCGGACTACGCGCGGACGAAGCGGCTCACGGACATCCACGAGTACGGCTACTTCTGGCGCCACTGGCTCGAGAAGCACACCTTCGACGACGTCGTCCGCGCGGACGAACGCGAGGACGAGATCGACTGGCCCGCGCTGAAGCGCACGCTCGCGAACGTCCAGCAGGAGTTCGGCAAGCCGTTCGTCGCCAAGAACATGCTCGGCGCCTACCACATGGCGAAGCTGCGCGACGTGCTCGAGCAGGTGGTGTGGGTGTACATCGAGCGCGATCCGCTCGACGTGGCCGTCTCGATCCTCGACGCGCGGCGGAAGTACTACTCCGACCCGAACGCCTGGTGGAGCTACGTCCCACCCGAGTACCCGCTGCTCGCGGGGCGGGACTACCGCGAGCAGATCGCGGGACAGATCCACTACCTGGCGCGGTTCTACGACCGCGCGCTGGGCGAGGTCGGCTCGGAGGCCGTCGTCAGGGTGACGTACGACCAGCTCTGCCGGGATCCCGCCGCCGTGCTCGACGCGGTCGCCACGCGCGCCGAGTCGGCGTACGGCCGGCGCCCGTCGATCCGCCAGCGCCCGCCGCAGACGTTTCCCTTCCGCGCGCATCGCGACCGCGAGGCCGACAAGGAGACGTTCCGCCCGCTGCTCGCCAGCCTGCAGGCGGAGGACCCGTAGGCCGCGGATGGCGAGCGGCACGACGCTGGCGATCCACCAGCCGAACTACATCCCGTGGCCGGGGTACTTCCACAAGCTGGCCGCGGCCGACGTGTTCGTCTACCTGGACGCGGTCCAGTACCCCCGCGGCCAGAGCTTCGCGGCGCGGAACAGGATCAAGACGCCGAACGGCGTCGTCTTCCTCACCGTGCCGGTCTCCGTCCCGAAGGGGCGCAAGGGGAAGGCGTCGTACCTCGAGGTCGAGTTCGCGGACGCGCGCTGGCGGGAACGCCACCTGAAGACGATCGAGCAGAGCTACCGGCGCGCGCCGCACTTCGAGGAGGTGTACGCGCTCTACCGGCCCGAGGTGGAGTCGCGGGAGACGCTCGTCGAGCTGAATGTCGGGCTGATCGAGGCGTTCTCCGTCTTCCTCGGGATCGAGACGCGCCGCGTGCGCCTCTCCCAGACGCTGGAGTCGTTCGGGGAGCGGACGCAGCTGATCGTCGACGTCTGCCGCGCCCTCGACGCGGAGGTGTACCTCTCGGGCGGCGGGGGCGGACGCGAGTACAACGACGAGGCGCTCCTCGAGGCGCACGGCATCGCGCTGCGCTACGACGAGTTCGCGTACCCGGAGTACCCGCAGCTGTGGGGCGCCTTCGAGCCCAACCTCTCGATCGTCGACCTGCTGTTCAACTGCGGGCCGGCGAGCCGCGAGCACGTCGTCGCGTAACCGACGTCCGCGTTCACGCGCGACGTGCGCGAGGAGCCAGTGGCCCCGGGAGGAATCGAACCTCCGCTCGCAGATTCGAAGTCTGCCGCTCTATCCTCTGAGCTACGGGGCCTCAGCGCCGGAGAATGCTGGCGCATTCTCCGGCGGGTTGGGTTAGTACCTTCGCTTCGCTCGGTAGCCTGGCTGAATCACTCGCCACTCCTTCCCGCCTCGACGTCGTCATGGCGCCGCCGGCAGGCGGCGCCCGACGTCGAGGCGGATAGGTGGCGGAGGGGACTCGAACCCCCGACCACCGGGACCACAACCCGGGGCTCTACCGACTGAGCTACCGCCACCAAGCTCGCCGGAAATCGGCCTGCGGCCTTGACTTCCGGCGAGCGAAGGATAGCCGCCGTCCGAGCGGCGTCAGTCGCGCCCGAACGGCGTGTCGGCGATTCGCTCGACGAGCTGGGCGGCGGAGTCGAAGACGACCAGCGCGCCCGCGTCGCGGAGCTCGTCCTCGCCGAAGCCGCCGGTGCGCACGGCGATCGTGTCGATGCCGGCCCGCCGGGCCGCCTCGCAGTCCCACGGCGTGTCACCGACCATGACTGCCGCGCGCGTCTCGGCCTTCGCGAGCGCGACCTCGACCAGCTCCGGGTCGGGCTTGCTCTCCTCGACGTCGTCCTTCGTCGTCCACGCGTCGACGACGTCGCGCACGCCGAGCTTGTCGAGGAAGACGTCGAGGTGGCGCGCGATCGACGAGCTCGCGAGCACGACGCGGTGTCCGCGCCGCTTCAGCGCGGCGACCAGCTCGACCGCGCCGTCGAGCGGCTCCACCTCGTCGATCACCTCGTCGAAGAGCTCCTCCCAGCGGGCGCGCAGCCCGTCGCCCAGCCGCCGCTCGACGTCGTCGCCGGCGACGGCGGCGACGTACTTGTCGCCGCCCATGCCGACGTGTCGGTGGAGGCGCCACAGCGGCAGCACCAGCCCGTGCTCGCGGAAGGAGCGATACCACGCGAGCGCGTGGTGGTAGTTCGTGTCGACGAGGGTGCCGTCGACGTCGACGACCGCCGCCCGCACCTACGACGCGGTCGCCTCCGAGCCGACCGTCGTGCGCCGGTGCGTCCCCTCGCCGATCTCTTCGACGAGCTTGTCCACGAAGGCGGGCAGGTCGTCGGGCTTCCTGCTGGTGACGATCCCCTCGTCGACGACGACCTGCTCGTCGACCCAGTTCCCGCCGGCGTTGCGCACGTCGGTCCGGATGCTCGGGTACGAGGTGAGGGTCCGGCCGCGCACGACGTCGGCCTCGACCAGCAGCCACGGCGCGTGACAGATCGCCCCCACGGGCTTCCCCGACTCGACGAACTGCCGGACGAAGCCGACGGCCGCCTCGTCCATCCGCAGCTTGTCCGGGTTGCCCACGCCGCCCGGGAGGACGAGGGCGTCGTACTCGTCCACCTGCGCCTCCGACACGACGCGGTCGACGTAGAACGTGTCCGCGCGGTCGTAGTGGTGGAAGCCGTGGATCTCGCCGCGCTCGGGCGAGAGCAGCTCCACCTGGGCGCCCGCCTCCTCGAGCGCGGTCCACGGCTCCGTCAGCTCGACCTGCTCGAACATCTCCGTCGCGACGAACGCGACGCGCTTTCCCTTCACGCTGTCGTTCATCCGATCACCTCCGAGACGGCGACTACCCCGTGGGGGCAGCTCGCTAACCGGGCTCAAGCCGGTTCGCCGTCGTGCCGATCTTGAGGGCGTGGAGACGACGGAGCCCACCCGGCCGCCGCTCGGCCGGATGCTCGTGGCGAAGGGACTGGTGGCGGAGGACGAGCTGCTCCGCGCGCTCGACGAGCACGAGCGAACCGGTCGTCCGCTGGGCGAGATCCTGGTCTCCCGGGGCGCCATCTCGGCCGCAGCCCTCACGGATGCACTGCTCCTCCAGGACGCCTGGCGACCCCTCGGACAGCTCCTCGTCGAGCGCGGCGTGATCACCGACGAGCAGCTCGAGCAGGCACTGAGCGAGCAGGACGAGACGGGGCGGCCGCTCGGCGAGATCGTCCGCACCCGCTTCGACGTCTCGGCCGCCGACCTCGGCGGGGTGATCGCCGAGCAGCACGAGCTCGAGCTGGAGCTCGAGCGAGGCTTCGGCAGCGGGCTACGGCGCGTGATCGACGCGCGCCGGCGACGGCGCGGCGGCGCGGCGGAGGCCGCCGGAGGCGACGACGCAATGCTGTTGACGCGGCTTCGTCCGACCGCGCCGACGGCAGCCGGCATCGAGCGCATCGCGACGCTCCAGGCCGCGCTCGAGGCCCGCGAGGAGACCATCGCCGCGCTCGGCAGCGCGAACCGCAAGCGCACGCTCGAGGCCGACATGCTGCGCCGCGAGCTCGCCGAACGCGATCGGACGATCGACGACCTCCGCCGGCGGCTCGACGACCTCGAAGGCGGGTCCCTCGTCGAGCCCACGTCGCGCCGCTGAGCCGGCGCGAGCGGTTCTCCGGCACACCCGTCGCCTACCCTTCCGCCCAGGCGCCTGTAGCTCAGCGGAAGAGCGGCGGCCTTCTAAGCCGTTGGTCGGGGGTTCGAATCCCTCCAGGCGCACTCCCGCGCGGAAGTCCGGCTCGCGCTTCCGCCGCGCGGACTCGAACTCGCGGGACAGGACGCGCGAGCCATGACGACTTCCGCGCGGGGTCCGCAGCTACGTCGGACTCGAGCGCGTGCTCAGCCGGGGGAAGGCGCGTTCGGCGACGCACCCGCGCCAGCGGGCGGGACGACCGGGCGGTGACGCTGGCCGAGCCACTCCCGGAGGAGAACCTGCGCTGCTCCGGCCACCGGGATCGCGGCGAGCGCGCCGAGGATGCCGGCCAGCGAGGCGCCGATCAGCACGGCGATCAGGATCGCGAGCGGCGACAGCTGCACCGTGCGCGAGTACACGAGCGGGTACAGGAAGTGGTTCTCGACCTGCTGGTACACGAGGAAGAAAGCGAGGATCACGAGCCCGACCGTGACCGAGTCGAGCAGTCCGACCGTCGTGACGAGGATGGTCGCCAGGACGGCGCCCGCGAGCGGGACGAGGTCGAGCAGCGCCACCACGAGCCCGAGCGCGATCGCGTACGGGACGCCGAGCGCGCTGAGCAGGATCGCCGTCGTGATCCCCGCCACCAGCGCGATCGTCACCGCGCCGGTCACGAACCCGCCGACCGTCCGGTAGAGCTGGTGGCCGACGCGGCGCCAGCGCTCGGCCGACTCCGGCCGCAGCAGCGCCAGGCCGCGGTCGATCCAGGCCGGCCCCTCGAGCAGCATGAAGAACGTCATCACGGCGATCGTGATCGTCGCGACGATCGCGGTGACGACGCCCTTCGTGACGGCGAGCGCGGTGCCCGAGAACCCGAGCAGCCGCCCGGCGCCCGCATCGCCGATCGCGTCGCGGACGCGGTCGACCACCTGGTAGTCGCGCTCGAGGAAGCCGAGCCGTCCTCGGCCCGCGGTCAGGTCGGCGACGTAGCCCGGGACGGCGTCGGCGAAGTCGCGGATCTCGCGGACGAGAATCGGGACGAAGGTCAGGCCGAGCACCGCGATCACGGCCAGCGCGGCGAGGAACGCGACCGCCGTCGCCAGCCCGCGCCGGCGGACGCCGAGCCGCTGGATCCACTCCACGAGCGGGTTGAGCGCCAGCGCCAGGAAGAAGGCGACCAGGATCCAGGTGATCACCTGCCGCGCGAGCCAGACGAGCTGTAGCGCCGCCGCGACCGCGAGCACCACCGCGACCACGCCGAGCACCGCCCGCGGACGGAACGAGACGACGCGCTCGGGCGGCACGGACGCGAGGATCGCCGACGCGTCGGACGTTTACGGCGGCACCGGGGGCGGGACGTGCGCAGGCGTGAGCCTGCGCATACGACCGGTCGAGGCGGCTGCGACGCTCCCCGACGGACGAGGGGCGATCGTCCGCGTCGGCGTGCCGGACGACCCGTACATCGAGAAGCGTGAGCTGGACACCGTCGCGCTCGAGCTGCGCGTCGACGGCGAGGTCGTGGCGGCGCTGAACACGGTGCTCGACGCCGACCAGGAGAGCGAGGCGCGCGCGCTGGCGGGCGAGATCGCCGCGAAGCTCGAGTCGGGGGAGCTCGAGCCGACCGCCGGCGCGATCGAGCCGCTGGCCGAGACGCTTCGCTGACGCCTCGGCGCGCCGGGCGCAGCGTCGGCGAGCCGCGGCCTCGCGCACGCCGGAACACGCGCGGCTCGCGGGATCAGCGTCGGCGGCAGAGCCGGCCCGCGCCGGACAGCTCGTCTTCGACCTCGCGCATCCGTCGCTCGTGCGCGACGTGCGCCGAGTTGCCCGGGTCGTAGGCGCCGAGCGCGGGCTGCTCCCACGTGACGTCCGGCGTCACGCCGGGGCCGATCACGGTGATTCGGTACCGCTTCCCCGTGCCCGGCGGCCGGCTGCCGCGCGGAAAGAACCCGTAGCAGAAGTTTCCGCCGGTGCGGTGCGTGAGGAACGAGTTCTCGCGGCGCCAGCCGCGGCCGTAGGCGGAGTCGAAGGTGTCGAGGTAGAGGTTTCGACCCCAGCCGTCGAGCGGGCTCCCGGTGGGTGTCGCGCGGAAGCCGTACACGGGCTGCCCGCGGTAGGTGAAGCGCCCGAACAGGTGCTCGTACGAGCCGGAGCCGTAGAACACCCAGTCCCGCCAGACCTGGAGGAGCGGCAGCGGCCCCGTCCAGCGCGAGAGCCGCAGCTCCCAGGCGGCGCGCGTCGCCGAGGCGCGCACGCCGTAGTTCGGCAGCATCCGCTGCCAGCGCTGCAGCGCCCAGTACGAGCCGTCGGGGCCCTTGCACGCGGCGACGAGCCAGGAGAGCGCGGGCCCGTCGTAGGGGCGGCACCGGTCTCGAAACCGCTGCGACTCGTTCGTACGGCTGCGCCGCCAGCCGCCCGAGTAATCGAGCCGGAACGCGACCTGCCTGCGCCCGGAGGTCGGCCGCAAGGCGTTGACCGCTCCCCACGCGAGGACGCGGCGCGCGCGGCCGCCGACCCGATAGGTGATCTGCGCGACGTTGTCCGCCGACACCTGCAGGCGGACGCTCTGGGTGTCCCGGTCGATCAGCTGCGAGCCGTCGGCGCGGCTCGGGACGAGCATGGAGCCGAGGACGAGGGCGCAGGAGGCGGCGAGCGCGAGGCGGGCCGCCGCGAGCCGGCGCACGGAGAGCGCGTCCATCTCGCTTTCTTCGGCAGCGGCCTCGCGGGCGTGTTCATCCGGATAGGTGAGAACGACGGGCGGCGGGGCCGAACGGCGCGCCGGTGTCCGCGGCGCCTGCGCCGCCCGCGTTTCCGCGCGCGATCCTCGTCAGGGCTCCAGGGCGAAGCCGAGGACGCTGAAGTCGCTGTCGAGTCCGAACACCGCCGCCGCGCGCCCCTCGCGCGCCGTCACGGCGCCGACGCAGTCCACGAACGAGAGCGCACGGTCGCTGTACTGCTCCATCACGTCCCACGCCTGCGCGTCGAGCTCCGCGTCCGAGTACCGGACGGCGAGGCGGCTTCGGCCGACCGCGTCCTCGACGAGCGACCTGAACATCAGTGCCGCCGTCAGGCCGCCGTCATAGCGGAGGCGGGTCGCGGTCTCCGCGAGCACGAGGTTCGAGGTGAGGAGCGTGTCGCCTGCGGCCCGCAGCCGCTCGTAGTGCCTTCGCACGCGCTCGTGCGCGCGATCGCGTCGCCAGATCAGGGCGATCAGCGCACCCGTGTCGACGTAGACCGTCCTCAGCCGCGTTCCTTCGGCGCTCCGTAGAGGTAGTGGTCGTGGTTCTCCGCCACGTCGTCCGGGCCGTCGGGATCGTCGACCAGACCGATCAGGCGCTCGAGCGGGTCGCCGTCCGTCGCAGCAGGCTGCTCGCCGAGATACCGCCGCAGCGCCTCGCGGACGTGGAACGCCTCGGAGTGCCCGGTGCGCGCGGCGAGGCGCTTCAGCGCCCGCTCGGATGCCTCGTCGAGGTAGAGCTGCTTCCGGCGCATACATCGCAGCATACATCACCCTCCCACGGTCGGGCCGCCGCGCCGGCGCGCTTCCGGCTCTCCGCAATCCGCGCCATAGTGTCTCGCATGCGGGAGACCGAGCTGCCGAGGGGCCCGGTCACGATGCCTCCTCGCCGCCGTTGACGCCGACGCAGGACGCGTCGCCCGCGCCGCGCGGCTGCTTGCGTGGGCGGAGCACGCGGCCCAAGAGTCCGGTGCGTCGCCGTTGCCGCACCACCTCGAGGTAGCCGAGCGAACGCTGGCAGTCCTGCGGGGCAAACTCGCCGACGAGGAGCTCGAGCAGCTCTTCGACCAGGGCCGGCGCCTTTCCGTCGACGAGGCCGTCGCGCTCGCGCTCGAGGGCTCGGATCTATCCTGACGGCGAGAGCCGACGAGCCCTACGCCGCGAAAGGAAGCCCGCGATGCCCTTCTACCACCGCCTCGGCGACCTGCCCAGGAAGCGCCACGTCCAGTTCCGCGAGAACGGCCTGCTCCTGACCGAGGAGGTCATGGGTCTGGAGGGGTTCTCGGGCAACGAGTCGATCCTCTACCACCTGCAGTCGCCCTGCCGCGTGAAGGAGCTCGGCGAGTTCGAGGCGATCGAGCGCGAGGAGTGGGTGCCCGACGCGCACGCGCACCGGCACTTCCAGAGCTGGGACGTCCCGCCGGAGGGCGACGAGATCGGCGGCCGGCGCCTGCTGATGTGGAACAACGACGTCGAGATCTCGTTCGTCCGCCCGGCCGAGTCGATGGAGTACTTCTTCCGCAACGGCGAGGGCGACGAGGTCTACTTCGTCCACGAGGGGTCGGGCACGCTCGAGACGACGTTCGGCGACGTCCCCTACCGGGAGGGCGACTACGTCGTCATCCCGCGCGGCACCACCTACCGGTTCGTCCCCGAAGGCGAGCAGCGCTACCTGCTGTTCGAGACGCCCGGCCTGATCCAGATCCCGAAGCGCTATCGCAACGAGCACGGGCAGCTGATGGAGCACGCCCCCTACTACCACCGCGACATCCACCCGCCCGCGGCGCTCAGGACGCACCGCGAGCGGGGCGAGTTCCTGGTCAAGGTGCGCGTGCGCGACGGCTACCAGGACTACGTGCTCGACTACCACCCCTTCGACGTGGTCGGCTGGGACGGCTACGTCTTCCCGTGGACATTCAGCATCCACGACTTCGAGCCCATCACGGGGCGGATCCACATGCCGCCGCCCTCGCACCAGACGTTCGCGGGCCCGAACTTCGTCATCTGCTCGTTCTGCCCACGCAAGCTGGACTTCGACCCGCTGGCGATCCCGATCCCCTACCACCACTCGAATCTCCAGTCCGAGGAGATGATCTACTACGTCGACGGCAACTTCTCGTCCCGGAAGGGGATCGAGATCGGGTCGGTGACGCTTCACCCGTCCGGCCTCCCCCACGGGCCGCAGCCGGGGCTGGCGGAGAAGTCGATCGGCATGAGCGAGACCCACGAGCTGGCCGTGATGTGCGACACCTTCCACCCGCTGAAGCTGTCGACCTTCGCGCGCGAGCTCGACGACGGCCGCTACGCGTACTCGTGGTACGAGGAGGACAGCCCCGGCCGCACGGCCGACGAAAACCCCGCGGGCGTGACCTCGCACTTCTGACGGGGGAGGCCGGCAGGAGCGGCGCGCTCCCGCCGGCCTCGCGGCGACCGATCCGCCTACTGGTGGCGGAAGACCGTCGAAAAGGCGCTGAAGGCGCTGAACGGCTGGTTGACCAGCCGCAACAGCTGCGCGAACGCGTTCAGCGAGGGCGGAACCTGCTGCGTCCGCGGGACCTGGAGCCGGCTGCAGGCGGGGTCGGACACGGGCGCCTGCGGCCCGACAACCGTCCGCTGCTCGACCTGGTTGATCGTGCCCCAGGTCGACATCAGCGCGTCGGCCGTGATGGCCGTCGAGCACACGCTGAAGAGGAGCGTCCCGAGGAGGACGTCACGGGTCTCGGTCACCTGCCTCTTCAACCGCGTGATCTCCCGCTGCTGCGTCCTCACGAGCCGCTGCTGCGCGCGCATCTGCCGCTCGAGCTGTGCGATCCGCTGATTCGGCGTGGCGGCCGGCGCCGGCACGGCGAGCGCGGCAACGGCGAGCGTTGCGGCGATGCCCGCCGCGAGTGAACGCTTCACGATTCCTCCTTGCTGTCGGGTGGACTGGGCGACGCCGGAAGTATTCGCATGCTGTACATCGAAGTTCCAGCCCCGTATGACTTCGCGCTCTCGAGCGAGCGCTTCCGCGCGTTCGGGCGCGACCCGGCTTCCCTCTGGGACGACGGCGGGCTGCACCGCGCGATCGCCGCCCGCGACGTCCGGATCGAGGCCGCGCCCGGTGGCGTGCGGGTCGAGCCGGCGGACGAGGTCGTCCTGCCGGTGATCCGTCACCTCCTCGGGCTCGCGTTCGACCTCGACGGGTTCCGCGCGCTCGCGGGCCGCGACCCGGTTCTCGGCCCGCTGGAGCAGCGGCTGCGCGGCTTCCGGCCGATGCTCGTCCCGGACCCGTGGGAGATGCTCGTGGGCTCGATCACCGCGCAGCAGGTGTCGCTCGTGGCGGCGACAGCCGTCCGCCGGCGTCTCGTCGAGCGCTTCGGAAGGCCGGTGGGCGTCGCCTGGGCGTTCCCGCCGCCGGAGGCGATCGCGAGCGTCGCCCCGGACGAGCTGGTCGCCATCGGCTTCTCGCGTCGCAAGGCCGAGTACGTGCTCGCCGCGGCGCGCTCCGCCTCGTCGCTGACGGTGCTGCGCGGGCTCCCCGACGACGAGGTGAAGGAGCGGCTCGTGCGGCTGCGCGGCATCGGCGAGTGGACGGCGGACTGGTTCCTCGCCCGGCACCTCGGGCGAGCGCGCGCCTGGCCCGCGGGCGACCTGGGGCTGCGCAAGGCGGTCGCCGCGTTCTACGGCCCCGCCGCGGACGTCCGCGCGTTCGGCGAGCGCTTCGCGCCCTTCGAGAACCTCGCCGCGCAGTACCTGCTGCTAGGACTTCGCACGCCGTGACGACGCTACGCGTCCAGGGATCGTTGCGCCGCAGCACGGTCTCGGTACTTGCACCCGATCCACGTGAGCTGCTCGAGGATGTGCCGTGACCCTTCGCCCCGCCACCGAGGCCGACCTGGAGACGCTGTACGCGCTCTGGGACGAGTGGGTCGAGCAGGAGGTGGGCGTGCCGGCGTGGGTCGAGAATGCGCAGGAGGGGACGCGGGCCGGGATCGACGAGGCCGTGCGCTCGGGCGCGGCCGTGATCGCCGAGGACGGCGGCGAGGCGCTCGGCTTCGCGTGCGGCGTCATGACGGGAAGCCGGATGGGCGACTTGGTCGAGCTCTACGTGCGCCCGCCCGCCCGCCGGCGGGGGCTCGCGCGCGAGCTCGTCGCCGCGGTGGTCGCCGCGCTGAGGGAGCGGGGCGCGCAGTTCGTCACGGGCGGCGTCGCGCCCGACAACCCGGCGGCGCGCGCGTTCTACGAGCGCGCCGGCTTCCGTCCCAGCGAGATCCGCCTGGTCGCCGACGTGGAGACGCTGGAGCGCGAGCTCGTCGCGCGGCAGCCCGGCCGCTCGTTCGGGTCGATCCACGTCCAGTCGGACGACCTGCCCGCCGTCGAGCGCGCGGTGCGACAGTTCGTCCCGCGGCTCCCGGGCCGCTCGCGCGGAAGCGTCGTTGCGCCGCCGAGGCACCGCTGGGTCGGCGTGTACGACGAGCTCTGCGACCGCGACCCCGAGCAGCTGCGGCGGCTCGGCCGCGAGCTGTCCGACCGGCTCGGGGCGGTCGTGCTCGTCCTCGGCGTCGAGGACGGCGCGGTCGTGCGCTTCGTCCTCTACGAGCGCGGGCGGGTGATGGACGAGTACGTGTCCGTGCCGGAGCACCGCGGGCCGCTGCCGCCCGGCATCGTCGTCTCGCTGGCCGCGAACCCGACCGTGGTCGCCCGGCTGACCGGGGCCGATCCGGCCGCCGTGCGCGCGGCCGCGCCGCAGGCGGCGTCGGCCGGGGAGCTGCCGCCGGCCGAGGAGCTGCTCGCGAGCCTGGCCGACGTGCTCGGCGTCGAAGGCGGCGAGCACGGCTACGCGGAGGCGCGCGGGCTGACCGGCGCAATCGCGATCGAGCGCGAGTAGCGTTCCGCCGTCATGCGCATCCTTCTCCTGCACGCGTTCCCGCTCGACGAACGCATGTGGGAGCCGCAGCAGGAGGCCTTCGACGGGGCCTCCGTCGACGCGCCGCGCCTGTACGGTCTCGGGACGACGATCGACGAATGGGGTCAGGCGCTCGCCCAGCGGCTCACCGAGCCGGCCGTCGTGGTCGGCGCCTCGATGGGCGGCTACGCCGGCCTCGCGCTCGCCCGCCACGCGCCCGACCGCGTCCTCGGGCTCGTGCTCGCCGGGTCGCGTCCCGACCCGGACGACGACGCCCGGCGGCGGGGGCGCGCGGACACGATCGACCTGGTCCAGCGCGAGGGCGCCGAGGGGCTGTGGCGCTCGCTGCGTCCGAAGCTGTTCCCGCCCGAAGCGCCCGCCGAGGCGGTCGAGCGGGCGCGCCGGATCGCGCTCGAGCAGCGGCCCGAGGAGCTCGTTACGGCCCTCGCGGTCATCCGCGACCGCCCCGACGCCTCCGACGTCGCGTACGAGCTCGGCGACCGGCTGCTGGTCGTGATCGGGAGCCGCGACCCCTTCGTCTCCGGCGAGGAGGCCCACCGCTTCGGGCACGGCGCCTCCGTGGCCCAGTTCGAGGGCGCCGGCCACCTGACGAACCTCGAGCGGCCCGAGCAGTTCAGCCACGTCGTCCGGGACTTCGTCGCTCGATGGAGGTGAGCCGGGACGAGATCGCCGGCCGCCTCGACGATCCGACCCTGACGGTCCTCGACGTGCGCTCGGCGACGGAGTTCGACGGCTCGGGGTACCGCTGCTGTGCCCGCCAGGGCCACATCCCGGGCGCGCGCAACGTCGACGTCGTGGACCTCCTCGGCCGGCCGGCCAGCGTCGTCCGGGACCTGCTCGGCGTTCCGGAGGGCTCCGAGATCGCGGTCTACTGCCACTCGGGGAACCGCTCCGCGCTCGCGGCCGAGGTCCTTCGCGCGGCCGGCTACGACGCGCGCAACTACGCCGGCTCGTGGCACGAGTGGGCAGCGGAGCCGGCGCTGCCCGCGGAGTAGCGTCCGCCGGGCGGGGTCGCGCCGAGATCCGGCGTTCGGCGGGCTCCCTAGAATCGGGCCGGTGGATCCTCGTGCGATCGGCGTCTTCGACTCGGGAATGGGCGGGCTCACCGTCCTGCACGAGTGCCTGGTCACGCTCCCGCACGAGGACTTCGTCTACCTGGGCGACGCGGCGCGGCTTCCCTACGGGCCGCGGCCGCTGCCCGAGATCCGCCGCTTCTCGCGCGAGATCGCCCGCTTCCTTGCCGGCGAGGACGTGAAGCTGATCCTCGTCGCATGCAACGCCGCCACCTCCGCTGCGCTCCCCGATCTCCAGGAGGAGCTCCCCGTGCCCGTCGTCGGCGTGATCGCGCCCGAGGCGCACGCCGCCGTGCAGGCGACCCGCAACCGCCGCGTCGGCCTGCTCGCCACCGAGGCGACCGTCGCCGCGGGACGCTACGAGCGCCTGATCCACGCGCTCGACGCCGGCGTCGACGTCGTCCCGGTGGCCTGCCCACGGCTCGTCCCGCTGATCGAGGGCGACGACCCGTTCGGGCGCGAGACGGTCGCCGCCGTGCGCGAGTACGCGGCGCCGCTCCACGCGGAGTCCGTCGACACCGTTATCCTCGGGTGCACCCACTACCCGCTCATCCGCCCGATCCTGCAGCGGGAGTTCGGGCGCGGGGTCACGCTCGTCTTCTCGGCGGAGGAGACGGCGCGCGAGATCGCCGAGACCCTGGCCCGCAAGGGGATCGAGAACGACCCCGCGCGCCGCGGCAGCTACCGCTTCGTGACGACCGGCGCGCCCGAGGCGTTCCGCGCGATGGGCGCGCGCTTCCTCCAGTTGCCGATCGCCGAGGTGGAGCGGGTGGAGCTCGCACGGCTCGAGGCCGCCGTCGCGTGAAGCGGAGCGACGGGCGCCATCCGGCGCAGCTGCGCGCCGTCACGATCGACACCGAGTTCCTCGAGCAGCCGCACGGAGTCGCGCTCCTGTCGCAGGGAAGGACGCGCGTGCTCTGCACGGCGACGGTCGAGGACGGTGTCCCGCGCTGGCTCAAGGGCCGGGGCCGCGGCTGGATCACCGCCGAGTACTCGCTGCTCCCGGCCTCGACCGGGGCGCGGACCGACCGCGAGGCTGCGCGCGGCCGCCAGGGCGGCCGCACCGTGGAGATCCAGCGCCTGATCGGCCGGGCCGTTCGCGCGGTGGCGGACTTCGAGGCGCTCGGCGAGCGAACGGTGTGGCTGGACTGCGACGTCCTGCAGGCCGACGGAGGGACGCGCTCGGCGGCGATCACCGGCGCATACGTCGCCGCGCGGCGCGCGCTCGACCGCTTCGGGCTCGGCAAGGCGCTGCGCGAGCCGATCGCCGCCGTCTCGGTCGGCGTCGTCGACGGCGTCGCGCTGCTCGACCTCGACTACGGCGAGGATTCGCGCGCCGAGGTCGACATGAACGTCGCCATGGCGCCCGGCGGTCGCCTCATCGAGGTGCAGGCGACGGCGGAGGCGCATCCGTTCTCGCGCGAGCTCCTGGACGAGCTCCTCGACCTCGCGGCGCGGGGAGTCGAGCTGCTGGTCGCGGCGCAGGACCGCTCGCTGGAGGCGGCGGTTGGGACCTGAGATCGAGCTGTGGGAGGCGCTCCTGCGCCTCCTCGTCGCCGCGGGCCTGGCCGGCGTGATCGGGCTCGAGCGGGAGCTCCGCGAGCAGGAGGCCGGACTGCGAACGCACATGCTCGTCGGCGTGGGCGCCTGCCTCTTCGTGCTCGGCGGCAACTACGGGTGGAGCGAGCTGCAGTTCGGCAACCGCGAGGGGATCGTCCTCGACCCCTCGCGCGTCACCGCGTACGTCGTCACGGGCATCGGCTTCCTCGGCGGCGGCGCGATCATCAGGCACGGGATCAACGTGCGGGGGCTGACGACGGCCGCCTCGCTGTGGGTCGTCGCGGCGATCGGCACGGCGTCCGCGGTCGGCCTCTACGAGCTGGCCGCGCTGACGTCGGCGATCGTGCTGGCCAGCCTCTGGCCGCTGCGCCAGCTTGCGGCGATGGTCGGCGTGCGCTCCAAGGGCGCGCAGCGGCTCTCGGTCGAGCTCGAGCCCGGCGGCCGCGTCGCGGACGTGATCGGCGCAGTCGAGGAGGCCGGGGTCGTGGTCGAGTCGGCCAAGCTCGCCGAGGAGGACGACGCGCGGATGCTCGAGCTCGTCCTCAGCGGCCGCCGTCAGGAGTACGCGCCGCTGCTCGACGTCGTGGGCGCCGTCCGCGGCGTCCGCAACGCCGCCTGGGCGCAGTGAGGGCGGTCCTCGCGTCGGGCAACCGGCACAAGCTCGACGAGCTCCGCGGCGCGCTCCCGGGCTGGGAGCTGTCGCTGGTCGAGGGGGTCGAGTTCCCGCCCGAGGAAGGCTCCACGTATGAGGCGAACGCGCGCGGGAAGGCGCGGTTCGCGCGACCGCTGGCCGACCCCGGCGCGTGGGTGCTCGGCGAGGACTCCGGGATCGAAGTGGCCGCGCTCGGCGGTGGCCCCGGCGTCCACTCCGCGCGCTACGAGGGCTGGCAGGACCGGCTGCTCCGTGAGGTCGAGGGCGTCGAGGACCGCAGCGCGCGCTACGTCTGCGCGATCGTCGCGCTCTCGCCCGAGGGGAAGGAGGTCGTCATTCGGGGCACCCTCGCCGGGTGCGTCGCACACGAGGCGCGCGGGAGCGAGGGCTTCGGCTACGACCCGGTCTTCGTCCCGGACGGCGAAGAGCGAACGGTGGCGGAGCTCGGGAACGCGTGGAAGCGCGAGCACTCCCATCGGGCGCGCGCGGCGCGCGCCCTGCTCGAGCAGATTGCCTCCTGACCGCGCCCCCCGGGGGGGACGTCGCCGCCGCCCGGCCCTGGAGGAGCCCGGTGCCCGGGTGGAGGGGCCGGCACGGACGCGTCCCGGCGAGTCCGGTCCCGGTGTCTGACACCCGGCCGTGGCCGTTCGGGCCAGGCAGGCGCGAGGTCCGGAAACGGCTCGAGCTCGCCGGCTGCGGATCGATCCGCGCACTTCCGTCACACCTCCGTGACACCTCGGTGAGGGTGTCTGGCACCGGGTCACGTCCCGAACAGCCACGGCCGCCGGAGTCACCGACCGGAGGCATCGGCCCGAGCGCAGTCCGTGCCCGTCAGGCGAGTCCCGCCGCCTCCTCGCCTTCGACGGGCGGGCGCCGGGCGAGCCACCAGTTGAGCTCGGCGCCGAGCACGATCAGGTTCGCCATCAGATAGAGCCAGACGAGGAGGATCGCCGGCGCGCCGAACGCCTGCAGCGTGGCGAAGTCGCGGGACACGCGGACGTACGCCGGCAGGATCTGGAACGTCACCTGCAGCAGCAACGTCGCCATCGCCGCGCCCGGCATGACCTCGCGCAGGTCGACCTGCTCGTTCGTCAGCAGGTAGTACACGGCCACGAGGAAGGCGAACGTGGCCGCGGTCGAGACGAGCACCGAGAGCGCGAACGCGACGTACACATTGGCGAGCGCTCCCTCGGCGTAGTGGCGTCCGAGCTCGATCCCGACCGAGGCGACGACCAGGCCGGCGAAGAGCACCACCAGCGACGAGACGAGCAGGCCGAGCGCGAGCGCCTTGCCGAGCAGGAACGGCCGGTTCGGACGGCCGTAGACGACGTTGAACGCCGACTCGAGCACGCTGAAGAGCGACAGCGAGCTCCAAGCCAGGAACACGACGCCGGCGATCCCGAAGGCCAGCGCGTTCTCGCGCAGCTCGCTCACGACGCGGAGCACCCCCTCCACCGACTGCGACGGGAAGAAGCGGCGGAACTCGGTGACGAGGTAGCTCGACTCCTGCGCCCGGCCGGTCACCCCGAGGAGCGCCAGCGCCAGGAACACGAGTGGGACGAGCGACAGGAGCGCGAAGTACGCGATCATCGCGGCGAGGTGCGGGCCGCGGTCGGCGAAGTACTTCCGGACGGGCCCGGCCACCAGCGCAGTATCCCCGCCAAAGCTGCGACCGAGCCAGCGCGTGTAGCGTCTCGCGGCGTGGAGGCGGAGCGCGCGCTCGCGGAGCTGCTCGAGGTCAACCCCGAGGTCGAGGCCGCCACGATCCTCGACGGGGACGAGATCGTCGCCTCGACCCTGAGCGGGGAGCGCGCCGAGGCCTTCGCCCGCGCGGTCCGCGACGTCGTAACCGTCGCCGAACGGGTCAAGCCGGGGCAACGGGCGCCGCTCGTCCGCCTCGAGGCGTCGCTCGACGGCGCCGCGCTCTTCGTTCGCCGCGCAGGCGAGCGCACCGCCGCCGCGATCACGGCTCGCGCTGCGACGGCGCCGCTCGTCCTGCACGACCTGAGCGGCCTGCTGCGCCGGGTGCGAGCGCAGCGCGGAGCCGAGGTGAGCGATGCGACTGCGTAGCGCGGTCGGCGTGGCGGGCGCGGTCGCGGGCACGGGCGCCGCGCTGGCCGCGCGGCGCCGCCGAGGGCGCGAGCGCGTCGAGCTCGAGTACGGCGACGGCTCGATGGTGGGTCTCGAGGCGGGAAGCACGGCGGCCGACGACCTGCTCGCGCTCGCACGCCGGGCCGTGCGGGGGGCGCGGGGAGGATGAACGACGCGGATCTGCTCGCCGCGCTGCGACGGCAAGCGCTGCTCGAGGGCGACTTCGTCCTCCGCTCGGGCCGGCGCTCGCGCTGGTACCTCGACAAGTACCGCTTCGAGACGCGGCCGGAGGTCCTGCGCCCGCTGGGCGAGCGCCTGGCCGCGGCGGTGCGCGAGCACGAGCCGGACGCGACCCTCCTGGCGGCCCCCGAGCTCGGCGCGGTGGTGCTCGCCGCCGCCGCGTCGCTCGCATCCGGGCTCCCGTTCGTGATCGTCCGACGCGAGGCGAAGGCCTACGGGACGGCGAAGCGGATCGAAGGCGCGTTCGAGCGCGGCGAGCGGGCCTGTCTGATCGAGGACATCGTCACCTCCGGCGGAGCCGCGCTCGCGGCCGTCGAGGCCCTGCGCGAGGCCGAGCTGGAGTGCAGGACGGCGATCTGCGTCGTCGACCGCGAGGAGGGCGGCGTCGACCAGCTCGCGCGGCACGCGGTGCGGCTGTGGCCGCTGTATCGCGCCAGCCAGCTCCTGGAAGAGGCAAAAACCGCCGCAAACCCGCGTGGTTGAGCGGAAAGGACGCGGCTGGTAGGTTCTTCGCCCGTTGGTTCCGCCGCGACGAGAGGAGAGGGATCGTGACCAAGCAGGAGTTCGTGGGCCGGGTGGCACAGAAGAGCGGGCTGTCGCAGCGCGAGGCGGCGAAGGCGGTTGACGCCTTCCTCGAGTCCGTCACCGACGCGCTCAAGACCGGCGAGGCGATCACCTTCACCGGGTTCGGCAAGTTCTCGACCGCGGAGCGGAAGGCACGCGAGGGAGTGAACCCGCGCAACCCCGGCCAGAAGGTCCAGATCGCAGCGGCCCGCGTCCCGAAGTTCTCGGCCGGCAGCGCGCTCAAGTCCGCCGTCAAGGGGTCGTAAGCGCCACGGTCCTCGCTGGCGCCCGGGCGTTGCCCTCCGCGACGCCCGAAGGCGCCTCCCCCGCCGGTCGGCGGGCGCTGTAGCCTCACCCCGATGGAGCGCGGGGTAGCAGTCGCGACGACGCTGTTCGCCGACCGCCTCGCCGACGCCGTCGAGCGCAAGCGAAGCCAGCTCGTCGTCGGGCTCGATCCGCGGCCCGAGCTGCTCCCCGTCGAGCTACGCGGCGACGTCCACCTCGGCGCCGACGCGGCGGCGGCCGCCTGCGGTCGCTTCTGCCGCGGACTCGTCGACGCCGTCGCCCCGTATGTCGTCGCGGTGAAACCGCAGCTCGCGTTCTTCGAGGCGCTCGGGGCGCCCGGCGCCCGCGCGTTAGAGGACGCCTGCGCCTACGCGCGCGGGGCCGGGCGGCTCGTGATCGCCGACGGCAAGCGCGGGGACGTCGCCTCGACCGCCCGCGCCTACGCGGCGGCGTACCTCGAGTCCCGCAGCGGCGCCCCCCCGCTCGCCGACGCGCTGACGGCGAACACCTACCTCGGGCGGGACGCGCTGGAGCCGCTGCTGCTCGCCTGCCGCCGGGAAGGGGCGGGGCTGTTCTGCCTGGTCAAGACGTCCAACCCCGGCGGCGCCGACGTGCAGGACGTGATCCTCTCCGACGGGAGGGCGCTCTGGCAGCACGTCGCCCGGCTCGTGGCCGAGTGGGGCGAGGACGTCGTCGGCGAGCGAGGGCTCTCGAGCGTCGGCGCCGTGGTCGGCGCCACGCACCCGCGCGCGGTGGGCGAGGCGAGGCGGCTGATGCCGCAGACGGTGCTCCTGCTCCCGGGCGTCGGCGCGCAGGGAGCGTCGCCGGCCGACCTCGCCCGCGCGTTCCGCAGCGGACCGGCCAGCGCGCTCGTGACGGCCTCGCGCTCGATCATCTACGCGTACCGCTCGCTCGGCGGCGACTGGCGCGAGGCGGCCGGCTTCGAGGCCGCCCGCCTGCGGCGCGAGGTCTGGGCCGTCTCCGGCTGGTAGCCGTGACGAGCCGTCGCAACCGGCTGTTCGCCCGCTTCGCCGCGCCGGCGGCCTTCCTCCTCGCGGCCACCGTCGCCGTCCTGCTCGTCCGCTCCGCGCTCGACGCGGGAAGCGCGGGCGAGTCGAGGCGCGAGCGGCCGCCCGCGGCGCAGCAACGCACGCAGGCCCAGCCGCAGCCGCAGACGCGACCGCAGCGTCGACGGCCGCGCCGCCAGCAGCCGCAGGCCGTCTACTACACCGTGCAGCCGAACGACACGCTGGAGACGATCGCGAGCGAGCACGGAACCTCGGTCGAGCGCCTGCTCGAGCTCAACGCCGGCATCGACCCCCGGCAGCTCCGCGTCAACCAGCGGATCCGGGTGCGGTGACCCGCGCGAGGTAGAGTCGGGAGCGTGGGTCGCCCAGCCCAGGGGCCCCACGGCGCTCGCCGACTCAGGCTCCTCGGCGGCACGGCCGTGGCCGCCTTGCTCGCCGCCGGCGCCGGCTCGGCGTCGGCGGCGCAACCGCGCGTCGACGCGCGCGCCTGGCTCGTCCAGAATCCGAGCACGGGCGAGGTGCTGGCGAGCCACGACGCCCGCCGGCGCGTTGCGATCGCCAGCATCACGAAGCTCATGACCGTGCTCGTCGCGCTCGAGCAGGTCGGAGAGAACGCGGTCGTCACCGTCGATCCCCGCGCCGCGACGGTCGGCGAGTCGACGGTGGCGCTGCGGCCCGGGGAGCGAATCAGCGTTCGCGACCTCGTGGCCGCCTCGCTCGTGCAGAGTGCGAACGACGCCGCGTGGGCACTGGCGTTCCACGTCGGCGAGGGCGACGCCGGCCGCTTCGTCGCGGCGATGAACGCGACCGCTCGGCGGCTGGGGATGAGGGACACCCGCTTCGTGCGCCCGGACGGGCTCGACACTCCGGGGCACGTCTCCAGCGCGCGGGACGCCGTCGTGCTCGCGCGGGCGGCGATGCGGGAGCCGCTCGTGCGCCGGCTCGTCCGGCAGCAGCTCGTCGTCGCGGCGGGACGCGTCCTCGAGACCTGGAACGACCTGCTCGGCCGCTTCCCCGGGCTGATCGGCGTGAAGACCGGGCACACGGCCGCCGCCGGCTGGTCGCAAGTCGCCGCGGTTCGCCGCGGCCGTCTCGTCCTGTACGCGGCGATCCTCGGCAGCCCGACACGGGAGGCGCGCAACGCCGCGCTCGCGCGGCTGCTGCGCTTCGGCCTCTCGCGCTACCGGGCGGTGGAGGCCGTTCCCGCCGGCCGCGTCTACGGACGGGCCGCGCTGCCGTACGGGCGCCCGTCGCTCGCGCTCGTCGCCCGCCGCCCGCTCACGCGGCTCGTGCGCGTCGACCGTCCGCTGGTCGAGCGGGTCGTCGTCCCGACCGCCGTCGACCTGCCCGTCCGGCGCGGCCAGCGCCTGGGCGAAGTCCGGATCTACCACCGGGGGCGGCTGCTGGGACGGCGCGACCTGGTCGCCGCCCGGAGCGTGCCCGAGCCCGGGCTCCGGGCGCGCGTCGGCTGGTACGCGGGGCGGACGCTCGACCACCTGGCGGGGCTCTTCACGTGATCCTCACGGTGACGATGAACGCGGCGATCGACCGCACGCTCAGCGTCCCCAGCTTCCAGGTCGGCCAGCGCCACCGCGCGAGCCACTGGCTGTCGCTCGCCGGCGGCAAGGGGATCAACGTCGCCCGGGCGCTGAAGCGGCTCGACGTGCCCGTGGTCGCGACGGGCCTGGCCGGGGGGCGGACGGGCCTTCGGATCGTGGAGGAGCTGACCGCGGAGGCCATCCTCAACGACTTCGTGCGGATCGCCGACGAGTCGCGGACCTCGACCGCCGTCGTCGACCCCACGGCGAACACGTACACCGAGATCAACGAGTGGGGGCCGCACGTCGAGCGCGACGAGCTCGACACGCTCCTCGAGAAGATGCGCTACCTCTCGCGCGGCGCCGACGCCGTTGTCTTCGCGGGCTCGCTCCCGCGCGGCGTCGAGGCCGACTTCTACGGCGAGGCGATCCGCGAGGTGAACCGCTGGGGCATCGCGACGGTGCTCGACTCCGAGGGAGAGCCGCTCCGTCGCGGCGTCGAGGCGGGCCCGGTGCTCGTCTCGCCCAACCAGGGAGAGGCCGAGGGGCTCGTCGGGCACGAGTTCCACGATCCGGACGACTTCGTCGTCGCGCTCGGGACGATCGCCGACCTCGGCGCGCGGAACGCGCTCGTGACGCAGCCGTCGGGGGCGTACGCGCTCGTGCGCGAGGACCGCCGCCCGGAGCGCCTCCACGCGACCGCGCCGCCGGTCGAGCCGCTCTCGGTCGTCGGTGCGGGCGACGTCCTGCTGGCCGCCTACCTGGCCGCGCGGCTGGACCGGAAGTCGGCCGAGGACGCGCTGCGCGCCGCGGTCGCGGCCGGCGCGGCGTCGACGCTCGAGCTCGGCGCCGGGCGCTTCGAGCCGCGCGAGGCCGCCCGCCTGCAAGCGGGGGTCGAGGTGCGCACGCTCGAGCCGGTCGACGCGTAGCGCGCGCCGCCGTTTCCGGGCCCTCGCCGGTGCCGGCCGGCGCACGTCGGCTCCGGGTGCGGCTGGGACGAGTCCGTCGGCGCGGAGTCGTCGTCCGCCGCCGATACCATGACCCGATGGAGGCCCGCGAGGCGACCGCACCCGCCGAGCTCGACCGCATCGTCGCACGCGAGCGCAAGTTCGGGGCGGAGGGACTCACGTTCGACGATGTCCTGCTCGTGCCCGCAGAGTCGGCAGTGCTGCCGAACGACGTCGACGTGCGGACGCGGGTCACGCGCTCGATCGAGCTCGCCGTGCCGATCGTCTCCGCCGCGATGGACACGGTCACCGAGGCGCGGCTGGCGATCGCCCTCGCGCGCCTCGGCGGCCTCGGAGTCGTCCACCGCAACCTCTCCATCGAGGAGCAGGTCGCCGAGGTCGAGAAGGTCAAGCGCTCGGAGTCCGGGATGATCGTCGAGCCGGTCACGCTGCGGCCGCACGACCGCGTCGCCGACGCCCTCGCCCTGATGGCGCGCTACCACGTCTCGGGCGTCCCGATCGTGGACGACGAGCACCGCCTGGTCGGCATCCTGACCAACCGCGACCTGCGCTTCGAGCGGGACGGCGACCAGCCCGTGTCCGCGCTGATGACCACCACGGGCCTGGTCACGGCACCCGTCGGCACGACGCTCCCGGAGGCCCAGGAAGTGCTGCGCCGGAACAGGATCGAGAAGCTCCCCATCGTCGACGCCGAGGGCCGCCTGCGCGGCCTGATCACCGTCAAGGACATTCAGAAGCGGATCGAGTTCCCGCACGCGACGAAAGACGGGCACGGCCGGCTGCGCGTCGCCGCGGCCGTCGGCGTGGGCAGCGACGCCCTCGAGCGCGCCGCCGCGCTGGTCGAGGCAGAGACGGACGCGCTCGTCGTCGACACCGCCCACGGCCACTCGCGAGCGGTGCTCGACATGGTCGCCCGCCTGAAGGCCGCCTGGGACGTCGACGTCGTCGCCGGCAACGTCTCGACGGCCGACGGCGCGCGGGCCCTGCTCGCGGCCGGCGCGGACGCCGTCAAGGTCGGCCAGGGACCGGGCGCTGCCTGCACCACCCGCGTCGTCGCCGGCGTCGGCGTCCCGCAGGTCACGGCGGTCTTCGATTGCGCACAGGCGGTCGACGGCGAGATCCCGGTCGTCGCCGACGGCGGGGTCACCTCCTCGGGCGACGTCGCGAAGGCGATCGCGGCCGGCGCGAGCGTCGTCATGCTCGGGTCGCTGCTCGCCGGGGTCGAGGAGGCGCCGGGCGAGGTGTTCGTCCACCACGGCGAGCGCTTCAAGACCTACCGCGGCATGGGTTCCCTGGGCGCCATGCGTGCGCGCTCGTTCTCGAAGGACCGCTACTTCCAGGGCGACGTCGAGGACGTGGCGGAGCTCGTCCCCGAGGGAGTCGAGGGACGCGTCCCGTACAAGGGGCCGCTGGCTCCCGTGCTGCACCAGCTGGTCGGCGGGCTCCGGCAGGCGATGGGCTACTGCGGCGCCGCGACGATCGCCGAGATGCAGCGGAAGACGCGGTTCGTCCGCATCACCGCCGCCGGGCTCCGCGAGAGCCACCCGCACGACGTGACGATCACGAAGGAGGCGCCGAATTACCGCGCAGGCGGCTGAGGTCGTCGAGCTGCGGCGCCCGGAGGCGCGCGCCGACGACCGGCCGGTGCTCGTCCTCGACCTCGGCGGCCAGTACTCCCAGCTGATCGCTCGCCGCGTGCGCGAGTGCCGGGTGTACTCCGAGCTCGTTCGCCACGACGTCTCCGCCGACGAGGTCCGCCGCCGCGACCCGGCCGCGCTCGTGCTCTCGGGCGGCCCGGCCTCGGTCTACGCCGAGGGCGCGCCGCGGATCGATCCCGCGCTCTTCGCGCTCGGCATCCCGACGCTCGGCATCTGCTACGGGATGCAGCTGATGGCGCAGGAGCTCGGCGGCCGCGTCGAGCGGACGGGCGCCTCCGAGTTCGGCAAGACCCCGCTCCGGGCCCGGGAACGCGAGCTGTTCGCGGGGCTGCCGGGCGAGCAGACGGTGTGGATGAGCCACCGCGACTCGGTCGTCGAGCCGCCGGCCGGCGCCGCGGTGACGGCGACCTCGGGGTCGACGCCGATCGCCGCCTTCGAGGACCCCGAGCGGCGGCTGTACGGCGTCCAGTTCCATCCCGAGGTCGTGCACACGCCGCACGGCACCGCGGTGCTGAAGAACTTCCTCTACGAGGCGGCGGGCGCGACGCCGACCTGGACCCCGGCGGCGGTCATCGAGGAGCAGGTGGAGCGGATCCGCGCCCAGGTCGGGCGCGAGCGGGTGCTGTGCGCGCTGTCGGGCGGAGTCGACTCGGCGGTCGCGGCGCTGCTCGTCCACAAGGCGGTCGGCGACCGGCTGACGTGCGTGTTCGTCGACCACGGCCTCTTACGCGCGGGCGAGGCGGAGCAGGTGGTCGAGGCCTTCGCCGGCCATTTCCACGTTCCGCTCGTCCACGTCGACGCCGCCGACCGCTTCCTCTCGCGCCTCGCGGGCGTCGACGATCCGGAGGAGAAGCGGCGGCGAATCGGCGAGGAGTTCATCCGGGTCTTCGAGGCGGAGGCTCGCACGCTCGGCGACGTGAGCTACCTCGTGCAGGGGACGCTCTACTCGGACGTGATCGAGTCGGGCGGCACCGACGGCGTCGCTGCCACGATCAAGTCGCACCACAACGTCGGCGGGCTGCCGGCCGACATGGAGATGGAGCTGGTCGAGCCGCTACGGCTGCTGTTCAAGGACGAGGTGCGCCGGGTCGGCCAGGAGCTCGGTCTACCGGAGCGGATGGTGTGGCGGCAGCCGTTCCCCGGCCCGGGCCTGGCCATCCGGATCATCGGCGAGGTCACGCGCGAGCGGCTCGCCGTGCTCCGGGCGGCCGACGCGATCCTGCAGGAGGAGGTGCGCCGGGCGGGGCTCGAGCGCGAGCTGTGGCAGTGCTTCGCCGTGCTGCCCGCGATCCGCTCGGTCGGCGTCCAGGGCGACGAGCGGACGTACGCGTACCCGATCGTCGTCCGCGCGGTCACCTCGGACGACGCGATGACCGCCGACTGGGCGCGGCTGCCCTACGACCTGCTCGAGGTGATCTCGAGCCGGATCATCAACGAGGTGCCCGAGGTGAACCGGGTCGCGCTCGATCTCAGCTCGAAGCCTCCCGCCACCATCGAGTGGGAGTAGTCGAGGCCCGCGGCGCGCGCGTGCGCGTCCGCCGGCTGTGGGCGGTCGCCCTGCTGCTCGTCGTCACCGGCGGGCTGTACTACTGGATCTGGTACTGGCGCGTGAACCGCGAGCTGCGCGAGTACGGCCGCGCCTTCGGCCCCCCGAACCCGCTCGAGGTCGACCTGCGGCGCTCGCTGCTCGCGGTCACGCTCGGCGGCCTCGTGCTCGTCCCCGCGGCCGTCTCGGTCGGGCGGACGTTCGAGCGGATCACCCGCGCCGAGCGCTTGAGCGGCGCGGCGCGGCCCCTCAGCGCGGGAGCCGGACTTGCGCTGTTCGTGGTCGCGCTCGCGCTCTCGCTCGTAGCGACGCCGATCGTTCTCGACGTGGTACCGATCAGCCCGCACGTCGGCACTGCGCTCAGCGTCGTGGCGCTCCTCCTCCTCGGTGCGAAGCTCGCCTACACCCAGCACCACGTCAACGAGATCTGGCGGCGCGAGCATGCGCGGGCGTAGCCTCGCCCGCGCCGCGGTCGCCGCCCTCGCGGTGGCGCTGGGCGGCTGCTCGACCGGCGACGAGCATCTGACGAAGCGCGAGTACGAGGAGCGCGTCCTCGAGATCGTGCGCGGGCCCGGGCGCGAGGCCGACCGCCTCTACCACGCCGTCGTCGCCGGCGATCTCCCCGCCGACGCGTGCCAGACGCAGACGCGCGAGCTGCACGCGAGGCTCGGAGAGGTGGTCGACGAGGCCGACGCCCTGGTGCCGCCCGCTGAGATCGAGGAGCAGCACGAGGAGTTCGTCGACGCGGCGCGCGAGTCGGTGGCGGCGGTGGGAGAGGCCGCCGACGACGTAGAGGACGGCGAGCTCCGCTGCGGGCAGCCGCTGAACGAGCGCATCTACGGCCTAGCGTCGACCGCGCGCGCTGTCCGTGCGATCCAGCGCCTGCACGAGCGCGGCTACGTCCGGTTCGTGCTCTCCGAGTAAGCCGGCCGTCCGTAGCGTCCCCTCCGTGGCGCTCCCGTGGTCGCTGCGGCTCTACGCCGTCCTCGTCGTCGCGCAGTGGGTCTTCTTCGCGCTGCCCGGCGACCCGGGCGCGAGCAGCGTCTTGCAGGCGGTCTTCTGGGTCGTCGTCCAGGCGGCGCTCGTGCTCCTGCTCGTCCTGCGCGGATCGACCGCGGCCTGGGCGGTGTTGCTCGTGTTCACCGTGCTCGGCGCGCTGCTTCTCGCGGCCGGCCTGCTCGAGCCGGACCTCACCTGGGGCGCCGCGTTCGTCCTCCTGGTCGCCCAGCTCGCCGCGCTCGTGGCGCCGGGCACGCGCGGCCACCTGCGCCGCGGGCCCGCGCCGGTCTAGCGGACGTCGAAGCCGCTCAGCCCCTCAGGCTCCTCCTCGAGGACGTCCACGCGCTCGACCCCCGCCCCGCGCGGCCCCTCCATGCAGAAGGCGACGAGCGCCTCGACCGCCTCGGCGTCGGCCTCGAACACCGCCTCGACCGTGCCGTCCCGGTTGTTCCGCACCCAGCCGGCCGCGCCGCGCGCGAGCGCCCGCCGCCGCGTCGTGTCGCGGAAGAAGACGCCCTGGACGCGCCCGTGGACGACGACTCGCCGCCGGATCACCCTGCTCTATTCTCGCCTGGTGGAGTTCCGCGACCTCCTGCCGCGCCGCCGGATGGTGCGGAACTACCTCCCGGAACCCCTGCCGCGCGAAGTGCTCGAGCGCATCGTCGAGACCGTCCGCCGCGCGCCGAGCGCCGGCTACAGCCAGGGCCAGCGGCTGGTGGTCGTCACCGACGACGCCGTCCGGCTCGCGATCGCCGAGGCGATCCACGAGCCCGACCGCGTCGCGGACGGCTTCGAGCCGTGGGTGCAGAGCGCGCCCGCGCTCGTCGTCGTCTGCACCCGCGAGGACGACTACCACGACCGCTACCGGCAGGCGGACAAGCTCGACGAGCAGGGGCGCGAGATCGACTGGCCCGTCCCGTACTGGCACTTCGACGCCGGTGCGGCGGCCATGCTGGTCCTCCTCACGGCCGTGGACGAGGGACTCGCCGCCGGCCTGTTCGGCGTGTTCGCGGAGCTCGAGCCCGTCCTGCGCGAGCACCTGGCGATCCCGGACGACGTCACGCCCGTCGCCGTCGTGACGCTCGGTCGGCCCGCGGCCGACCCGCGCTGGAGCGCGGTCACCAGCCGAGCCACCCGGCCGCGCCGGCCCCTGACGCAGCTCGTCCACTGGGAACGCTGGGGCGGGCGGCGCGAGCGCTGACGCGAGGGGGCTCCCTTGTAGCGTCGCGAGCGTGCTCCGCCACGCGCTCCGCCGGGCTCGACCACCCGCCGGGGTGCGACGACGGTCGCCCGATTGCGATTCGGACGCGCTGATGTGGGCGGGCTACGTCTCCCTACCGCGAGACGTACCTCCGGGACGACGAGAAGGAATTCCTGCTCCGCTCGCGCTTCTTCCAATAGCCTTAGCCGGTTTGGCCGACCGCCAGCGCCCCAGCGGACTCGTGGAACGGCTCGCCGCGGCGAGCATCGGAGCGACCTTCAACTTCTACCGCGACGGGCGCCGCGCACCGCTGCTCCGCCGCCGCCTCACCGCGTACGTGCACGGGCGCGCGTCGGCTTCGTTCCTGCTGGTCGGCGAGGCGGCCGGCTACCGCGGTGCCCGGATCAGCGGTCTTCCCTTCACGTCGGAGCGGCAGCTGAGCGGGACTGGCCCGGCCGAGGCGACGGCGACCGTCGTCCAGCGGGCGCTGGCCGAGCTGGGCGTCGCCGACGACGTCGTCCTCTGGAACCTCGTCCCCACCCACCCGCACCGGCCGGGCGTCGCGAACTCGAACCGGGCGCCGACCCGGGCGGAGATCGACGCGGCGCGGCCGTTCCTCGACGAGCTCGCGGCCGGCCGCCGGGTTGTCGCGATCGGGCGCCTCGCGGCCGAGCGGCTCGGCGACCTCGCCGTCCGCCACCCCTCGCACGGCGGCGCCGCGGCCTTCCGCGCCGGCCTCGCCGAGGTCCTTGCCCGGTGAACACGCGACGCGTCCGGTTTGGCCGGATGAACGCCTGCTCCCTCCTCGGCCGCACCCGCGGCACCCACGCCGGGGGTGCCCCGTGAACGTCCGCCGCAACACACTGCTCCTCGCGGCTTGCATGAGCGTCAACTCGGCGACGCTGCAGCTCGTCGCGGCGATCTCGTCGCTCACGTTCGTCCTCGTGGCCGGGATCGAGGGGCTGCTCGGACTCGGGCCGGCGATCTTCCTCTGCGCGGCGGCGCTCGGCGCGCTCGTCGCCGGCCGCGCCATGGATCGCATCGGGCGCGTCCCCGTGCTCGCGACGGGGTTCGGCGTCGGCAGCGTCGGCGCGCTCGTGACCGCGCTCGGGACGCACGTCGACTCCGCGCTCGCGGTCGTCGGCGGCTTCGCGCTGATCGGCGTGGCGGGCGGAACGGCTCAGCTCGCGCGCGCGGCCGCCGGCGACATGTACCCGCCCGCACGCCGCGCCCGCGGGATCTCCTACGTGCTCTTCGGCGCCGTGTTCGGGGCGATCCTCGGCCCGGCCTTCTTCAGCCCGCTCTTCCGCGGACGAGAGCTCTCGGCCGGCGCGCTCACCGTCCCCTGGCTCGCCGCGGCGGGGATCATGGCGATCGGCCTCGTCATCGTCCTGTTCGTCCGGCCCGACCCGAAGCGCATCGCGGAGCTGCTCGCCCCCGACCGCGGTCGCGAAGCGCCTCCCGAGCCCGCCGCGCCGCTCGGGGTGATCCTGCGCCGCACGAACGTGCTCCCCGCGCTCGTCGCGGGCGTCGCCAGCTTCGCCGTCATGGTCGCCGTGATGAACCTGGCCGGCTACGTCGTGGTCGAGCACCGCCACCACCCGCAGCACCTGATCTTCCCCATCATCGGCGCGCACGTCCTGGGCATGTACGCGCTGATGCCGGTCGTCGGCACGCTCGTCGACCGGATCGGCCGGCCGCCCGCGCTCGTCGGCGGGCTCGCGCTGATGGCCGTCTCGAACGCCGGGCTGCACTGGACCGAGGGCGTGGCCGGCACGGCGGTGCTGCTGTTCGGGCTCGGGCTCGGCTGGAACGTCTCCTTCGTCGCCGCCACGGCGCAGCTCGCCGACTGCGCCGCGCCCGGCGAGCGGGGCAAGCTGCTCGGCTTCAACGACCTGCTCGCCGGGCTCACGGGGGCGTCGTTCGTGCTGATCGGCGGCTTCGCGCTCGGCACGCTCGGGGTGACCGCGCTCGCGCTCGGCTCGGCGGCCGTCGCGCTCGTGGCGCCGGCGTGGATGCTCGCCCGTGCCCGCAACGGCCGGCGACCCGCCGTCGAGCCGTCGCCCTGATCGCTGGTACAATCCGCCGCCGGCGGACGCCTGTCCGCCGCTTTTCTGTTGCCACCATGAAGACCTGGAACGCGAAAGCCGCCGACGTCCAGCAGCGCTGGTACCTCGTCGACGCCGAGGGGAAGACCCTCGGGCGCCTCGCGACCCAGATCGCCGACACGCTGCGCGGCAAGCGCAAGCCGGAGTACACGCCGCACGTCGACACCGGCGACTTCGTCGTCGTCGTCAACGCCGACAAGATCGCGGTGACCGGGAAGAAGCTCGACGACAAGGTCTACTACCGGCACTCCGGCTACCCGGGCGGGCTGCGCAAGCGGACGCTGCGCGAGCAGCTCGAGCGGCGCCCGACCGAGGTCCTGCGCGCCGCGGTCAAGGGAATGATCCCGCGGAACCGGCTCGGACGCGCGCAGCTGGGCAAGCTGAAGATCTACGCGGGGCCAGAGCACCCGCACGAGGCGCAGCGGCCGGAGCCGCTGCCGCTGGAGGACTAACGTGGCCGAGGTCGCCCAGTACATCGGCACGGGCAAGCGGAAGACGTCGGTCGCGCGCGTGATTTTGCGCCCCGGCGACGGGAAGACCTGGGTCAACGGGCGGACGATCGAGGAGTACTTCCCCCGCGCGACCCACCGTACGACCGCGCTGGCACCGCTCAAGGTCGCCGGGGTCGACGGCACGTACGACCTGCGGGTGCGCGTGCACGGCGGCGGGCCGACCGGCCAGGCGGGCGCCATCCGGCACGGGATCGCGCGCGCGCTCGCCGAGGGCCATCCCGACCTGCGGGTCCCGCTCAAGCGCGCCGGCTTCCTCACCCGCGACGCCCGCATCGTCGAGCGCAAGAAGGCCGGCCTGCACAAGGCCCGCAAGGCGCCGCAGTTCAGCAAGCGGTAGCGGGCCTCACGCGGCCCGGGCAGGCGAGGATTCGCGCTCGTCGGTTACGCTCGAACGCGATGCGCGACGAGCGTCCCGACGAGGCGCGTGCCGCCGCCGAGCCGCGGATGGGCGAGCCGGGCTACTTCCCCGACGAGGACGCAATCCGGCGCGCCGAGTTCACGGCGACGACCCCGGTCGAACGCGTGATGGAAGGGATCGCGCTGAGTCGCCTCGGCACACGCGTCGCGCTCGCCGGCCGCGAGGCGTGACCGACGTCTGGCGGGAGCCGGCCGCCTGGCGGCCGACCTCGGAACTCGACGCCGCCACCGTGCTTCGGACGCTGGTCGAGCGCGGGGTGGACTTCGTCGTCGTCGGCGGCTTCGCGGTGATGTTCCACGGGCACGTCAGGGCGACGAAGGACGTCGACATCGTCCCGCGGCCCGATCGGGACAACTACCGGCTGCTGTTCACCGCGCTCGAGCGGCTGGCCGCGCGGCCGATCGAGGTGGGCGACTTCCGTCCGGACGAGCCGCCCGTCCCCTTCTCTCCAGAAGGGCTCGGCGAAGGCGGCAACTGGGCTCTTGGGACCGACGCCGGCCGCGTCGACGTACTGCAGTGGATAGCGGGCGTCGACGGCTACCGGCAGCTGCGCGAGCACGCGGTGGAGGCGAATTTGCCGGGGATCGGCCAGGTCTCGTTCGCGGGCTACGACGATCTCGTCGCGATGAAGCGCGCCGCGGGCCGGGCTGCCGACGAGGTCGACCTCCGGGTCCTCGAGCGTCTCCGAGCCGGCCGCGAGTGAACCGCCGCGCCCTGCTGGAGGCGCGCGCCGACGACTACGCCGCCGTCGCGCTGGCGAACGTCAGGCGCGAGTTCCCGGCCGTCGTCGCCTTCGTGTTCGACGGGCCGGCCGAGCTCCGGCTGCCGCGCGACCTCCACCCCGCCTTCTACGGCAGCTTCGACTGGCACTCGTGCGTCGAGATGCACTGGGCGCTCGTATGCCTCCTGCGCACGTTCCCCGGCCTTGCGGCCGAGCGCGACGCGCGTCGCGTGCTCGACGACCACCTGACCGCCGAGAAGCTCGCCGCCGAGGCGGCGTTCTTCGCCGAGCGGCGCCACCGTGCCGTCGAGCGCCCGTACGGGTGGGGCTGGGCGCTGCTGCTCGCGCACGAGCTCACCGCCTGGGACGACGCCGACGCACAGCGATGGACGGCCGCGTTCGCTCCCCTCGCCGGCGTGCTCGCCGACCGCTACCTCGAGTGGCTCCCGAAGGCGACCTACCCGGTGCGTGCGGGCACGCACGCGAACAGCGCGTTCGGGCTTTCGCTCGCGCTCGCCTTCGCGCGCGCGCAGCGGCCCGAGCTCGAGGCCGCGATCGTCGACACCGCGACGCGCTGGTTCGCGAGCGACGAGGACTACCCCGCCGCCTGGGAGCCGTCCGGCGCCGACTTCCTCTCCCCCGCGCTCACGGAGGCCGAGCTGATGCGCAGCGTGCTCGCGCCCGTGGAGTTCGCCGGCTGGCTCGAGCGCTTCCTCCCGGGCCTCCCGGCGGGCGAGCCGGCCGCGCTGTTCACGCCCGTGACCGTCTCGGACCCGAGCGACGGCCAGATCGCCCACCTCCACGGCCTGAACCTGAGTCGCGCTTGGTGCATGCGCCGGCTGGCCGAGGCGCTTCCCGCCGGCGATGCGCGCATTGACGTGCTGACCGAGGGCGCCGGCCTGCACGCGGAGGCGGGTCTCCCCTTCGTGGTGGGCGGCGACTACGCCGTCGAGCACTGGCTCGCCGCCTACGCGGTCCTCCTCCTGAGCTGAGAGCGCCCGTTCGCGCCCAGCTGCCGGGCGCGGGCCCTCGGCGGGAGACTGTCCGCCGAGAACGCGACCACCGAGACGGCAAAGGCGTGGCGCGCCGAAGCGTGTCCGACCTCGCGCCGGACGCTCATGGGGGCTCCCCGGCCGCCGGCCGGTAGGCTCGCCCGCCGTGGCCAGGCGGTACTTCGGGACCGACGGCGTGCGCGGCGTCGTCGGCGAGACGTTGACGCCCGAGCTGACGGAGCGGGTCGCACGCGCCGCCACGCGCTGGGCCGGAGCGGAGCGCGTGCTCGTCGGGCGAGACACCCGCGCGTCCGGCCCGGAGCTCGAGCAGGCGGTCGCCCGCGGCATCGCGTCGGCGGGAGCGACCGCCGTGCTCGCCGGCGTCCTCCCCACCCCGGCGGTCGCGCTGCAGGCACTCGACCTCGGCGTCATCGTCTCCGCCTCGCACAACCCCCCCGAGTACAACGGGGTCAAGTTCTTCGACCGTCACGGGCGCAAGCTGACGGACGGCGACGAGGAGGCGATCGAGGCGCTTCTCGACGAGCCGCCGAGCGGCGCCGGTGGCGTCGAGCACGTGCGCGACTCGGGCGAGCGGTACCTCGAGCACGTTCTCGCCCACTTCGCCGCCGACCTCGCCGGCGTCCACGTCGCCGTCGACTGCGCGAACGGCGCCTACTCGCGCCTGGCGCCCGAGGCCTTCCGGCGGCTCGGTGCGGACGTGACCGCGATCGGCGACGCGCCGGACGGAACCAACATCAACGTCGGCTGCGGCGCGACCGACCTCCGCGCCCTGCGACGAGTCGTGACGAGCGAGCGCTGCGACCTCGGCGTCGCGTTCGACGGCGACGGCGACCGGATGCTTGCGGTCGACGAGCGGGGGGAGTCCGTCGACGGCGACCAGATCCTGGCCGTCCTCGCCCTCGACCTCGGCGTCGACCTGGTCGCGGTCACGTCGATGACGAACCTCGGCTTCCACCGGCTCATGGAGGAGCGCGGGATCCGGGTCGTCACGACCGACGTCGGCGACCGCTACTTGCTGGAAGCGCTCGAGCGCGAGGGCGGCCTCCTCGGCGGCGAGCAGTCCGGTCACGTCGTCTACCTGCGCGACCACGTCACCGGCGACGGGCTGGTCGCGGCGCTCTTGCTCTGCCGCGCGCTCCGCGGCCGGCCGCTCTCGGAGGCGGCCGCGGTGCTGCCGCGCTACGCGCAGGTGAAGGAGAACATCCCCGTCCGCCGGACCGAGCTCCCCGCCTCGATCGTCGACGAGGTGCGACGACTCAACACCACCCTAGAGCGCGCTCGCGTGCTCGTGCGGGTGTCAGGAACGGAGCCGGTCGTTCGAGTCCTGGCCGAGGCCGAGAACGACGAGGATGCGAGCGCGCTCTGTGTTACGATCGCCGCTCTCGTCCGACGAGAGCTCGGCTGAGCGGCCCGACGAGGGGCCCTCCGGCCGGGCTCTTACGCTTTTCGGTCGGGAAATCAGCAGGTCTCGCCAGACCCGCGCGGAACGGAACCGGACGGCCAAAGGAGCGGCGAGTGTGCGGAATCATCGGATACGTCGGGGAGCGCCCCGCCAAGGATCTGCTGCTGCGCGGCCTGGAGCGGCTCGAGTACCGCGGCTACGACTCCGCCGGAATCGCTCTTCGCGAGGACGACGGGCTCGGGTACGTGCGCGCGGTCGGCGCGCTGCGGTTCCTGCGCGAGGCGACCGGCGACAACCACTCGCGCTCGACGCACGGGCTGGGGCACACGCGCTGGGCGACGCACGGCGCCGTGAACGAGCGCAACGCCCATCCGCTGACCGGCTGCGACGAGCGCCGGCTGGCGATCGTCCTGAACGGCATCGTCGAGAACTTTCGCGAGCTGACGGAGCGTCTGCGCGCCGAGGGGCACCGGTTCACCTCGGACACCGACGCCGAGGTGGTCGCCCACCTGATAGAGGACCACTACGACGGCGATCTCGCCGCCGCCGTGCGCGCCGTCTTCCCGCAGCTCGAGGGGCACTTCACGTTCGTCGCCATCCACGACGCCCATCCGGGCACCCTCGTGGGCGTCCGCTGCGAGACGCCGCTGGTCGTCGGCGTCGGCGAGGGGGAGACGTTCCTCGCCTCGAACGCGGCCGCCTTCCTCGACGAGACGCGCGTCGTCCAGTTCCCGGCCGACGGCGACGTCGTGATGGTGACGGCGGCCGGCGCGTCGTTCACCCGTCCGGACGGGACGCCCGTCGCGATCGACCCCGTCGAGCTCGACTGGGACATGGAGACCGCCGAGAAGGGCGGCTACGAGACGTTCATGCTGAAGGAGATCTACGAGCAGCCCGAGGCCGTGCGCGAGACGATCGGCGACCGCGCGCGCCACGGCCGGCTCGTGCTCGAGGGACTCGGGATGAGCGACGAGGAGCTCCGCGACCTGCGCCGGATCGTGATCGTGGCGTGCGGCACGGCCTACCACGCGGGCGTCGTCGGTCGCTACGCGATCGAGGAATGGGCGCGCGTCCCCGTCGAGCACGACATCGCCAGCGAGTGGTTGTACCGCAACCCGATCCTCGATCCCGGGACGCTCGTGATCGGCATCAGCCAGTCGGGCGAGACACGCGACACCGTCAACGCGCTGGCGCTGGCTCGCGCGCGCGGCGCCCGTACGGTCGCGATCACGAACATGATGGGCAGCCAGATCACGCGCGAGGTCGACTCCGTCCTGTACACGCGCTGCGGGCTCGAGATGGCGGTCGCGTCCACGAAGACGTTCACCGCGCAGGTCTCGCTCCTCTTTCTCGTCGCGCTCAAGCTGGCGCAGATCCGCAGCACGCTTCCGCCGGAGGAGCTCGAGTTCATCGTCGACGCGGTCTTCGAGCTGCCCGAGCGGATGCGCTCCTTCCTGGAGGCGGACCACCCGATCGACGAGATCGCCGAGCGCTACCACGACCGGCCGTTCTTCCTCTACCTCGGCCGCCACGTCGGCCTGCCGGTCGCGCTGGAGGGCGCGCTGAAGCTCAAGGAGATCAGCTACATCCCGACGGAGGCGTACGCCGCCGGCGAGATGAAGCACGGACCGATCGCGCTTCTCGACGAGGAGACGCCGGTCGTCGTCGTGGCGACCGACTCGCACGTGCGCGACAAGCTCGTCTCCAACATTCAGGAGGTGCGCGCGCGCGGTGCCCAGGT
>JACVRR010000139.1 GCA_014534345.1 Thermoleophilia bacterium | reverse complement strand
TCCCACAGGTCGCCGAGCGGCCGGCGCCGCGCCCGCCGAGCGGGAAGACGCCCGCCCGCGCCGCGCGCAGCGCCGCGCGTCCGAGTGCCTTGTCGGGGTAGACCGCGTTCGCCCTCGGCCCGTAGTCGAAGATGATCGCCCCGGAGACGAGGGCGATCTCCGTCCACCCGACCGCGTAGGCGCGCCGCGCGAGCAGCTCCGCGGCGACGCCATTCGCGGCTTCCAGCCCGTAGAGCGAGCCGCCGGCGAGGCAGATTGCGTTCACCCACTCGTAGCCGCCGAGGGTGCCGGGCGATCCGCCGCGGACGTCCACCGCGCACATCGCCCCATCGGGGAAGTGGAACACCGTGCAGCCCGTCGGCCCCTCCTCGTACTCGGCGACTCCCACCCGGACGGCGTCCCAGTCGAACGCGAGCGCACGCCCCGGCGTGTCCGTCCGCGGCACGAGCTCCGCGAGGTCGTTGGAGAGCGGCACGGACGAGATTCTGTACGGGACGCGCCGCGTCGACGCCCGCGCTAGCGCCCGTCCTCGGTTTCGTCGTCGCCGCGTGTCCCCAGCTTGACCGCCAGGAAGACGGCCACGAGCCCCAGGACGAGGACGATCTCCACCACCAGCCCGACCGTCCCGGCGTGGGCGAGCAGCGTCACGGCTGGGCGAGGATCCACATCCCACCCACCGTGTAGGCGACCATCAGCGCGAGCATCGCGTACTGCGTCCTGATCGCCGTGCGCGCGGAGGCGAAGAGCTGGACGGCCCGGTCGTGCGCGACCACGAGTCCGGCGACGTGTCCCGCGATCAGGGCGACCACCTGCGTGTACCAGATCGCGTTCGGCGAGAGCAGCCCGAGGTCGACCTCGTAGTCGGCCGTCCCGAGCAGGTCCGCTCCGCGGCCGAACGGGTCGGAGGCGAGCGGGATCGCGAACTGCCCCTGCAGGACGAACAGCGAGAAGTAGTGGGCGACCACGTAGACGAGCGCGATCGGCACCAGGCTGAGCAGGAACGCGCCCGCCAGGTCGCGTCGCGCCCCGGCGATCAGGCCCGCGGCCGCCACCGCGAGCAGGTAGGCGAGCGCGACGAGCGCGGCGGCGGCGAGGATCCCGCCGACGTTGAGCGCGGTCCCGACCAGCTCGGCGAGCCCGGGGGACTCGAGCACGAGGTCGGCCTGCGCCTCGAGGCGGAGATCCTGCCACCAGCGCGTGCGGCTGACGCCGTCGAATCCGACGGAGCCGAGCATCACGGCGACGAACGCGAGCGTGCCCCGCCGCTCCTCGTCGACGGCCAGCGCCGAGAGCGGCGGCCGCGCGACGACGGTGCGCCGTCCGTCCGCCGACGTCTGGACGGCGAACGGCGACACGCGCGCGAGCAGGCCGAAGTAGACGTTGAACGCCTCGCCGTTCTGCAGCCACGCCTCGCGGCCGAAGACGAGCATCCCGCCCCAGGTGACCAGGCTGTAGATCCAGATCGCCAGCGCGAGCGCGCGCGGGTCGCTCGGGTCGCTGTACGCGAGCTCGAAGACGACGAACGCGAACAGCAGCACGACGGCCGGCCAGCGGCCCAGGCCGGGCGGGTACGGGAACGGCGTCCGCCACGGCGGCGCGACCCGCGCCCACAACCAGTGGGCGCCGTCCGCGGCCGCCTTCCACGGGCTGACGACGCGCCAGACGTTGCCAAAGATGACGACCAGCGGTACGAGCCCGATCCAGAAGAGGACGAACACGAAGGTGGGAGCGAGGTTGACGCTCGCGTCCGCGGTGCCGAGCGCGGCGGCGAGCCAGACGAGCACGAACAGCGCGACGGCGGCGCCGCCGAGCACGAGCCGCGTGACCGGCGAGAGCAGAACGCGCTGCAGCGGCTTCGGCAGCGGCCGCTCGGCCGCGGCCTCGCCGAGGCGCGGCCGGCGCCAGAGCACGCCGAGCGCGACGAACGAGAAGACGAGGACGGCCGCGCCGGCGTAGTAGAAGAGCCAGAGCGGGACGGGCAGGTCCTTGACCCCGCCGAACGCGTGCGCGAGCACCGGCGTCACGGCCGGACCTCGAGCTCCGCGATCTGCAGCCCGCGGTCCTCGAGCTCGATCTCGAAGCGGCCGGTGAGCGTCGCGCGGAAGGCGATCACCGCCGGGCTTCCCGGGCCGACGTCGCGCATGATGTCGTACCCGTGCACGTGCACGTGGTCGGCGACGTCCGAGCGCACGATCAGGCGGACGCGCTCGCCGCGCCTGACCGGCGTGTCGCGGAGGTCGCGGTCGGCGAAGACGTTGCCGCCGCGGAACTGGAGGCGGAACGTCCGCACGTCCGGCGGCGGAGGCGGGGGCTCCGGCTGCGCCTCGGTCTCGGTCTCCGTCTCGGTCTCGGTCTCGGTCTGCGTCTCCGTCCCGGTCTGCGTCTCGGCCAGCGTCGTGGGCGCCGGCCGGAGCTCCGGCCGCTCGGTCGCGTCGTCGTCCGGGCGCAGGACGACGAACAGCACGACCAGGACCGCGGCACCGGCCAGGACGAGCAGGACGGCTCTCGTGGGCAACGCTTCCTCCCTCGCTCGGCGGTCGCCGCGCCCCGGGGGCGCGGCCGGTCAGGCGGCGACGAGCGAGGGAGGGGCTCGCCCCGTCGGGCGGGCGGGCGCCGGGCGAGACGGGCCGCGCTCGCCGGCCGGCGCGGGCGGCGAGCCGATCGCGCGCGGCAACACGACCGCGGCTCGGGCGCGCGCCGGCAACCCGGCGACGCGCTCGGCCGAGCGGAGGAGCAGCCGGCCCGCGAGCACGGCGACGAGCGACAGCGCGCCCGCGAGTCCGAGCCCGAGCGCGAGGGTCGGCTCCGCTGCTGCGGTCGCGTCGAGCCGCCCGGCGTGCGCGAGCCGCTCGAGCCACTCCTGCAGCGCGAACACGGTCAGCGCGCCGACCGCGACCGGCACCCCCGGAAGCGGCGCGGTCTCGGCGCCGGCGCGCGCGCGGGCGAGGCGGAGCGACAGCGCCAGGGCGACCAGGAGCACGGCCGGCGTGAGCAGGACGGGCAGGTGGGAGAGGTAGTGGTGCTCGCTATGGTCCGACGCGACCTGCGGACTCGAGCCGGCCAGACGATAGGCGAGCGCGTGCGCGACCAGAGCAGCCGAGGCGACGAGGGGCCCCGCGAGCAGCCACACGCTGTAGTCGCGCCTCACCCGCGCCATGATGGCACGCGCGGGCGCGCGCCCGGCCCCGCTGCCGTCGTGCTCGCCGTCCTCGCGCTCGCCCTCGCGGCGGCGGGGCCAGCGGCCGCGAACGGCGACCCCGCGAGTCACTTCCTGCTTGCTCAGGACGTCTTCCTTCCGTTCCAGCAGCGCCTCTCCGACGACGCGAAGGCGGACCTCGTCGCGGTCGTCGAGCGCGCGAACGAGCGGGGATACCCGCTCAAGGTCGCCGTGATCAACACGCCCTCGGATCTCGGCACGGCGGGGCACCTGTTCGCGTTCCCGCAGGAGTACGCGGAGTTCCTGGGCAAGGAGATCGGCTTCCAGTTCCAGGGGCACCTGCTGATCGCCATGCCGGAGGCGCTCGGGTTGTCGCACCGCGGCGGGGAGCCGGACCCGCAGGCGGCCGCGATCGCCGACATCCCGGTCGGCGAGGGCGCCGACGGCCCGGCCCGCGCGGCGATCACCGCCGTCGAGCGCCTCGCCGCGGTCGAGGCGCCGGCGGGCGGCGGGTTCCCGCTCGTTCCGGTGCTCGCCGCCGTCACGGCGCTCCTGCTCGTCGGCGGTGTCGTCGCGCTGCTGCTGGTAGCGCGGCGCCGTCAGCCGGCCGAGCCCGAGGCCGGTTCGAGCACGACCACGTAGAGCGGCCCGTCGGCCTCGACGAAGCGGTGCACGCGCCAGTGCGCCGCGGCGGCAAGGCGCTCGATCTCCTCCCGCGAGGCGAGCAGGTAGTCGAACCAGGGCGTCGCCAGGTCGCGGTGGCGGACGCGGATCCGCAGCTGCCCCGGCATCCGTCCGCGCCGGCGGTTGCGCTCGTGGTAGGCCAGGTGGGCGGGATCGTCGGTCGCGTACGGGTCGACCGTCGAGGCCACGATCCGCTCGGCGAGGCCGGCGAGCCGGCGGAGCAGCCGGACGGCGCTCGCCTCGCCGCCGAACAGGCCGAAGTTGTTCCCGAACAGGACGACCGTCCCGAAGCGGCCGAGCGACGCGTCGACCCGCTCGAAGCCGAGCAGGCGGACGTCCCGAACGCCACGCCGCCGCGCGACCTCGACCGCGCCGGGCGAGACGTCGATGCCGACCACCTCGTGCCCCCGCTCCTGCAGCGCGAGCGCGACCCGCCCGGCGCCGCAGCCTGCGTCCAGGACGCGCCCGCGCACGGAGCGCAGGGCGCGCCGCTCGACCGCGTTCCAGCGCCGCACGGGCGCGAAGTAGTCGAGGCGGGCGGCCGTGACGAACCCGTCGTCGCGCTCGACGATCTCGTGGCCGTCCAGCGTCGCCTCGTAGTCGAGCAGCATCCGGCCGAACGCGTCGCCCCTCTCGATGCCGTGAGGATTGCACGCGACGCGTCGAGGGCGCGCGCGTTAACCGCCGGTTAAGCGAGGGGCCCCTTGCGGAAGGGGACATGCGCGGCGGGCGTTTTACCGAATGAGCAAGCGAGAACCGATCCGAGGACCATGAGCACAGCCAACGTCGTCGTCGAGGAACGTGAGCGCGTGGAGGCCTGGCGCCGTCAGGAGCTCGCGCGCGCGGGCTACCCCGCGGAAGCCGCCGAGGAGCTCGCCGCCCGCAGCGACGTCGACCTGCGCGTTGCCGTGTCGCTGCTCGAGCGCGGCTGTCGCCCGGAGGTCGCGCTGCGGATTCTCCGCTGAGCCGCGGGGGAACCCGCGGTTCCGCCACGAGCCCGCTTCTCCGCTGTCCCGCGCCCTCCCTCTGGAGGACTGCGCGGCGCGGGCCGCGCGCAGTACGCAGGGGAACTGGGTTCCCCCGCGCTTGCGTTGGCAGAATGGGCGCTTCGTGGCGCCGCTGATCGCATCGATTCCGTCGCCGTCGCGGGGCGCGCTCGAGCTGGGGCCGATCTCGATTCACGCCTACGGCTTGATGCTTCTGCTCGCGATCGCCGCCGCGATCGCGCTGACCGGGATCCGCTGGACCCGGCGCGGCGGCGACTGGGACCTCGTCTTCCGGGTCGCGGTCTGGGGCGTGGCGGCCGGGATCGTCGGCGCGCGCGCCTACCACGTCGTCACGAGCTGGGAGGAGGTACCCGACGTATGGTGGGGGCCGCTGGCCGTCTGGAAGGGCGGTCTCGGCGTCTGGGGCGGCATCCTGTTCGGGACGATCGCCGGGCTGATCGTCGTGCGCCAGGCGGGCGTGAGCATGCGGCGGTTCATGGACGCTACCGCGCCCGGGCTGCTGCTCGCGCAGGCGGTTGGGCGCTGGGGGAACTGGTGGAACCAGGAGCTGTACGGGCGGCCGACGGATGCCGCGTGGGGTCTCGAGATCGACCCCGAGCACCGCCTTCCCGGCTACCTGCTCGACACCACGTTCCACCCGACATTCCTCTACGAGTCGCTGTACGCGCTCCTCGGCGTCGGCTTCCTGCTCCTCGTCGACCGGCTGTTCCGCATTCGCCCGCCCGCGCTGTTCGCGCTCTACGTCGCCTACTACACGGCCGGCAGGGTCTTCATCGAGGAGCTGCGCATCGACCCCGCCCACGAGTTTGCCGGCCTGCGCCTGAACACCTGGGTGGCCGGCGTGCTGTTCGTGCTCGCCGCCGGGTTCTTCGTCTACTGGCAGTTCATCCGCCCACGGAGCCACCCGGAGCCCGAAGAGCTCGAGCGGCCCCGACCGCAGGAGGGGCGCGCGATGGCGATCCCGAAAGGCCGCGTCCGAGGCTCCCGCTAGCGTCCGGCGCCGATGGCCGTGCGCGAGCTCGAGCTCGCCCTCGACGCCTTCGAGGGCCCGTTCGACCTGCTCCTCACGCTGGTCCTCAAGGATGAGCTGGAGCTCGCGGACGTCGACGTCGCCGGAGTCGTGCTCGCGTTCGCGGAGAGGACCGCCGAACGCGGCGAGCTCGACCTCGAGGCGTGCGGTGAGTTCCTGGTGCTCGTCGCCGCACTGCTGGAGCTGAAGACACGCCGGCTGTTCGGCGAGGACGCGGAGGCCGAGGACCTCGAGCCGGAGCTCGCGGCCGAGGAGCTGGCTCGGCGGCTCGCGGAGTACCGGCGCATCAAGGACGCGGCCGCGTGGCTGGCCGCACGGCTCGCGAGCGAGCGAGACCGCTTCTTCCGCGTCGGGCCCGCGCCGCTCGCGCCCGTGCCTCGCCAGCGGCTCGCCCCTCAGGCGCCGGAGCGGCTCGCGGAGGCGTTGCGCGCGCTCGCG
>JACVRR010000143.1 GCA_014534345.1 Thermoleophilia bacterium | reverse complement strand
GAAGCAGCGCGAGCTGCGCGCAGACGGCGACCAGGACGGCGAGCGGCACGGCGCCCGGCTCACCGAGGCCGCCGCGCGGGCGGGTGCCGTGGGCGAGCGCGAGGGCGGGCAGGGGCGCGAGCAGGGCAAACCAGGCGAGCCCCTTCCAGAGGTGGCGGCGCGCCGCGTGGGCGAGCTCGTGCGCCGCGACGAACCGCACCTCGCGCTCGGTGAAGCGCCCGTCGAGCAGCGTGTCCCAGAGGATCAGCCGCCGGGTCGGGCCGATCCCGTGCAGCGAGGCGTTCGCCCGGCGGGTGCGGTCGTGGACGCGGCGCACGCGCACCTCGATCCCGGGGACGCCGAGCTCGGCACCGAGCCGCGCGATCTCGCGAGCGAGCGCCCGGTCCTCGAGCGGCTCGAAGCGGGGGGCGAACACGAGCGGCTGCACGAGCACGACGACCGCGCCGAACGCGGCCAGAAGCGGCCCGCCGGCGACCCACCAGCGCGTGCCGAGCCGCCGGGCGAGCACCATGCCGGCCGCGACCGCCAGGCAGGCGATCGCCAGCGTGACGAGCAGGCCGAGCCAGGGGGCGAGAAGCCAGTCGAGGTAGCCGAGCGTGGTCAGGTCGTGCCGCCGCCGCCACCAGTGCGCGGCCGCGCCGAAGGGCAGGCCGACGAGCCATGCGGCCCCTAGCGTCGCGGCCAGCAGGGCGACGCCGCGCGCGATCCCGCCGCCGCGCAGCCGGCGGGCGAGCGCCGGGCCGTGCCAGGCGAGCAGGCCGAGGAGCGCCAGCTCCGCGACGAGCGACGCCAGCCAGAGGCCCCGGAGGACGGAGGCGAACCGGTCGGTCTCGGCGAGGACGGCGGGCGGGAACACGTCGCGCGCCGCGAGGGCGGGAACCTGGAGGTCGCCCGGCACCGCCGTCCGCCAGAGCAGCGCCGCCGTGAGGGTCCACCCCCCGACCGCCGCCGCGACCGCCATGATCCGCCCGATGCGCGTCGCCGTCATCTCCGACATTCACGCAAACCTGCAGGCGCTGGAGGCCGTTCTGGCCGACCTCGAGGCCAGCGACCCCGACGAGCTGTGGTGCCTGGGCGACCTGGTGGGGTACGGCCCGCGCCCGAACGAGTGCACCAGGATCGTCGCCGAGCGGGCGAGCGTGTGCCTGATCGGCAACCACGACCTGGCCGGGCTCGACGAGACGGGCGCCGCGGTCGCCGACTTCAACGTCGACGCCGCGGCCGCCGCCCGCTGGACGCAGGCCGCGCTCGAGCGCGACACGCGCGAGTTCCTCGCCTCACTCGAGCCGCAGGCCGAGAGAGGCGGCGTCGCGATGTTCCACGCCAGCGCCCGCGACCCCGTGTGGGAGTACGTCCTCGACTACGACACCGCGGCCGCGACGCTTGCCGCGGCTCCGCTCGTGCTCGTCGGGCACAGCCACGTCGCGCTCGCGATCACCGAGCAGCGGGGGACGGTGTCGGGCGGACTCGCTCCCGGGGGACACGAGCAGTCGCTGGCCGAGGGGCGCTGGCTGCTGAATCCGGGGTCGGTCGGACAGCCGCGCGACGGCGACCCGCGCGCGGCGTGGCTGCTGCTCGAGCTCGACAAGCGGGTGGCCCGCTTCCACCGCGTGGAGTACGAGGTCGAGCGGACGCAGGAGGAGATCCGCGCAGCCGGCCTGCCGCACGCGCTCGCCGACCGGCTGGCCGTCGGCGTGTAACCCGCGCTCCGCGACTAGACGGCTTCGACGGCGCGCGCGCCCGCGGCCGGCGCGCCGAACGTGATGCCCTCGCGCGCGAGCGACACCTGGACCTCCTCGCGCGCCTTGTAGATCCGCCACTTGACCGTCGCAAGCGTGATCTCGAGCGAGTCGGCGATGTCGGTGTACGCCATCCCGACCACGTCGCGCAGCAGCAGCGCCATCTTCAGGTCGGGATTCAGCTCCTCGACCGCCCGCCAGAGCGCGTCGATCGCCTCCAGGCGCTCGAACGGCGCGTCGAGCACCTCGAGCGGCGGGATGTCCTCGAGCGCGCAGGCGGACCGCGGCCGCCGCTCCGTCGCCCGCAGCTCGTCGAGGACGCGGTTCTTCGTGACCTGGAACAGCCACGTCGTGAACTTCGAGCGAAGCGAGAAGCCGGGGAGGCCCTGGTAGACCCGGAGGAACACCTCCTGCGTCAGGTCCTCGGCCATGGCGCGGTCGCCGACGAGCCGCAGCACGTAGTTGAAGACCGGGACCTCGTACGCGTGAACGAGCAGGTTGAACGCCCGCTCGTCGCCGCGCTGCGCTTTCCTGAGGACCCCGGGGTCGGGCTGCGGGAGCGCCAAAGCGGGCCGAGTATAGCCGCGTTTCACAGTTACACGAAGAGCCGGCGTCCCGTCATCGCGGGTGGGGCCGCCACGCCGAGCAGGGCGAGCGCCGTCGGGACGAGGTCGGACAGCTCGCCGTCGTCGCGCAGACGGACCCCCTGCGCCGTGACGACGAACGGGACCGGGTTCCGCGTGTGCGCGGTGTTCGGCGTCCCGTCGGGCTCGAGCATCGACTCGGCGTTCCCGTGGTCGGCCGTGATCAGGGAGACGCCGCCGGCCCGCTCCACGGCCGCCACGACCTCGCCGAGGCCTGCGTCGGCCGCCTCGACGGCCCGCACGACGGCCGGCAGGTTCCCCGTGTGCCCGACCATGTCCGGGTTGGCGAAGTTGACGATCCCGAAGCGGTACCCGTCGCCGATCTCCTCCGCGAAGCGGCGGGCGACCTCGGGCGCCGACATCTCCGGCTTCTCGTCGTAGGTTGCGACGTCGCGGGGAGAGGGGACGAGGATCCGCGTCTCCCCGGCGAACTCCGCCTCGCGCCCGCCGTTGAAGAAGTAGGTGACGTGGGCGTACTTCTCGGTCTCGGCGACGTGGAGCTGCGGGAGCCCGAGCCCGGCGAGGACCTCGGCCATCACCTCGCTCGCGTCCTGCTCCGCGAACGCGACCGGGCACGCGAAGTCGGCCCGGTAGCGCGTCATCGTGGTCAGGTCGGCCCCGGCCTGCAGCAGCTTCAGCGAGAGCTGCCGCGCCCGGTCCGGTCGGAAGTTGAAGAAGATCGCGGCGTCCGGGGGACTCTGCAGGCGGGGGCGCCCCTCCAGCACCACCGGGTCGACGAACTCGTCCGTGATCCCCGCGTCGTAGCTCGCCTGGATCGCGGTGACGGGATCCGTCGCGCGCAGGCCCTCGCCGTGCGTGATCGCGGCCAGCGCGCGCTCGGTCCGCTCCCAGCGCCGGTCGCGGTCCATCGCCCAGTAGCGGCCGATCACGCTGGCGACGCGCTCGGGCGGCAGCTCGCCGACGTCGCGGATGGCCGCCGGCGGCGACACGTCGCGCCCGTCGGTGAAGGCGTGGACGAACGTCCGCTCCTCCATGCCCTCGCGCCGCGCGAGCTCGAGCAGCGCCCGCAGGTGCTGCATGTGCGAGTGGACGCCGCCGTACGAGACGAGTCCGAGCAGGTGGACGCGGCCACCGCGTTCGCGCGCCCGCCGGATCGCGCCGACGAGCGCCTCGTTCTCGAACAGCGCCCCGCTCGCGATCGCCCGGTTGACGCGCTGCAGGTCCTGGTCGATGACGCGGCCGGAGCCGATCGTCAGGTGGCCGACCTCCGAGTTGCCCTGCTGGCCGGGCGGCAGGCCGACCGCCTCCCCCGACGCGTCGAGGGTCGTGTGTGGATACGTCCGCCAGAGCCGGTCGAAGTTCGGCGTCTCGGCGAGCGCGACGCCGTTCCCCGGTCCCGGCGGCGCGCAGCCCCAGCCGTCGAGGATCACGAGCGCGACCAGCGGGTACGTCGGCACGCCTCAGGCCGCTGCGGCGGCGGCGGCCTCGCAGATCGCGGTGAAGGAGGAGGGCTCGAGCGACGCGCCGCCGACCAGGGCGCCGTCCACGTCGGGCTGCGCGAGCAGCTCGGCGGCGTTCTCGGGCTTGACGGAGCCGCCGTAGAGGACTGGCCGGTCGAGCAGCGACTTGATGAACGCGTGCGCCTCCTGCGCCTGCTCGGCCGTCGCCGTCCGCCCCGTCCCGATCGCCCACACGGGCTCGTACGCGACGACGAGGCGCTCATGCGCGCCGACCGCGTCGCGGACGGACTCGACCTGCAGGACGAGCACGAACTCCGTCCGGCCGGACTCGCGCTCTTCCTCCGACTCGCCGACGCAGGCGATCACGCCCAGCCCCGCCTCGAGCGCGGCCGCGGTCCGCCGGGCGACGCTGTCGTCGGTCTCGCCGAAGTACTGCCGGCGCTCGGAGTGGCCGACGATCGAGCCCGTCACGCCGAGCTCGAGCAGCATCGGCGCGGACACCTCGCCGGTGTACGCGCCCTCGCGCGCCCAGTGGACGCTCTGCGCGTAGACGGTCAGGCCGCTCGCGAGCGCGGCGGCGAGCGAGACGTACGGCGGGCAGACGACCACGTCGACGCCGGCGGGCGGCGTGAAGGCGTCGCAGAACGCCCTCGCCTCCGCCGGGCCCTTGTGCATCTTCCAGTTCCCGGCGACGAGCACGGGGCGGGATCTTACGGGGAGGCGGCGGCCGCGTCCGCCGGCGGGATCGCGGCCACGCCGGGCAGCTCCTTGCCCTCGAGCAGCTCGAGCGACGCGCCGCCGCCGGTCGAGACCCAGCCGACGCGGTCGGCCACGCCGAGCTCCTCCAGCGCGCGCACCGAGTCGCCGCCGCCGACGACCGAGTACGCCCCGGACTCGGCGACGGCTCCCGCGACCGCGCGGGTGCCCTCCGCGAAACGCGGCCACTCGAACACGCCCAGCGGCCCGTTCCAGAAGACCGTCCGCGCCCGCGTGATCTCCGCCGCGAACCTCTCACGCGTCTCGGGCCCGACGTCGAGCCCGAGCCATCCGTCCGGCAACTCGCCGAACGGGACGACGCGAATCTCCGCGTCTGGCGCGAAGGATGACGCTGCAACCTCGTCCACCGGCAAGTGCAGACGAGCCCCGACTCCCTCTAGCGGAAATCGCCCGGCGACTTCCGCCGCCATCTTCCCGCCGACGAGCAGCGTGTCGGCGCGGCGCCCGAGGCTCTGCAGGACGCCGATCTTGTCCTCGACCTTCGCGCCGCCCAGGACGACCACGTACGGGCGCTCGACCTCGCCGAGCAGCTTGCCGAGCTCGGCCAGCTCCCGCTCGAGCAGCAGGCCGGCGTACGCGGGCAGCAGCTCGGCGACGCCGACCGTCGAGGCGTGCGCCCGATGGACCGAGCCGAAGGCGTCGTTCACGAACAGGTCGCGGCCGGCCGCCAGCTCGCGGGCGAACGCCGGGTCGTTCGCCGTCTCGCCCGGGTGGAAGCGCGTGTTCTCGAGCACCCGCAGCCGCTCGTCGGGCACGAGCTCGCGCAGCAGTGCCTCGACCGGGGCCATCGCGTACGCCGGATCCGGGCGCTTCGGGCGGCCGAGGTGCGAGCAGACGGCGACCTCCGCCGCGCCCTCGTCGAGCAGCAGCCTGAGCGTCGGGAGCGCCCCCCGGACGCGCGTGTCATCCGCAACCCGGCCGTCCTGCAGCGGGACGTTGAGGTCGGCGCGGACGAGGACACGCTTGCCGCGCACGTCGGCGTCGCGGACGGAGCGCGGGCGGCTCGTCACGGCGCGCGACCGTCGAGGGCGACGCTAGGCGACCGGGCTCGGCGCGAGCGTCCGCGCCATCTTGTCCACGAGGTCGACCAGCCGGCAGGAGTAGCCCCACTCGTTGTCGTACCAGCCGAAGACCTTGACCAGCGTCCCGTTGGCCATCGTCAGGTCGCTGTCGTAGACGCACGAGTAGGACGAGCCGACGACGTCCTGCGAGACGATCGGGTCCTCGGTGTACTGCAGGATCCCGTCGAGCGGGCCGTCGGCGGCGCGCCGGAACGCGTCGTTGACCTCGTCGACGCCCGTCTCGCGCCCGACCCGCACGACCAGGTCGACGACCGAGCCGGTCGGGACGGGGGCACGCATGGCGATCCCGTCCACCTTTCCCTGCAGGTCGGGCAGCACGAGGCCGATCGCGCGGGCGGCGCCGGTCGAGGTCGGGATCAGGTTGATCGCCGCCGCGCGGGCGCGCCGGAGGTCGCCGTGCGGGAGGTCGAGGATGCGCTGGTCGTTCGTGTACGCGTGGACAGTCGTCATGTACCCCTGCTCGATCGTGAACGCGTCGTGGAGCACCTTCGCGAGCGGGGCGACGCAG
>JACVRR010000047.1 GCA_014534345.1 Thermoleophilia bacterium | reverse complement strand
GCGCCGCGGCGGCGGGCGCCGCCGCGGCCGGCGCGCCCCGCTCGATCTCGATCCGCGTGTTGCCGGCGTCGACGCGCAGGCGCTGAACGCTGCTCCCCTCGAGGCGCCTGATCAGGTCGCGCGCCTCCTCCCAGACGGCGCGGACGAGCTGGTGATCGGGTTCGGGTGCGGGGGTCTCGTCGGTCATGGCACCTCTGCTGGCGGTGGGAGGACGGGTTGGCGGCCGGGCGTCCCGAACGCCCGGAAGCGGTCGTAGCGGCGCTGGAGCAGCTCGTCAACCGGGGTGGGGAGGAGGTCGCGAAGCGCGGTCACGATCGCCGTCTTCAGGTTGGCCGCGGCGTCGGCGGGGTCGTGGTGCGCGCCGCCCTCGGGCTCGGGCACGACGGCGTCCATGATCCCGAGGCGGAGCAGGTCGGGTGCGGTCACGCGCAGCGCTTCCGCCGCGCGCGGCGCCTGGCTCGCGTCCTTGAACAGGATCGTCGAGCAGCCCTCGGGGCTGATCACCGAGTAGTACGAGTTCTCCATCATCAGCACCCGGTCCCCGACCGCCAGCGCGAGCGCGCCGCCGCTGCCGCCCTCGCCGGTGACCGCGGTCACGGTCGGGACCGGCAGGCGGGACATCTCCATGATGCTCTGCGCGATCGCGATCGACTGGCCGCGCTCCTCGGCGCCGAGCCCGGGGTAGGCGCCGGGCGTGTCGACCAGGGTGACGATCGGCAAGCCGAACTTGGCCGCGTGCCGCATCAGCCGCATCCCCTTGCGGTAACCCTCGGGGTTCGGCATGCCGAAGTTCCGCTCGACCATCTCACTGGTGGTGTGGCCCTTTTGGTGGCCGATCAGGACGACGGTCAGGTCGCCGAGGCGCGCGAGCCCGCCGACGATCGCCGCGTCCTCGTCGAAGAGCCGGTCGCCCGCCAGCTCCTGGAAGTCGTCGAAGACGTAGCCGACGTACTCGAGCGTGTTCGGGCGGTCGATGTGGCGGGCAAGCTGGACGACGTCCCACGCCGGGCGGGCCGGCAGGAGCGCCGGGTCGGTCACCGGCGCGCGGCCCTCGGTCTCGGGCAGGCGGGCGACGATCTCCTTGCGCGGCTGCCCGGCCACCGGCGCGAGCGAGTGCAGCTCGAGGAGCTTGCGCAGCGCCTGGCGCAGGTTCTCGCGCGGCTCGACGAGATCGAGCATCCCGTGGTCGAGCAGGAACTCGGCCGTCTGGAACCCCTCCGGCAGCGTCTGGCGAATCGTCTGCTCGATCACCTTCGGCCCGGCGAAGCCGATGTAGCTGTTCGGCTCCGACAGGAGGATGTCGCCGAGCGTCGGGAACGAGGCGGTGACGCCGCCGTACGTCGGGTCGGTCAGCAGCGAGACGAACAGGATCCCCTCCTCGTGCAGGCGCGCGACCGCCTGGCTCGTCTTCGCCATCTGCATCAGCGAGACGCACCCCTCCTGCATCCGCGCCCCGCCGGAGGTGGCGATCACGAGCAGCGGCGTCCGCCGCTCGAGCGCGAGCTCCGCGGCCCGCGTGACCGCCTCGCCGACGCCGCTGCCCATGCTCCCGCCGACGAACGCGAAGTCCATCGCCGCCACCACGACCGGGTGCCCGTCGATCTCGGCCGTCCCGTAGACGGCCGCCTCGCGGCCGCCCGTCTTGCGCTGCGCGTCCGCGAGCCGGTCGGCGTACGGCTTCGTGTCGGCGAACGAGAGCACGTCGAGCGGCTGGATCTCGTCGCTCAGGTCGGTGAAGCTGTCGTCGTCGAGCAGCTGCTCCAGGCGCCGCTGCACGGGCAGGCGGAAGTGGTAGTTGCACTCGGGGCACACGCCGAGGTTGCGTCGCAACCGCTTGTGGTAGACGAAGGCGTCGCACGACGGGCACTTCGTCCACTCGACGGGACCGGCCGCGCGTGGCGCCGCGGTCAGCTCAGAGGACAAGGCCTTCCTCGTGCATCCGCCGGTGCTCCTGCCGCGACGCCGCGAGCGCGCGGTCGACGTCGGGCCGGTCGGGGGCGGGCCGGTTCGTGGCCCCGAACACGCGCGCGACGACGAAGGCGAGCACGTCGGTGGTCGTCCCGAGCCGGTCGACCCGCGTCGCGTCGATCGCCAGGTCGAGCGCCCGCCGCCAGCGCTCCCGCCGAAGCTCGACGTCGATCAGCGCGTGCAGGGCGTAGACCTCGTGCCCGGGCTCCTCGTCGTTGGCGCGCAGCCGCCCGAAGACCGCGCTCGCCTCGTCGAGCAGCCCGAGGTCGAGCGCCAGCTCGCCGACGTCGAGCGCCGCCAGGACGTCGTCCTGCCGCAGCTCGGCCAGCGCGCGCGCCGTGGCGAGCGCGTCCTGGACCATCCCCTCGCGCCGGTAGATGGCGAGCAGGCTGCGCAGCGCGGCAGCGTCGCCGGAGTCGCGCTCGACCGCCTGCCGGAGCGCGGTGATCGCCGCGGCCGGATCGCCGCTCAGATAGGCGGTGTGGGCGATCCCGATCAGGGCGTCGTGGTCGTCGGGCTGCAGGCGGATCACGCGGCGGAAGGCCTCGCCGGCCGAGGTGACCCGGCCCTCGAGCACGAGCGCCCGGCCGAGGTCGCTCCACGCCTCCGGATCCTCCGGCGCGAGCGCGACCGCGCGCTCGAGCAGCTCGACGCCGTCGTCGCGGCCGAGCTCCATGGCCGCGTTGCCGACCAGCCGCAGCAGCTGCGTGTCGAGCGGGCGCTTGATCAGGGCCGCCTGACCCGCCTCGTGCGCGCGGCGGAAGTCGCCGGCCTCGAAGCTCGAGCGGGCCTGCTCGACCAGGTCGTCCGCGACCGCGTCCGTCACGCGTCCGTGTCCGCGTCCCAGCGGTAGAACTCCCGCGCCTGCGCGTCCTTCGGCGACCGCCAGGTCTCCGGGTCGTACGGCGTGATGTAGGCGTCGAGCTTGTGGCTGATGTCGCGGAACAGCGGGTGCTCGCGGATCTCGTCGACGGCGGCCTCGAAGTCCTCGGCGGTCTCGACGTAGTGGATGTACACGTCGTCGAGCACCCACAGGCTGCGGTGCGTGACGCCGGCCAGCTGCGGCAGGTCGCTCCGGTCGGACTCGGCGAAGATCTCGGCCACCTTCTCCTCCGAGCCCGGCTTGATCTTGGCGACGATCACTCCCCGCTTCACCTGGCGCGCCACGGGGCCGAGCATAGGCCGTGCGCCGACGCAAGTCCAGATCCCTCCGTCGGCGAGCGAGCCGCGTGAAGCCGGGCTCGCGCTGCGTTTAGATTCGCTCCGGTGATCGTCCTGCGCTTCGTCAACGTGTTCGCCGGCGGCGTGGCCGCGGGCGGCCTGTTCGTCGTGCTCGTCGCGTACGCGCACGCGCTCCGCTCGCTGCCGGCCGCGGCGGTCGGGCCGCTGCACGGGTTCTTCCACCCGCGCGTCCACGTCTGGATGATGGGGACGACGATCGTCGGCGCCATCGCGGCCGTCGCCGTCGCCGCGCTCGACGACCCGGGCGCGAACGCGGCGACGGTCCTGCCGCTCGTCGGGATCCTGGGAGGCGCGACGCAGGCGATCCTCTCGCGCTTCTGGGTCGTGCCGGCGAGCGACGAGATCGTGGCCTGGGGCGAGAGCCCACCCGCCGACGCCGCGGCTGCGCTGCGGTCGTGGACGCTCCTCCACACCGGCCGGGTGGTCGGCGCCGTCTTCGCGTTCGTCTGCTACCTGCTCGCCGCTCTGCTCGCCTGACCCGCTGCTTGCACCGCCCCCGGTGCGGCGGTACAGTCGCCCGACTCGACCGGCGCATGGCTTCTCCCGACGAGAACAAGGCGCTCATCCGCTTCCTGATCGAGGAGGCGCTGAACAGGCGCAACTTCGCGGTCGCCGCGGACCGCTTCACGCCCGACTACACCGTCCACATCCCGGCGCGCCCCGACCTGCCGGCGGGGCCCGACGTGTTCCGGCAGGTGATCGGAATGTGGCACGACGCCTTCGACGACTGGCACATGACGATCGAGCAGCTGGTCGCGGAGGGCGACTTCGTCGCGAACCGGTTCACGACGCGCGGGACGCACACCGGCACGCTGATGGGCATCCCGCCCACCGGGCAGCGGATGGTCGTCTCGAGCCAGGAGCTCCACCGGCTGCGGGATGGGAAGGTGGCCGAGTCGTGGATCGTCGACGACGTCCCCGGGATCCTCGTCCAGCTCGGCGTGCTCCCGGCGCCGCCGATGGCTGCTGCGGGCGGCGGCGGGCCCCCCGCGCCGGGCGGGTGAGCGGGCCGCCGGGACCGCCGGGGAGTCCGCCGCCGCCGGCGCCGACCCCGCCCTCGGACCTGTCGCAGCTGATGCGCCTGGACGGTGCCCGCGCGGCGCTGGTCGGCGGCTACGGTGGGATCGGCGAGGTCGCGAGCCGGCTGCTCGTGGCGCACGGCGCGGAGGTCGCCGTCGCCGGCCGCTCGCTCGAGAAGGCCGAGGCGCTCGCGGCGGCGCTCGAGGCGGACGGCGCGCAGGCGATCGGCACGCGCGTCGACCTCGCCGACCGGGCGAGCGCCGAGCGCTTCGTCGGCGACGTGGTCGCCCGCCTGGGCGGCCTCGACGTCCTCGTCAACCTGGCCGGCATCGACCTGGAGGCGAAGGCCGAGGAGTTCGCCGAGGACGAGTTCCGGCGGGTCATCGACGTCAACCTGAGCGGGGCGTTCTGGCTCTCGCAGGCCGCCGGGCGGGCGATGATCGCCGCCGGCCGCGGCGGGCGGATCGTTCACTTCTCGTCGACGCGCAGCTTCGCCGGCGGCCGTCGCGGCTTCGCGGCGTACGCGGCGAGCAAGGGCGGGCTGAACATGCTCGTCAAGCAGCTCGCGACCGAGTGGGGCCGCCACGCGATCACGGTCAACGCGGTGGCGCCGGGGTTCGTCCCCACCGAGCTCGTCCAGCACGCGACGCAGGACGAGCGGTTCGTGGCCATGATGCTCAACCGGATCCCGATGGGGCGGTTCGCGACGCCGCTCGAGATCGCCGGCGCCGTCCTCTTCCTGGTCTCGCCGGCCGCCAGCTTCGTGACCGGGCAGATCATCTTCGTCGACGGCGGCGTCACTGCCAGCTCGTGACGGGGGAGGAGGCGGACGTGCAGGGACAGCGGATCGGATTCATCGGGCTCGGCGCGATGGGGCTGGGAGTGGCCTCGAAGCTCGCCGAATCGGGGTACGAGCTCGCCGTGTACAACCGGACGCGGGCGAAGAGCGAGGAGGTCGCGGCGCTCGGCGCCCGGGTCGCCGAGTCGCCGGCGGACGCCGCGCGCGACGCGGAGGTCGTGATGCTGAGCCTCGCCGACCAGCACGTCGTGGAGGCGATGCTCTACGGCGACGACGGCGTGGTCGGTGCGGCGCCGCCCGGCGCCTACGTCGTCGACCTGAGCACGGTTCCCCCGCACTTCTCGCGCGAGACGGCGGCGAAGGCGGCCGAGGCCGGGTACCGCGCGCTCGACGCCTGCGTGCTCGGGAACCCGCAGCACGCGCGCGACGGCCAGCTGCGCGTCATGGTCGGCGGCGACGAGGAGGACTTCCGCGCGGTGGAGCCGATCCTGCAGGCGATCGGCAAGCAGGTCGCCTACTTCGGCGAGAGCGGCATGGGCGCGACGATGAAGCTCGTGCTGAACATGCTGATGGGCATCCAGATGCCCGCGCTCGCCGAGGCGGTCGTCTTCGGCGAGCGAGCCGGGCTGCCGCGCGACAAGATCCTCGAGATGATCGCGGGCAGCGGATACAGCTCGCCGATGATGAGCTTCCGCTGCCCGATGATGGCCCGGCGCGCCTTCGAGCGGGTCGCGTTCAAGCTGAGCCTGATGCGCAAGGACATGCTGCTCGTGCTCTCGCAGGCCAACGAGGTCGGGGTGCCGATGCCTGTCGCCGGGTCGGCGTACACCCAGCTCACGGCCGCCGACCAGCAGGGCCTCGGCGAGCTCGACGTCTCGGCCGTGCTCGCCTTCCAGGAGCGGTTCTCGGGGCTGGACGGCTACCCGTGGCCGGTGGACGAGCAGTAGCCGCCGCTTGAGCCCCCGCGGCCGGCTGGCAGTCGCCGCGGCGCTGCCGCTCGTCGCGGTCGCGGCGGGCGCCGCTGTGGTCGAGCAGCCGGACGCGCCTCGGCCGGGCGCCGCCTGTGCGGCGACCGTCGAGCCGCGAGTCGGTCCCGCGGGCTCGATCGTCCTCGCTGCCGACCGCCGCCTCTGGCTCGCGGACGAGGCCGGCGACCGCTTCGTCGCGTTCGACCCCGAGACGGCCGCGAGCGAGGAGGTGCGCCTTCCGGCGGGCACGCGCCCGCACCGCGTGATCGGCGGCCCGGACGGGAGCCTCTGGTTCACGTCGCGCCTTCCCGCGATCGGGAGCGTCGATCCTCGCACCGGCCGCGTGCGCCTCCACCGGCTGCGCGGGCTGGCGGGTGCGCGCCCCGACGACCTCGTGTTCGATCGCGAGGGACGCGGCGTCTTCTTCACCGACCCGGGGCGCGGGCGCCTGTCGCACCTCGACCTCGAGACGCGCGAGGTCGTCGAGCACTCCCGCGGCCTGCCGCGGAACAGCGGGCTCCACGGGCTGACGGTCGACCTGGCGGGCAACCTCTGGGTCGCACTCCCGGGGAACGACGCGATCGCACGCTTCGCGGTGCGCCGCTCGCGCTTCGACCGCGTGGTCCGCTTCTCGCCTGGGAGCGGGCCGCGCCACCTGCTCTTCCTGCACCGGGGCGAGGAGATCTCCCCGCTCGTGTACGCCTCGCTCGCCGGGTCGGGAGCGCTCGGCGAGTACGACATCGGAAGCCGCGACGTGCGCGAGCGCCCGACCGGGGTGCCGGGCCGACCAGGCCCCGCCCACGGGGAGCGGGGTCTCGGCCAGCTGCTGGTCGGCCCCGACGCGACGACGCTCTGGGTCGCGACGGGGCGCCCGGGCGTCGTGCGCTACGACATCCGGCGCGGGCGCTTGCGCGCCTCGCGGTGCGGCCTCGACGGGGGGGCGGCGACCCAGGAGCTGGTCATCGGCCCGGAGAAGGGCGTCTGGGTGACGCTCGGACGGCGCGGCGGCATCGCGAGGGTCGACTGAGCCGTGCGCGGGGTGCGCGTCCTCGCGACCGTCCCCGTGCTCGCGCTGATCGTGGCGGCGCCGCTCGTCGAAGGCCCGCAGGGAGCCGGCGCGCGCGGCCCGTGCGCCACCGAGTTCGGCGACGGCATCACCGGCCGGCCGGGCTCGCTCGACCTGGGGCCCGACGGCGCCTGGTGGTTCACGCAGCAGGTCGACGACCAGGTCGGACGGCTTGACCCGGCCTCCGGGAAGGCGAGCGAGATCGACGTTCCGCCGGGAACGCAGCCGCACTACATCCGCAGGGGGCCCGGCGGCGGGCTCTGGTTCACCGGTCTCGGCGACACGATCGGGCGGATCGACCCCGGGCGGGGACGCATCGAGCTCTTCCGCGAGGGGATCTCGGACGGCGCGCAGCTGCACGTCGTCCTCGTCGGGCCGGACGGGAATCTCTGGTTCAGCGAGCAGGTCGGCGGGCGCCTCGGCCGGCTCGACCTCCGCAGCAAGCGGGTGACCGAGTTCTCCGAGCGCCTGCCCGAGGGCAACCGGATGCACGGCATCGCGGTGACGCCGGACGGGAACCTGTGGACGGCGCTGCAGGGATCGGACCGGATCGCGCGCTTCAACCTCGCCAGCGAGCGCTTCGACCGGTTCGTGCGCTTCTCGCGGGGCAGCGGTCCGCACGACCTGGTGGTCGCTCCCGGGCCTGTCATCTACTCCAGCAACCAGGACAACAGCACGATCGGCGAGTACGACCTCCGCACCGGCCGCGTGCGCGAGTACGCGACGAGCCTCGACCCCCCGACGACCAGGGACCTCGACCCCGGCGAGAAGCTCGCGCACCTGGTGATCGGCCCCGACCGCGCCCTCTGGATCGCGACCTTCACCGCCAACCGGCTCCTGCGCTTCGACCTCGAGACGAAGGAGATCGAGGAGATCACGTGCGGGATCAGCCCCGGCAGCGGCACGCTCGGGGTGGCGGTCGGCCCGGGCGGCCGTCTCTGGTTCACGGAGCCGCTCGGGCGCCGCATCGCTCGCCTCGACCCGGAGTAAGGTACGACGCCGTGATCGTCGACGTCCACGGGCACGTCACGCATCCGAAGCTGTTCGAGCGCTTCCCGATGCCGCCCGCGCTGCTCGACATCGAGGGGATGCTCGAGCGGAAGGGCGCGCTCGGCATCGAGCTGACGATCGTCGGCAGCCCCGTCGGCTACGGGACGATGACCCCGGTCCCCGGCTTCGACGCGTTCGAGCAGCCGCTCGACCAGCTGAAGGCGTTTCACGAGTGGCTGGCGGACACGGTGCGCAAGCATGCCCCGCGGCTCGCTGCGTACGCGTTCACGAACCCCTTCGGCGGCGACGAGTTGCTCGCCCAGACGGCGGAGACGCTGAAGGACGACGCCTTCGTCGGCGTGCTGGTGAACACGAGCGTCCGCGGCGAGTACCTCGATTCCGAGCGGGCGGACGACTTCTTCGCGCTGGTCGCCGAGTTGCGCGTGCCCGTCTTCCTCCACCCGCCCGCCGAGCCGGTGGGCAGCGCCAGCTTCCGCGATTTCCGCCTCGTGGAGCAGGTGGGGCGCTTCCTGGACGTGACCGCGGGCCTCGCCGCCCTCGTCTTCGGCGGCCGCCTCGAGCGAGACCCCGACCTCGAGGTCGTGGCGGCGACCGCCGGAGGCGCGATCGGGCTGCTGGCCGCCCGGCTCGACCAGGCGTACCAGCCCCGCCATTGGGGCGGCAAGCCCGGCGACGGCGGGGGGCCTGCGGCCGGCGGGCGCGGCGGCATGCCGCGCTTCGAGAACCGGATCACGGAGCCACCCAGCGCGTACCTGCGGCGCGTCTACGTCGACACCGCGAACGCGAGCGTGCCCAACCATCTGGCGAACCTCGAGGTGGTCGGCGCCGAGCGCGTCCTGTTCGGAACGGACTCGCCGCCCCTGGCGACGCCGCTCGAGGACGCGATCGCGCTCGTTGACGCGCTGCCCGTCGCCGAGGCCGAGAGGGAGCAGATCCTCCGCGGGAACGCCGAGCGGCTCTTCCGCCTCGCCGGCCGGCCGGCGACGGCGTCCGACGCCTGACCCGCCCGCACGCGATCCGCGCGGCGGCGGCACTACACTGAATCGCGGTGCGCCGCGCCGCTCGTCTGCTCCTGGGGCTCGCACCGCTGGCATCGGTCGCCGCCGTGGCCGTGCTGCTCAGCGAGGAATCCGACCCCGCGGCCGCGCGCGGCGGCGCTTGCGTCCGCGAGTTCGGCCCGTTGCCGGGTCTGCCCGGCGGCCTGACCGCCGGGAAGGACGGGCGGCTGTGGTTCAGCGAGCAGCTGCAGGACCGAATCGGAAGCTACGACCCCCGGACGCGCCGCGTGCGCGAGATCCCGGTACCGGGGGGCACGAGCCCGCACTTCATGGCGACGGGCCCGGACGGGACGATCTGGTTCTCCGGCCTGGGCGACCGGCTCGGGCGTGTCGACCCCGCGACCGGCGAGGTGGAGCTCATCGCGGCGGGGATCTCGCCGGGGAGCATGCCGCACGCCGTCGCGCCCGCGCCCGACGGCCGGCACGTCTACTTCACACAGCAGGAGGGAGGGTCGCTGGGCCGGTTCGAGGTTGCGAGCCGACGGGTGGTGGAGCTCTCGGCCGCGCTTCCGCCGGTCAGCCGCCCGCACGGGCTCGCGCTCGACCCGGGAAAGCGGCACCTGTGGGTCGCGCTGCAGGGCGCCGATCGCCTCGCGCGCTTCGACCTGGCGAGGCAGCGCTTCGACCGCTTCGTCCGCTTCTCGGCCGGCAGCGGCCCGCACGACGTGCGCGTCGGCCCCGACGGTCGCACGCTGTACGTGACGCTCCAGCAGGGAAGCCGGCTCGGGGAGTACGACCCGCGGACGGGCGCGAAGCGCGAGTACCCGGCCCCGCTGCCGCGTCCGAGCGTCACCGACCTCGAGCCCGGGGCGAAGCTGGTCGACGTGATCGCCTCGCCCACGGAGCGGGCCGTCTGGATCACCACCTTCATGGCCGGCGCGCTGCTCCGCTTCGACGTCGACACGAAGCGGTTCGCGTGGCTGCGGTGCGGCATCACGCCGGGCAGCGCGACGCTCGAGGTCGCGAACGGCCCGGACGGGCGAATCTGGTTCACCGAGCCGATCGGCGCCCGGCTGGCGCGGCTCGACGAGTAGGCGGGGTGGGCGGTGCCGCGGACGCTTCGGATCGCGCTCGCGACGCTCGCAGTCCTGGCCGTCGCAGCCGCGGCGCCCGCCTTCGAGTCGGCCGAGGAGCCGCTCCCCGGGTCGTGCGCGACCTTCTTCTCCGACGGGATCAGCGGCCGCCCGACGGCGATCCTCGCGGCGGCCCACGGTCGCGTGTGGTTCAGCGAGCCGCGCGAGAACAGGCTCGGCCGGCTCGACCGCGCCACCGGCGAGACCGAGGAGATCCGGCTTCCGCCGGGAAGCGCGCCGCGCGCGCTCGTGCTCGCCGAGGGAAGGCTGTGGTTCACGAGCGCGAACGACCGGGTCGGCAGCTACGAGCCGTCCAGCGGCCGGGTCGAGATCCTCCGCACCGGCATCGCTCCCGGGAGCGCGCCCGAGGAGGCGGTCGCGCCGGGGGACGGCCACCTGTACTTCACCCAGGAACACGCGGCCCGCCTGGGCCGGGTCGCGCTCGACACGGGCGAGATCCGCGAGCTCGGCCGGGGACTGGAGGCAGGTCCCGGGCTGCACGGCCTCGCCGCCGAGCCGGAGGGCAGGTACCTCTGGGCCGCGCGCCGCGACGCGGATGCGCTCGTCCGCTTCGACGTGACACGGCAGCGCTTCGACCGCACCGTCCGGCTGCCGCGCGGCTCCGGCCCGCACGACGTCGTCGTCGCCCGCGACGGCACGCTCTACGTGGTGCTCGAGCGGAGCGGGCGGCTGGCCGAGTACGACCCGGAGACCGGCACGCTCAGGCAGTACCGGACCGACCTCCCGCCGAGCGCCACGCCGGACGACCGCCCCGACGCGAAGCTCGTCTCGCTGGCGCTCCACCCGGCCGGCAGCGTGTACGCGACCTCGTACCTGCACAACCAGATCTACCGACTCGACCCGGCCGACGACAGGCTCACGCTCCCGGTCTGCGGGTCGCCGGCGGGGGGCGGCTCGCACGGCATCTCGGTCGCTCCCGACGGCACCGTCTGGTACGCCGACCCGATCGGCGGCCGTGTCGCCCGGATCGACGAGGAGGTCGACCGCCCGGTTCCCCCGCCGCCGGCGGTGCCGCGCTCGCCGGGCGCCGACGGGCCGTAGAATCCGCCCGCCTGACGGTCACGAGGGAGCCACGGCGCATGTGGTCGGTCGAGGAACGAGCGGAGAGCGACGCCGAGCCCGAAGCGGTCTTCCGCGTCTGGCGAGACGTCGCCCGCTGGCCGGAGTGGGACCCGCTGGTGGAGGAGGCCGGCGTCGAAGGCGAGTTCACGCAGGGGTCGCGGATGCGGCTGAAGACGAAGGGCGCGCCGGCACGGCGCATCCGCCTGGTCGAGGTCGTGCCGGGGGCGCGGTACCGGTCGGAAGACCGGCTGCCGCTCGCGCGGATGGAGTTCGACCACCTCGCCGAGGCGGGCGAGTCCGGCAGGACGAAGATCACCTACCGCCAGTCGATCAGCGGCCCGCTCTCCTCGGTGTACGCCAGGCTCTTTGGCCGCCGCATGGCGGCGACGCTGCCGGCCCGCGTGCAGGCCGTCGCCCGCCGGGCCGAGCAGGGCGCGTAGGTCACGCCCCGACGACCGGGCGCTGCACGCTCGGCGGCGGCGGCGGCGGCGCGGCGACGGCGTCCACCACCTCGGGGGGCAGGGGGCGCACGCCGGTGTAGCGGCGCCGGGTGAGGGCCAGGTAGACGCTGTCCAGGCTCGGCCGGATGATCTCGACCTGCTTGAGTCGGATCGCGTGCGCGCCGAGCTGCGAGACGGCGTGCGCGGCCGCTGCGGCCGGGTCGTCCGCCGTGATCCGGACGAGCGACGCCTCGCGCGTCACCTCGCCCCGCAGGGACAGCTCGGGCGCGGGCCCGTCGAAGTGGAGCTCGACGGCGGGGCGCGCGTACCGCGCGATCAGCTCCGCGATCGAGCCGCGCGCGATGATCTGGCCCCCCTCGAGGATCGCGACGGTCGCCCCGAGCTCCTCGATCTCCGGCAGGTAGTGCGTCGAGTAGCAGACCGCGTGCCCGTCGTCGGCGAGCTGCTTCACGAGGTCGAGGATCTCCTGCCGGGTGCGGATGTCGGCGCCCACGGTCGGCTCGTCGAGGATCAGCAGCGGCGGCTTGTGCAGGAGCGCCATGCCCGTGTGCAGCCGGCGCTGCATCCCGCCCGACAGCGTGCTTCCCTTGGCGCCGAGCTTGTCGGTGAGGCTGAGCGCCTCGGCCACCTCCTCCACGCGCGCGCGAAGTTGGCGTCCCCGCAGGCCGGCGATCGATCCGAAGAGCTCGAGGTTGCGGCGGACGGTCATCGTCGGGTAGACGCCCAGGTCCTGGGGGGCGATCCCGATGAACCTCCTTGCCTGGCGCGGCTGCGCCAGCGCGTCGACGCCGTTGACCTCGACCGAGCCCGCGTCGGCCGCCCGCAGCCCCGCGACGATGGAGACGAACGTCGTCTTGCCCGCCCCGTTCGGGCCGAGCAGGCCGCAGATCTCGCCCGCCTCGAGCTCGAGATCGAGTCCCTTCAGCACCTGCAGCGCGCCGTACGCCTTGCGCACGCCGCGAGCCCGGAGGGCCGGCGGCGGCCCGGGCCGCGCGTCCGGACGGTACGCCTCGGAGAGCAGCGCCGGCCGGCGGCGCACGCTCGTCGCGGAGACGCCGGCGGGGAGGTGCACCTCGAGCACGGTGCGCCCCACCTGGATGCGGTCGCCGCCGTTCAGGACCTGGGGAGCCGGGATCCGCCAGCCGTTGAGATACGTCCCGTTCGTCGAGCGCAGGTCCTCGACCACGAGCTGCCCGTCGCGACGGGAGATGCGGGCGTGCTGCCGCGACAGCTCCTCGTCGTTGCCGAGCGCGCCCGCGCCGCTCGCGGCGCGCCCGAGGACGAGGTCGTCCCCGAGCGGGACCTCGACGCCTTGGGCGGGGCCGGTCAGCACCCGCAAGAACTCCCGGCTCACGCGACCGCCTTGGTGTCGGCCATCCGGAAGGCGGCGACCGCGAGCAGCAGGAACGCCGCGGTGAAGAGAACGAGGACGGCCGCCGGGCCCCACACCGCCGACAGCCCCTCGCCCTCGAGGATCACCTCGTTCGAGGCCTTGAGCGCCCAGTAGCTCGGCGTCGCGGGCGAGATCTCCTGCGCCCACGTCGGCAGGACGAACACCGGCGTCAGCGCTCCGCCGAGCGCGGCGAAGAGCATCATCACCAGGTTCGCGACCGCCTCCATCTGCTGCAGCGACGCGACGACGCCCACGACGGCGACGGTGAACGCCAGCACGGCGCCGATCAGCGGTACGGCGACGAGCGCGAGCGCGAGGATCGGGCCCGCGGAGTCGAGGTCGAAGAGCAGCGCCCCGAGCACGAACAGGAGGACCATCTGGAAGGCGATCGCGACGAAGGCGGGGAGCAGCTTCCCGGCCAGCACCTCGACGCCCGTGGCCGAGGTCGACTGCAGCCGCTCCCACGTCCCCCAGCCGTGCTCGACGAAGAACGTCCGGCCGACGAACGCGACCCAGAAGAAGGAGAACATCACGGTGAACCCGGGCACCACCTGCTCGGCCCCGTTCGCGCCGGCGAAGCCCTCCTGCACGAGCACGACCTCGGCCGTGTCGCGCAGGATCGCCATCACCAGGAGCGGCGTCAGGATGAAGATCACGGCCGGGCCCGGGTCGCCCAGCAGCAGGCGGATATTGTGCTGCGCCATGACGAGCGTCCGCTCCAGCGACATTCCCGCTGACCATAACACCGGCCGTCGCGCGCGAACTCGGGGCGGCTTGCATCGCCGAGCGCCTCGGGATACGGTCGCCGCCGAGAGGTAGCGGGCAGTGGATCTCGAGCTCAGAGGCAAGCGCGCGCTCGTCACCGGCGGCTCGCGCGGGATCGGGCGTGCGTGCGTGCTCGCGCTCGCCCGCCAGGGCGCCCGGGTCGCTGCGGTGTACAACCGCGAGAGCGACGCCGTGCGCAGCCTGGCGGCCGAGCTCGAGGCGACCGGGGACGGCAGCTACGTCGTGCAGGCGGACGTCGCGGACGCGGAGGGCGTGGAGCGACTCGTCGCGGACGCGCGCAGCCGGTTGGGCGGGCTGGACGTGCTGGTCAACAACGCGGGCGTGGTCAGCCACGCGATGCTCGCCGACCTCGAGCTCGACGAGTGGCGCCGGGTCGTGGACACGAACCTGACCGGCCTGTTCCTGGTCACGAAGCACGCCGTCGCCGCGATGCCGGCGGGCGGCTCGATCGTCATCATCGGCTCCGGCGTCGCGCTGCGCGGCATGCCGGGGCGCGTCCACTACGCCTCCTCCAAGGCCGGCGCCGTCGGGATGACGCGCGCGCTCTGCAAGGAGCTCGGGCCGCGCGGGATCCGGACGAACCTGATCGCGCCGGGGATCATCGAGACCGACCAGACGGCGGGTCTCACCCCCGAGGGGCGCGCTCGCTACGAGAAGCTGACCGCGCTGCAGCGGCTCGGCGCGCCCGAGGAGATCGCGGACGTCGTCGTGTTCCTGGCGAGCGATCTCTCGCGCTACGTGACGGGGCAGACGATCTACGTCGACGGGGGGATCTGATGGCCGACGAGCGGTTCGTGTTCGTGGTCGACGCGCGCGTCCGCGCGGGGCTCGAGGACGAGTTCCTCCGCCGGTACGCCGCGCTCGGAGAGCGGGTCGCGCAGGGGCTCGACGGGCACGTGTCGCACCGGCTCTGCCGTGCGCTCGACGAGCCGGGCCGGTGGCTGATCGTGAGCGAGTGGGAGACGCTCGAGCAATCGCAGGCGTGGGACCGCGCGCCCGAGCACCGGCAGCTGACCGGGGCGCTGCGCGAGTGCTGGGACGACGTCCGGCGCGCCGGCTTCGTCGTGCACGCCGAGACCCGCCACCCGGCGCGCGTGTAGAGCCGTGATGGTCCGCGCGACGTTGACGATCACCGTGAAGGAAGGGCGCGAGGCCGACTTCGAGCGGGCGTGGAGGGACGTCGCCGAGGTCGTCCGCCGGAACCCCGACAACATCCGCCAGGTGCTGCTGCGTGACTCCGCCGACAGCCGGTCGTTCGTCGTGATGAGCGACTGGGTCGACCGGGAGGCGTTCACCCGGTTCGAGCGCAGCCCCGAGCAGGACGAGCTGACCGCCCCGCTCCGCGACCTGCGCGAGTCGGGGAGCATGACCGTCCACGAGCTGGTCGCCGAGATCGAGGGAGGAGCGCGCTGATGCGGAGCCGCGTCATGGTCTACGCGAGGATTCGGAACGACGACCGGGAGGCGTTCGAGCGGGCGTACGCCGAGGTGACGGCGAAGGTGAAGGGAACGCCCGGGCACGTCCGCGACGAGCTGCTCCGGCACTCGACCGGCTCCGACGTGATGCCGGGCGCCGAGGCGGAGCCCGACCCCGACGGGATCACGAGCTACATCCTGCTCAGCGAGTGGGAGAGCCGGGAGGCGTTCCTCGCCTGGGAGCGCGACGAGATCCACATGCAGACGACGACGCCGATGCGCCCCTATTGGGCAGGCCGCGTCCGCCGCCACATCTACGACGTCGCCCACCGCCTGGACGGATGAGGGTCGTCGTGTTCGGCGCGAGCGGCCGGACCGGCCGCCTCGCGGTCGAGCGAGCGCTCGCGGAGGGACACGAGGTGACCGCGTTCGTGCGCGAGCGCGGCACCCTCGCGCTCGAGCACGAGCGGCTGCGCGTCGCCGAGGGCGACGTGCTCGACCCCGCGTCCGTCGAGGCGGGCGTCGCGGCGGCCGAGGGCACGATC
>JACVRR010000016.1 GCA_014534345.1 Thermoleophilia bacterium | reverse complement strand
TTCACGACGCCGTCCTTGCCGACCTTCTCGATCGCGTCGGCGATCACGTCGCCGATCTCGCGCTCGCGCGCCGAGATGGTGGCGACGCGGGCGATGTCCTCCTTGCCCGAGACCTCCTTGGACTGCGTCTTCAGGTCGTCGACGACCGAGTCGACCGCCTGCTCGATCCCGCGCTTCAGCGCCATGGGGTTCGCGCCGGCGGCGACGTTCTTCAGGCCCTCGCGCACGATCGCCTGCGCGAGCACCGTCGCCGTCGTCGTCCCGTCGCCCGCCACGTCGTTCGTCGCCGTGGCGACCTCGCGCACGAGCTGCGCGCCCTGGTTCTCGAAGACGTCCTCGACCTCGATCTCGCGCGCGATCGTGACGCCGTCGTTGGTGATCGTCGGCGCGCCGAACTTCTTGTCGAGCACGACGTAGCGGCCCTTGGGGCCGAGCGTCACCTTGACCGCGTCGGCGAGGATGTTGACGCCGCGCTCGAGCGCCCGGCGCGCATCCTCGTTGAACTTCAACTCCTTGTGTGCCATGCAGCTTCCTCCTTGCCTCGGGTTCCTACGCGACGCCGGCCGGCTCGCGGTCGCCCACGACCTTGGCCAGGACGTCCGATTCGCGCAGGATCAGGTACTCCTCGGTCCCGATCTTGATCTCGGTCCCGCCGTACTTGGAGAAGATGATCTCGTCACCGTCCTCCAGATCCATCGTGATGTACTCCCCGTCCTCGTCGCGCGGGCCGGGGCCGACGGCGAGGACGCGGCCGCGCTGCGGCTTCTCCTTGGCGGTGTCCGGCAGGACGATCCCGCTCGCCGTCGTCTCCTCCTCCTCGAGCACCTGAACGATCAGGCGGTCTCCGAGAGGCTTCAGGTTCATCCGCTTCCTCCCTGTCCCGACTTTGTGACAGTCGCTGGCACTCTACCCACTGGAGTGCCAGCGCATTCTATAGGCGGCTCCCCACGCGCTGCAAGCGCGACCGGCGGCGTGTGGTACACCGTGGCAGTGCCGCGCGAGCTCTCCGCAGGGGGCGTCGTCGTGCGGCGCCTGCACGGGCGCTGGGTACTCGCGGCGATCCGCCCCGCGGGGAAGCCGCCCGGCGTCTGGGCGCTGCCGAAGGGCATGATCGACGCGGGTGAGCGGCCGGAGGCGGCGGCAGTCCGCGAGGTGGCGGAGGAGACGGGCGTCGAGGGCGAGCTCGTCGCCAAGCTGGGCGGCGTCCGCTACGTCTACACGCGGCGCGGCGAGCGCGTCTTCAAGGCGGTGAGCTTCTACCTGCTCCGCTACCGCCGCGGACGGCTCGGCGACCTCGCCCCCGCGCAGCGGCGCGAGGTCGCGAGCGTGAAGTGGCTGCCGCTCGACGATGCCCCGGGCTTGCTCGCCTACCGCGGCGAGCGCGAGATCGCCGCCGCGGCCGCGACGGTGCTCGCCGGGGGCGACGCCGCACTATGATCCCCGCCCGCATGTACGCCCTCAACTTCTACTCGCCCATGGTCGCCGACCAGCTCCGCAGCCACCGCAAGACCGCAACGATCCGCCTCGGCGACAAGTCGGGCAAGTACAAGAAGGGAATGGTCGTCCAGGTCCTGTGCGGGACGCGGTTCAGCCCGAGGGAGAAGGTGTTCGAGGCGGTCATCGACAAGGTCGAGGTGAAGCAGCTCGGGGAGCTGTCGCCGCGCGAGATCGAGCACGACAACCCCGAGATCCGCCGGCCCGAGGACATGGCGCGCTTCCTGACCCAGCTCTACAACCGCGACGTGACGATGGACGACACCGTCACCGTGATCCGCTTCTCGGCGATCGGATAGCCGCCGCAAGTCCGGCTGCGCTGCGCGCAGCCATGACGACTTGCGGCGGCGTAAACGCCGTCTACGAGCGCCGGCGTTCGTGCTTCCGGATCGGCACGCCGAACTGCTCCGCAGAACGAAGCGGACCGCCGCAGGCTTCGCAGTCGACGGCGAACGCGGACGAGAAGCGCGCGTCGCAGGCGGGACAGCGGACGCGCAGCTCGCGCGCGCACTGCGGGCACGCGGCCGGCAGCTCGGCCTCGAACTCGTCGAAGTAGCGCTGAGCGTGCCCGCAGCCGAGGCAGACGGCGACCCAGTCGCCGAGCGTCCTGCGCCGCTCCTCGCGCAGCCAGTCCGCGGCCTTCCCCATGCCGGGAACCTACCCGCCGCCGGCGGCGCTGGACATGGCCCGGGGACGGTCCCCTGGACGTGGCTCGCACGGACATGTCCGGGGGACAGTCCCCTGGACGTGGCTCGCGGGATCGCGGCTATGTCGCCCGCGCAAGGATCCAAGTGAACGAGACGTCGCGTCCCTGCTCGCGCTGCGTCTCGACCGCGGCGCGCTCGACCGCGAAGCCGGCTTCGTCGACGAGCCGGCGAAGCGTGGCCGCGTCATGGCCGCTGAAGAACATCGGCGCGCCGAGCCAGCCGCCGACGACGCCGGGCCGGTCCGCGTCCTCCTCGCTCACCAGCAGCAGACCGCCGGGAAGGAGCCAGCGGCGGATCCGGTGGAGCACATCCGGGTGGCGCTCGCGCGGAACGTGCCCGAGCGCGAGAAGCAGACGACGGCGTCGAAGGCGCCCTCGGCGAGCTCCAGCTCGGCCATGTCCGCCTGCAGGACGGCCGCGCCGGCGACGTTCCGGCGGGCGAGCTCGACCTGGCGCGCGGACACGTCGACGCCGAGCAGCGCATGCCCGCGCGCGACGATCGCCGGCCCGGCCGGAAGCCCGTTCCCGCAGCCGAGGTCGAGCACCGCCGACCCCGGCGCGAGACGGTCGAGGACCTCCGCCAGCCAGCGCAAGCGCGGCCACTCCTCCTCCTCGAGCGCCGCGTAGCGCTCGGCGACGACGTCGTAGCCCTCGGCCACCAGGCGGCTCATCCCCACGTCGGTGAAACGCCGGCGCGGCCGGACATGTGAGACGTGAGCAGCTCTGCAAGCGCGTCGAGCGCGTCTGCGTCGGCCGGCCGGGACGCCCAACGCCGGCCGGCAGACCCGCGTCAGCGACTCTGGAGCGCGTCCAGCGCGATCGCGAGCGCCACGCCGAGCCGGCGGTCGAGCGTCCGCTCGGGGTCGCCGCTCAGGTCGAGCATGTACCGGTCGCGCAGCCCCCAGCGCCGCGTCAGGGAGCCGAGATCCCCCCGGTCGGCGCGGATGGTGAAGTGGAACAGGATCGGCACGAGCTCTCCGTAGGGGACGAAGTCGATCACCCGCCTGAGCAGCGCGACCGGCACGCTCCGCTCCTCCGCGACCGCGATCTGCCGCTCCCCTGCGTCGAGCACGTTCCAGGTCGACCGCAGGAGCGAGCGCGCGAATTGCTTGTCGAGCACGCCGATCGGCTCGCCGGCCGGGCTCGTCACGTCGAAGCGGCCGCGCACGTCGAGCATCTGGCGCGCCTTCAGGCGGAACAGCTCGTCGCGCTCGTCCTCGTCGGCGAAGAAGCGGATGTCCTCCTTCAGCGCCATCCGCTTCTGCCGGACGAACGCGACGGGCCCGCCGGCCGGCGTGTCGCCCGCGGCGAGCGGCGTCACCCGGTAGAGGTTCGCCACCGGCCGCACGAGCTGGTCGATCAGGAAGCGGTCGGACGACCAGGCGTCGGAGGCCACGCGCCGATCGTAGTCGTTACAGTTCGAGCGTCCGAGGCGGCGAAGGAGACCACGCGATGGCAGTCAGGGAAGCGGAGCCGATCACCTCCTTGCGCGAGGTCAAGGAGGCGGGCCTCGACCGCGAGGACCTGCTCGACATCTACCGCCACATGCTGGTCACGCGCGGGATCGAGGAGCGCGGCCACATCCTCTACAAGCAGGGGAAGATCCCCGGCTCCTTCTACACCGGTCGGGGGAACGAGGCCTCCGCGGTGGGGGTCGCCACGGCGATGGGCCCGGACGACTGGGGGACGCCGCTCCACCGCGACATGGGCGTCCACGTGACGCGCGGCGTCGAGCCGTGGCGGATCTTCGCCCAGTACATGGGCCGCGTGGACGGCCCGACGAAGGGCAAGGACGGCAACGTCCACATGGCCGACTCGAACCTCGGCCTAATCGCCATGGTCAGCCACCTCCCCGCCATGCTCCCTGTCGCCGTCGGTTGCGCGCTCGCCTTCCGTATCCGCAACGAGCGGCGCGTCGCGGTGGCCTGGTTCGGCGAGGGCGCGGCGGCCCGCGGCGACACGCACGAGGGCATGAACCTGGCCGGCGTGCGCCGCCTGCCGGTCGTGTTCGTCTGCGACAACAACCAGTGGGCCTACTCGACGCCGACCTACCTCGGGTACGGGATCGAGCACCTCGCCGACCGCGCCGCGGCGTACGGCTTCGAGGGCGTGGTGGTCGACGGCACCGACGTGCTGGCCGTCTACCGCGAGGCGAAGCGCGCGATCGAGAAGGCGCGCGAGGGCGGCGGGCCGACGCTGATCGAGTCGCTCACTCTCCGCATGGAGGGGCACGCTGTCCACGACGACGCCTTCTACGTCCCCCGGGAGCTGTTCGAGGAGTGGGCGCGCAAGGACCCGATCGAGCGCTACCGGACCTGGTTGCGCGAGAACGCGGACATGTCGGACGAGGAGGAGGACGAGCTCACGGGCGGCGTCAAGAAGCTGCTCAACGACGCGATCCGGCGCGCGGAGGAGTCGCCGCTGCCGGATCCGGACACGCTCGCGCACGGCGTCTACGCGACGCCCGAGGAGCTCGACACGCCGCACCACAAGTGACGACCGTACGTCCCGATCTCGTCTGGCACCGTCACACGACGCAGGACGCGTAGCGTGGCCGAGAAGACGTACCTCCAGGCGATCAGCGACGCGCTCCGGCAGGAAATGCGGCGCGACCAGCGCGTCTTCGTCATCGGCGAGGACGTCGGCGTCTACGGGGGCGCATTCAAGGTGACGCTCGGCTTCCAGGAGGAGTTCGGGCCGTGGCGCGTGATCGACTCGCCGCTCTCGGAGACGGCGATCGTCGCCGGCTGCACCGGCGCCGCGATCGTCGGCATGCGGCCCGTCGCCGAGATGCAGTTCGCCGACTTCGTGTCCTGCGCCTGGGACCACTTGACCACCGTCGCCGCGAAGCAGCGCTACCGCGCGGGCACGCCGGTTCCGATCGTCGTCCGGCTGCCCTCGGGCGGCGGGTTCTCGGGCGGACCGTTCCACTCGCAGAACCCGGAGAGCTCGTTCGCGCACATCGCCGGACTGAAGTGCGTCTGCCCGGCAACGCCGGAGGACGCGAAGGGCCTGCTGATCGCGGCGATCGAGGACCCCAACCCGGTGCTCTTCTTCGAGCACAAGCACCTCTACCGCCGGATCAAGGGCGAGGTCCCAGACGAGCGCTACACCGTCCCGATCGGCAAGGCGCGCACCCACCGGGCGGGCGAGGACGTCACCGTGGTCACCTGGGGCGCGATGGTCTACACCGCCGACGAGGCCGCGAAGCAGCTCGAGGCCGACGACGTCTCGGTCGAGATCGTCGACCTCCGGAGCGTGATGCCGTGGGACAAGGGCGCCGTGCTCGAGAGCGTCCGCAAGACGTCGAAAGTGCTCGTCCTGCACGAGGACACGCGCACCGGCGGCTTCGGCGCCGAGATCGCGGCCACGATCGCCGAGGAGGCGTTCGAGGACCTCGACGCGCCGATCAAGCGGATCGCCGCGCCCGACACGCCGGTGCCGTTCTCGCCGCCGCTCGAGAAGGCGTTCATCCCGCAAGTCGACGACGTCGCCGCGGGACTGAGGGAGCTCGCCCAGAACTATATGAACTGCCTCGATCTCGCCTTGCCCTCTCCGAGGACCCAGGACGCGTAGCATGGCCGCGACCGAGACCGTCGACGTCGTCATGCCGCAGATGGGCGTCTCCGTGTCGGAGGGGACGATCACCAAGTGGCTCAAGCGCGAGGGGGATGCGATCGAGGCCGACGAGGCGCTGCTCGAGATCTCGACGGACAAGGTCGACACCGAGGTTCCGAGCCCGGGGTCGGGCGTCGTCGCCCGGATCCTCGTGCAGGAGGGGGAGACGGTCGAGGTGGGCGCGAAGCTGGCGGTGATCGCGCCGGAGGGCGCGGACGTCGCCCGCGAGGAACCGGCCACGCCCGTCGAGGAGCCGGCGACGCAGCAGGCCGCCGCCGAGGCGAACGCCGCCGCAGCCGCCGAGACGCAGACGCCGACCGCCGAGGGCGTGTCGGAGCCGATGCCCGCGCCGCCGCCCGCGCCGCCCACCGCGCCCGCCGAGGAGCCGAGCCCCGACGGCAAGACGTTCGTCTCGCCCGTCGTCGCCCGCATCGCCGCCGAGCACGGCGTCGACCCGACGCAGGTGGAGGGCACCGGCCGCGGCGGGCGGGTGACGAAGAAGGACATCCTTTCCTTCATCGAGCGCGGCGAAGCCGCTCCGGTGAAGGAAAGGAGAGAGGAAGAGCAGCCGGTCGAGCGGGCACCGGCGCCGCGCGACGTGCGCGCGGAACCGGCCCCGGCGGCGCCCGAGGCTCCACCGGCTCCTGCCGCTCCCGCCCCTGCGCCTGCCCCCGCGCCCGCGGCGGCTCCCGCCGCAGAGGTCGAGGCCCAGCCCGGCGAGGCTTTCGAGCCGATGACGGCGATGCGGCGCGGGATCGCCGAGCACATGCGCCGCTCGCTCGACACCTCGGCGCACGTCACCAGCGCGATCGAGGTCGACATGTCGAACGTGGTCGCGATCCGCAAGCGGCTGAAGCCCGAGTACGAGGCGAAGTACGGCGTCAACATCACTTACCTGGCGTTCGTGGCCAAGGCGGCCGTGGAGACGCTACTCGACTACCCGTGGATCAACGGCGAGATCCGCGGCGACAAGATCGTCACCCGCAACCACGTCAACGTCGGCTTCGCAGTCGAGCTTCAGGACGGCAAGGGGCTGATCGTCCCGGTGCTGAAGAACGCCGAGACGCTGAACCTGCTCGGAATCGCCAAGGGCGTCGCCGACCTGGCCGAGCGCGCGCGCGGCAAGCAGCTCCTCCCCGACGACGTCCAGGGCGGGACGTTCACGATCACGAACCCCGGCGGCTACGGCACGTTCCACGGAACGCCGGTCATCAGCCAGCCGCAGGCCGCGATCCTCGGCACGTACGCGCTCGTCAAGCGGCCGTGGGTCGTCGAGGACGAGCACGGCAACGACGTGATCGCCGTCCGCCCGATCATGAACCTGACGCTGACGTACGACCACCGCCTCGTCGACGGCGCGCTGGCGGGCCGCTTCCTGCGCGACCTCCGCGCGCGCCTCGAGGGCTGGTCCGAGTCGGACTAGGCGCCCGCGGGGCGCACGGCGATGGCCAGACTGCGGCCGACGACCGTCGTCGCAACCGTTGTCGCGGTGCTCGTCCTCGCAGGCGGCGGCGCGCTCCTGCTCTCCGGCTTCGGGGACGCGGGCGCGGAGCCACGGGCGGAGCTGTCCCCCTGCCTGACGCTCGCTGGCGCCCGGCGCGACGCCTGCTTCGACGAGGTCTTCGCGCGCCAAGCGGCGCGCGGCAACGTCGCCCCCACGGTCGCCGCGCTCGAGAGGCTCGTTCGCGACGGCAGGCTCGACGACTGCCACCTGCTCGCGCACTCGCTCGCGCACGCCGCCGTCGCCGCAATGGGCGTCGACCGGGCGTTCCTCCTGGCCGACGACGGCTGCCGGATGGGGTACGTCCACGGGGCCGCCGAGCGCGCGGACCCGCGCGCGGAGGCGCGTGCGGCCCCGCCGGGCGCGGTCGCCGGCGAGCGCTGCTCGCGCTTCGTCAAGCGTGACCTCGCAGCGTCCTGCTCCCACGGCTACGGCCACGCGCTGCTGCGCGCGAGCCCGGGCGACCTCCAGGCCTCGGCGGACGGGTGCCGGGCGGCGGAGCGGTACGGCATCCACGTCATCCCGTGCGAGGCCGGCGTGATGATGCAGCACAGCCTCGACCGCTCGCGGCTCGGAGAGACGGGCCTGCTGGCCGGGGCGCGGGAGGGCTGCGCGCGGCTGGCGGCGGCGCGCCTGCGGACGCGTTGCCACCGCAACGTCGGCGTCGTCGCGGCCTTCGCGCTGAGCCACGACGCCGCGCGCGCCGAGGCGCTCTGCCGCCGGCTGCCCGCGAGGAAGGGTCGGAGCGACTGCCTCGCCGGCGCGCGGAAGGAGGTCGAGGAGGCGCGAGCGGGGTAGCGGTTAGGCTGGCGGACGTGGCGCAGACGGTCGTGCCGATGCTGGCGTACGAGGACGCCGCCGCCGCGATCGACTGGTTGTCCGGCGCGTTCGGCTTCTCCGAGCGCGAAGGCGCGCGCTTCACGGCGGACGACGGGACCGTCACCCACGCAGAGCTCGACGTCGGCGACGGCTCGCTGCTCTACCTCTCCACCCCGTCGCCGCACTACCGCGGCCCGCGGCGCCACCGCGAGACGTGCGCGGACGCCGCGCGCTGGCTCGACAACCCGTGGGTGATCGACGGGCTGATGGTGCAGGTCGAAGACCTCGACGCCCACCACGAACGGGCCCGGGCGGCGGGGGCGGACGTGCTTCGGGGCCCCGAGGACGCCGAGGCCATCGGCATCCGCCTCTACACCGCCGAGGACCCCGAGGGGCACCGCTGGATGTTCGTCCAGCCGCTCGACCGCTGAGCCGCGACGCCCCGGGGGGGGAGGTTCGACGCCCGCGGGTGGCGTGCCCGCGGCACGCGGACCACGATGCGGGTGTGAACGTCCACGTCTCCACCGAGGCGGCAGAACACATCCGCGGCCGCGGCGGCCGGCTCTTCCTCTGGTCGACGCCGGTCGGCCGCGCGTTCGTCCGCGACCACCTCGCGTTCGCGCCGCCGGCGGAGCCCGTCGAGTTCGCGTGCCGGTCGAGGCGTGGGGTCGACGTCTGCGTGGCGCAGGACGTCGGCGCTCGTGAGGTGCTCGTCCGTACGCCGCGGCGACCGCTGCGTGGACTCCGTGTCCACGTCGACGGGAAGCGCTGGGGGTGGCGCGGCGGTGCCGCCGGCAGCGGTTGACGGCGCGGCGGCGGCGCCCTACCCTCGAACGATGGAGCGCGCTGGCACGATGGCGAACGTCCCCGTCGTTCGCGCGCCCGCGCGCTAGCCGGCGTTTCGTCGCACGCTCCCGCGGCGCCGGCTAGGAAGGCGCCGACGCGAGCGGGAGCCCGTTCCGGCGACGCGAGAGGTGGTGGCACGGTGGACGAGCGGTTCGACGTTCCTGCGGACTGGTACGACGGCTTCTTCGAGGGCGACTGGCTCGAGGTGGTCGCGCTCGCGATCTCCGACGAGCGCACGCAGCAGCAGGCCGACTTCCTCGTCGAACGGCTCGCGCTCGAGCCGGGCGCGCGCGTGCTCGACCTCGCGTGCGGCCACGGGCGGGTGACGCTCGAGCTCGCCCGACGCGGCTACCGCGCGACCGGCCTCGATCTGAGCGCGCGCTCGCTCGCCGTCGCCCGCGGCGCGGCGGAGGGCGAGGGGCTCGAGGTGGACTTGATCGAGGCGGACATGCGCGAGCTTCCGCCGACCGGCGACTTCGACGCGGTCGTCAACCTCTTCACGGCGTTCGGCTACTTCGAGGACGAGCGCGAGAACGAACGCGTGCTCGAGGGCGTGGCGAGGGCGCTGCGGCCGGGCGGCGCGTTTCTCATCGACACGGTCAGCCTGCTCGGCCTGATGGGCCGTTACCGCGACCGCATGTGGGAGGTGCAGGAGGGCGGTGTGCTGTTCCTGCAGGAGCACCGCTTCGACGTCCTGCGCGGGCGCAACGAGGCGCGGTGGACGTTCGTGCACCCCGACGGCCGGCGGAGCGAGATCGTCCACTCCGTCCGCGCGTACGCGCCGCACGAGCTGGCCGCGATGCTCGAGCGCGCGGGCCTGCCGGTCGAAGCGGCATGGGGCTCGTTCGACGGGAGCGAGCTGACACGCGAGAGCTGGCGCACGATCCTGCTCGCGCGGAAGCCCGCCTGAGCGTCACTCCGTCGCCGCGCGCGCGAGCCCTGCGGCGGCCTCCGCCTGGACGGCGCCCAGGTTCTCGTCGCGGCCGTACCGCGCGAGCACGGCGTTGAGGAAGAACGCGAGGACGCGCGCGCGGACGAGCGAGGCGCGCCGAACGGCCCCGTACTCGCGCAGGAACGCGGCGCGGGCGGGCGGGTCGAAGAAGCTCCACAGCAGCTGGAGGTCGATGCCCGGGTCGGCGCGGCAGACGTCGACCCAGTCGATGAGGCCGGTCAGCCGCCCGCCGTCGACGAGCAGCTGGCGGAAGTGGAGGTCGCCGTGGCAGACGGCCGCCGGCTCGGCGGGCGGGAGCGCGACGGCCTCCTCGAGGATCGCCTGCACCCCGCTCGGCGCTTCCCAGAGGTCGGCGGCGGCGGCGAGCGCGTCGCGCGTCCTCGGCACGCGGACGGCCATGTCGGCGCGGCCGACGACGTCGACGGGCAACAGCGGGCCTACCGCGGCGAGCACCTCGGAGGAGTGGAGGGCTCGCAGCGCCCGGGCGAGCGGCACGGCCAGCGCCGTCCGCGCTCCGTCCGTCAGCGCGGCGTCACCGGCCTCGACACCCGGAAGAAACGGCGCGCCGAAGAACGGCCACGGGAATCCGTCCGTCGGCCGCCCGACGTGCGTCGCAGCGGGGACCGCCACAGGAAGGAGCGGTGCCAGCCGCGGGAGCACGGCCAGCTCGCGCTCGACGCCGGGAACCGCGACCTCCCGCCGGGGGAAGCGGAAGGCCCAGCGCCCGTCGACGTCGTAGACCGTGTAGTCCCAGCCCTCGGCGACCAGCCGCAGCGAGCGCTCGGGCAGGGGCGCGAACTGCCCGGCGATCAGCCGCCGTGCGAGCGCCTCGTCGACGCGTACGTCCGCCGTCCACTCGCGCACGCCACGCACGGTACGCCCGGCCGTGCTCGCTAGGGTCCCGACCATGCCGCGCGGTGCGTACCTGCTCGACCTCCGGGAGCCGGTTCCGTACGTCGAGGCCTGGGACGTGCAGCGGTCGCTCGCGGCCGCCGTGTCGCAGGGCGCGATGCCGGAGACGATCATGCTGCTCGAGCACCCGCCGGTCGTCACGCTCGGGCGGCGCGCCGACGGCGAGCGCGAGCTGCACGTGCCCGACGGCGCCGAGGTCGACGTCGTCGAGACCGACCGCGGCGGCAAGTCGACCTTCCACGGCCCGGGGCAGCTCGTCGCCTACCCGATCCTCGACCTGACGCGGCACGGCCGGGACGTGAAGGAGTACGTCCGCGGGCTGGAGGTCGCGCTTCTCCGCACGCTCGCCTCCTTCGGCATCGAGAGCACGACGATCGACGGCCTGACCGGCGTCTGGCTGCACTCTCCCCCGCGCAAGATCGCCTCGATCGGCGTCCACGTCTCGCGCTGGGTCACGACCCACGGCTACGCGCTGAACGTCGACCTCGACCCTGCGCCGTTCACCGAGTGGATCACCGCCTGCGGACTCGAGGACGCGGCGTTCACGACGATGGCGCGCGAGCTCGGCCGGCCGCTGTCCGTCGACGACGTCCGGCCCCATGCCGCCGCCGCGCTCGCGGAGGTCTTCGACCTCGCCCTCGAGCCGATCCCCGCGGACGAGGGCCACGGCCTATGGCCGCAGCCGCTGCACGCGCGGCTCGCGCGCGCCTGAGCGGCGTCAGATCAGGCCCGCGCGCGTCGCGTGCGCAGCCGCGGCCGCGCGTGTCGACTGGCCGAGCTTGCGCAGGATGTTGGCGACGTGCCGGTGCACGGTGTGCTCGCTCAGTACGAGCGACGCCGCGATCTCGCGGTTCGTCAGCCCCGCCGCCATCAGCCGGAGGACCTCGCTCTCGCGCGCGGTGAGCGGCGAGATCGCGCTCGCCTCGGGAGGCGGTGCGCCGGCGAGGAACGCGGCCAGCGCCCGCTGCAGCTCGCGCTGGTCGTCCATGTGCGGCAGGTGCGAGTCGCCGCCGAGCGCGACGAAGCGCGCGTTCGGCAGCAGCGACGCGAGCTCGCGGCCGCGGCCGATGGGCACGGTGCGGTCGCCGCGGCGGTGGAGGACGAGGGCGGGTGCCGCCACCTGCGGGAGCACCGCGCGCGCGTCCGTCGAGAGATCGAGCTCGAGGAACGCCGCGGCCACGTCCGCGTCCGCCGACCGGCGCTGGTAGCGGCTGAGGGCGGCGATCTCGTCGCCGCTCCCGTGCGGCAGCAGCAGCCCCGCGAGCATCTGCGCCGCGAGCGTCCAGTTCGTGCGCATGAAGTCGACGAGCGACCGCCGGGTCACCTCCGGGACGTCGTCGCGCGCGGCGTACCCGCCGAAGAAGACGAGCTTGCGCACCCGATCCGGCCGGTGCGCCGCGTAGGCCGCGCTCGCGAGCCCGGCGCACGAGCACGCGAAGAGCAGCGCCGGCTCGCCGCCGACCGCCGCGTGCACGGCGGCAAGTGAACGGATGTCGAGCTCGGCGCTCGCGCGCCCGGGAAGCGTACGCTCGGAGAGCCCCGTCCCGATCCGGTCGTAGCGGACGACGCGGTACCTCTCCGCGAGGCTCTCGAAGAACGCCCGTGAGGGCGCGTCGTGCCACTCGTCCTCGAGATGGGTCACCCAGCGGCCGCCGAAGAGGAGGAGCGGCCCGTCGCCCGCCGACGCGTACGCAATCCGACTGCCGTCGAGCTCGCAGAACCGGATGTCCTGCTCCATGGCCCCCACTGTAGTGGCCCGAACGGGCCATGGACGAAAGATGGCCAGACGCGGCGATGCGACCGGGCCATTCGACCCGCACACTCGCGACATGTACGCGCGCCACGCCGACGGAGTCACCATCCGGCTGCTCCGAGACGGCGACACCGAGACCGTCCGCTCGGTCTTCGACCGGCTCGGACCGCGCTCGCGGGAACGCCGCTTCTGCGGTGCGAAGCCGCAGCTCTCGGAGCGAGAGCTCGAGGGCCTGGCCCGCGTGGACCGCACACACCACGTGCTCGTGGCGTTCGTCGCCGGCGACCCGCAGCCGGTCGGCATCGCCCGTCTCGTCCGCGACGGACGCTCGGCCGAGGTCGCCTTCGAGGTGGTAGACGAGCACCAGGGGGGCGGGATCGGGACGATGCTCGGCCGGGAGCTGGCGGCCGACGCGCGCGCGGCCGGCATCACCGAGCTGCACGCGACCGTCTGCGGCGACAACCCGCGGGCGGTCTCGCTGCTCTCGCGGGTAACGGCGTCGCTCCGGGTCCGTTGGTGCGGCGGCGAGCGCGAGCTCGTGGCGCAGCTGTAGCGGCGCCGGAGCCGGAGCCGTGCGCACGACCGTCTCTAGACTGCGGGCGATGCAGCGGTCCCTCCCCGTCGCCGACCGGCCGCGCCGCCCCGAGTGGATGAAGGTGCGCGCGCCGAGCGCGGGCACGCGCTACTTCGACGTCAAGAAGCTCATCCACGGCGCGAGCCTGAACACGATCTGCGAGGAGGCGCGCTGCCCGAACATCGCCGAGTGTTGGGGCCGCGGCACGGCGACCTTCCAGATCCTCGGCGACACGTGCACGCGCGCTTGCCGCTACTGCTACGTCAACTCCGGCCGGCCCGCGCACCCGCCCGATCCGCTCGAGCCGCTGCGGCTGGCGCAGACGGCGAGGACGATGGGCCTGAAGCACGTCGTCGTCACCTCCGTCGACCGCGACGACGTGCCCGACCGCGGCGCCGGCCACTACGCGGCGACGATCCGCGCGCTCAAGCGGGCTGTCCCCGACGCGTCGGTGGAAGTGCTCACGCCCGACTTCCTCGACGTCGAGGAGGAGGCGCTGCAGACGGTGCTGGCCGCGCGGCCGGAGGTCTTCAACCACAACATCGAGACCGTCCGCCGGCTGCACCGGCGCATGCGGGGTGCGAAGGCCTCCTACGACAAGGCGCTGTGGCTGCTGCAGCGGGCGAAGGAGCTGGCCGACTACCCGGTGCTGACGAAGTCGGGGATCATCGTCGGGCTCGGCGAGACGAACGACGAGGTGGTCGACACGATGCGCGACCTGCGGGCGCACGGTGTCGACGTCGTCACCATCGGCCAGTACCTGCAGCCGTCGGCGAGGCACGCCCGCATCGACCGCTGGGTGCACCCCGACGAGTTCCGCTGGTTTCGCGAGCAGGGCGAGGCCCTCGGGTTCGGCTCGGTCTTCTCGGGGCCGCTCGTCCGCTCCTCGTACCGGGCGGACGAGCAGAGGCACGCCGCGGCCGGCCGGGCGCCCGTCGCGTACTGACCTGGAGCGCGGCGCCCGCGCAGCCGCCCGCGCTTGCAGTCGCGCGGGGGACGGTTCGATAATCCACAGGTGGAGCCTCGTCAGCCGCGCGCGCGGATTGACTTTCGCGACCTTCCGCTGTTCGAGGGACTCGACGACGACGAGCTCCGCCGGATCGGCGAGACGCTGCGCCGCAGGACGTTCCCGCGCGGCGCGCGCCTGTTCGTCGTCGAGCCTCCGGGCGACCTCGTCTACGTCGTGCTGGAGGGCGTCCTCAAGATCGCTGTCGACGCCGCGCCCAGGCGCGACGTCGTGGTCGCGCTCAAGGGCCGCGGCGACGTGCTCGGCGAGCTGAGCGGAGTCGAGATGATCGAGCTGCTCGGCCGCCCGGCGACGGCCGTCACGCTGACGAGGGCGACGCTCGTCTGGACGCGAAGAGCGATCTTCGAGCGCTTCCTCGAGACCATGCCGAGGCTGACGCGCAACTTCGTCGAGGTCCTGTCCCGCCGGGTACGGGCCGCGAACGAGCAGGTCGCCGCTCTCGCGACGCTCAACGTCGACGGGCGCGTCGCCCGCGAGCTGCTCCATCTCGCCGACGCCTACGGTGAGCCGAACGGCGAAGGGGCGGTCGTGATCCCGATCCAGCTGACGCAGCAGGACGTCGCCGGCCTCGTCGGCGCGTCGCGTGAGCGCGTCAACAAGGTCCTCGGGACGTACAGGCGCGCGGGCTGGATCGGCGTCGACGGCGCGTCGCACGTCACCGTGCGCGACGCTGGCTCCCTCGCCCGCCAGTTCCGCTAGGCGCAGCGCGAGGCCCGCGGCCGTCAGCGCGAGGCGACGCCGGGCGCGGCCGCGACGGCATGCTCGACGTTCGCGGACAGCGCGCGCAGAACGCCCTTGACCTGGAACGGCGTCAGCCGCGGGTGCTTCTCGAGGATCCTGGCGACGATCCCGGTGATGTGCGGCGCCGCGAAGCTGTTCCCCGAGGCCGTCATCCAGCCGCCCCCCTTCCAGGCGATCCGCACGTCGACGCCCGGCGCGCCGAACTCGACCGGCGGCCTGGGGTTGTAGTAGAAGACGCTCGGGTCTTGACCCCGGTGCGCGGCGACCGAGATCACGGAGGCGTACTCGCACGGGGCGCTCGGGATCGGGAAGTTGTTGGCCGCACTCACGAAGATCACGTTGCGGAAGTAGGCGCGGTCGGCGATCTCATAGAACTGGCCGAAGTACTCGCGCTTCGTCGTCCCGAGGCTGAGGTTCGCGACCTGGATCCCGTTCTCGATCACCCAGCGCAGCCCCTCGAGGAAGATCTGCGCCGTACTCGCGCCCGGGCCGAGCACGCGGACGCTGTACAGGTCGCAGTCGGACGCGTGCTCGAGGACCGTCGCGGCGCACGCCGTTCCGTGGCCGAGGGCGTCGTCGTGCGGGTCGGTGCTCGTCACCGGCTCCTCCTCGCCCTTCGTGAACGAGACGTATCCCGCGACACGGCCGGCGATCGCCGGATGGTCGACCTCCACCCCGCTGTCGACCACCGCGACCTTCACGCCTCTCCCCGTCGCGTCGCCGAACGCCCACTCGGGCGTGATCGCCTCGATGGGCGGGATCGCCTCGAGGCTCTCGAGGACGTCCTCGTCGAACGCGGCCGACCAGGCCGGCTGTTGCGGCACCGTCACGCGGTCCGGTGCGAGCGCAGGTACTCCGCAAACGCCTCGAGGATCGCGCGGCAGGAGCGGAACTCGGTCTCGCCCCGCTGGGCGATCTCGTGCACGAGCTGCGCGAGCTCGACGGTGCGCCGGTACCCGGGATCGTCGCTGACCGCCGCGGCGACCGACTCCGCCTGGTCGCGGAGGTCGGCCTCGTCTCCGTGCCCGGTCGACGCGAGCAGCCGGGCGACGAGCGCGGCGACGTCGCCTTGCGTGCGCGAGTACTCGATCGCGACGGCCGCCTGGTTGGCGAACAGGCGCAGCGAGTCGACGTCCTCGGCGCCGAAGGTCGGCGCTCCCCGCTTGTCGAGCAGCTCCAGCACGCCGATGATCTTGTCGCCGTAGTAGAGGGGGATGCACAGCAGGCTGCGCGGGAAGTATCCGACCTGCTCCGCGATGTCCTGCGCCTGGGCGGGGTTGTCCTCGCCCGCGATCGCGAGCGGCTGACCGGTGAGCGCGACCGTCCCCGCGACGCCGTGACCGAGCGGGACACGGATCGTCTTCAGCTCGTCGACCTTCTCGCCCGTTGCGACCTCGAAGACGAGCTCTTCCGCGTCGTCGTCGACGAGGAGCAGGCTGGCCGCCTCGGCGCCGAGGACGTGCGCGGCGGTCTCGACGATCATCTCGAGCAGCCGGCGGTGCGGGACGGGTGAGGCAATCGTGCCCGCCGCGGCCGAGACGGCGAGCGCCTCGGTCAGCCGGCGGGCGGTGTCCTCTCCCGACGCCATCGCTGCGCGCGCTACGAGCCGCCCGAGACGGTCGCGCCCGCGCGGTCGCGCGGCTCCACCGCCGACAACGCCGCGCGGAGCGCGCTCCGTCGCCTGCCGATCGTCGCCGTGAGCTCGTCGCGGACGCTTCGCTCGCGCCCCATCAGGTCGCGGAGGTCGTGCCGGCTGAGGGTGTACGTGTCGGTCGGCATGGTCGTCTTCACCGTCGCCACTCGTGGTTGGTCGGAGATGAGCGCCATCTCGCCGAAGAACTCCCCGTCGTTGAGGGTGTTCACTCGCCGCTCGTAGCCATTCCGCTCGACCACGACGTCCACCTGCCCGCGGTCGATGAGGAACAAGCGGTCGGCCGGCTCTCCCTGACGCGCAACGACCTCGTCGGCGCCGAACCGCTCGAGCACGAGCAGCTCGGCGACGGCGGCGAGCGCGTCGTTCCCGAGTCCGGCCAGCAGCGGAATGTGCCGGAGGCGGTCGACGCGGATCGCCGGCCGGCGCCCGTCGCCCACGACGTGGCTCGTCTGCTCCTCGTACAGCCGCGCGTACAGGCCGCCGGCGCCCACCAGCTCGTCGTGCGTCCCCTCCTCCACGAGCCGGCCCCCTTCCAGCACCACGATCCGGTCGGCCGTCGCCGCGAGCGACAGCCGGTGGGTGATGCTGATCGTCGTCCGGCCCTTGGCGACCTCCGCGAGCGTGGCCAGGATCCCCGCCTCGGTCTGCGCGTCGAGCGCGCTCGTCGCCTCGTCGAGCACGAGCACCGGGGGGTCGCGCAGCAGGGCGCGGGCGATCGCGAGCCGCTGGCGCTGGCCGCCGCTCATCCGCACGCCGCGCTCGCCGAGAAGCGTTTCGTACCCGGCGGGAAGCGAGCGGATCCAGTCCGTCAGGCGCGCGGCCTCCGCGGCCGCCGCGACTTCGTCGTCGGTCGCGTCGAGCCGGCCGAGGCGGATGTTCTCGCGGACTGTGGTGTCGAACACGAACGTCTCCTGGAAGACGAGCCCGATCTGGCCGCGCAACGAGCTCACCGTCACGTCACGCAGGTCGTGGCCGTCGAACAGGACGCGCCCCTCGTCGGGGTCCCAGAAGCGGAGGAGCAGATTGGCGATCGTGCTCTTGCCCGAGCCCGACGGTCCGACGATCGCGACGCTCCGCCCGGCCAGGATCCGCAGCGAGAACTCCTGGAAGATCGGGTGCGCAGGGTCGTAGCCGAAGGTCACGTTCTCGAGCACGATCTCGCGGCTGAGGCGCGGGAGCTCGACCGCGCCCGGGCTGTCGGCGATGTCGACGGGCGCGTCGAGCAGCTCGCGGACGCGCGTCAGCGACGCGTTCGCCAGCTGCAGCATCTGCAGCGCCACCGCGAGCGACGTGATCGGCGCGAACAGCGAGGGGAGGAGCGTCATGAAGGCGACCAGCGTGCCGACGCCGAATGCCCCGGTGATGACCAGGTAGCCGCCGAGGGCGATCACGAGCACCGTCATCAGCATCGCCGTCAGCGTCACGGCCGACTCGAACGCCGCCATGATCAGGCTCGTGCGCAGCCCCGCCTTGACGAACGCGCGCACGCGGCCCTGATACGTCGCAACCGCCCGCTGCTCCAGCCCGTACGCCTTCACGACGGCGTGGGCGGACAGGTTCTCCTGTGCCGTCGCGGCGACCTCGCCTTGCGCTTCCTGCTGCGCGTAGCCGGCCTGGCCGACCCGCCCCCCGAGCAGGAAGTACGTTGCTCCGAAGACGGGGATCATCGCGAGGAGCGCGAGCCCCATCCACACGCTCATGTAGAAGATCACCGCGATCGCGACGACCGCTTGGAGCGCCATGAACAGGCTGGCGAACTGCGACAGGCCCTCCCGGACGATGAACAGGTCCTGCGAGAGGCGGCTCATCACGTCGCCGACGCGCGCCTCGCCGTAGAACGCGTGCGGGAGGCGTTGCAGGTGGGCGAAGGTCCGTTCCTCGAGATCCGCGCCCACCCGGTACCTGACGACCGCCTCCGCGTACACCCGGCGGATCCCGGCGAGGAAGTTCACCAGCGGGAGCGCCAGCAGCGCAACGGTGAGAACCAGGAGCCCGCGTGCGTCGCCGTCGGCCACGGGCCCGTCGATCAGACGGCGGACGAGGAGCGGGAAAGCCGCCGTCACGGCGAGGCCGACCGCCATCCAGACGGCCACCTCGACGAGCCGCCAGCGGTAGCGCAGGAGGAGCGGGGTGAGAAACCGGAACAACGACGAGAGGCCCTGCGCGCCCGACCCGCCCTTCATCAGCCAGCCGATCCACCCCTCCTCGAGCGCGGCCAGAGTCTGCCGGAACGCCGAGAGCGCGCTCTCGTCCCGCTTCGCCGCGTCGTAGCCCGCCAGGAACTGCGCGAACGCCTCCGCGCCGAAGGAGGTGATGAGGTAGCCGACGAACGAGGTCGCGACGGGATCGGGAGCGTCGACCGCGTCGCCGGGCGCGGCGGGCTGCAGCCGCGGGAAGATGGACGGTGGCCCGGACGGCCGCTCGCCGTCCGCCGACGGGGGAGCGGAAGCGGGCGCGCCCATGGTCATCGGGCCGCCCATTCCCATGCCGCCGCCCGCTCCGGCACCGGTCGCCTGCATGAGCTGCTCGTAGACGGCCGCGTCGGCCTCGCGGACCGAGGGACCCGAGCCCGTGCGTGCCGCCGCGAGCCCGGCGGCGCCGTTGACCAGCAGCGGCGCCTCCGCCGCGGCCTCGCCGAACCAGCGCGCGATCGCGACGCGCGCGAGCGGCCAGGCGACGGGGAGCGCGGGCAGCTCGGGGTGGACGATCCGAACGAGGCCACCATCGCCGAACGCCTGCCCCGGCGCCGCCGCCTCGGGCGCGGCCGTGTCGGCGGCCGAGTCGACCGGGTCGGCGAGGTAGACGTCGACTCGCCCCCCGCGCCGGTCCTGCGGCGGCTGGAGGACGTCCTCGAGCGCGCCGACGGCCCGCTCCGCCTCCTCGAGCTCGGTCCTCGCACGCGAGGCCGCGAACGAGCCCTTTGCGGCGTGCACGACCACCCGTCTGCCGGTCAGCTCGAGCCACTCGCCGCGCGGGGCTCGCTCCTCCTCTGTCACCTGCTCCGAAATGCCGCACCCTCCCGCGCCGAACGGCAGGGGGGGTTTACCGCATCAGTGGCTCGCGTTCAAGTTCACGGAAGCGAAACCCGGCTGCGCTGAGCTGGTGCGGCCGGCGCTCGGGGTCGGCGAGGCGCAGCAGGCAGACGGCCGTCCCCGCGTACCCGGTCGTGTAAGCGGGGCGCACGATCGTCGGCGCATCGCCCGGGACGACGACCCGCCCGCCGCGATCGAGAACGAACGCCTCCAGCAGCATGGCGAGCTCGCGCGCCTCGTGCAGGAACCGCGCATCACCCGTCGCGTGCGCGACGTCGAGGAGGAACTCGATGCTCCCTGCAAGCCCGTGGCACTGGGTCGGCCCGATGTGCCGGCCGCCGCGCGCCGCCGTCCGCGCCGCGCGCCGGGCGAGCTGCTCGGCGTCCTCAAGGAGCGCGTGCCGGGCGGCGTGGAGGAAGAAGCGGCCGATCCCCGCCGCGCCGTGGCACCAGAGTGGCCCTCCGAGCTCGCCGGCCTCCACGTCCGGCCAATCGAGCCCGGTGCCGTCCGCCAGCGTCGGGGCGCCCAAAGGCGCAATCCAGCGCGACGCCGCGCGCGCGGCGTCTCGGAAGCGCGTCTCTCCCGTCACCTCGAAGAGGTCGAGCAGCGCGTCGCCGATTCCGGCCGCCCCGTGCGCGTAGCCGAGGTACGCGACGACCTCGCCGTCCGGGAGCGTCGAGGACCAGCTCAGCCCGTCACCGCCGGCCGGCTCTGCCCGGGCGAGCAGCCGCTCTCCGGCGGCGAGGGCGTCGGCGAGGTGCGCCTCGTCGCCGGTCGTGTCGAAGAGCCACAGATGGACGCGCAGGCGGCCGGCGGTTCCGTTGAACAGATCGGAGCTGGCGTCGCGAAGCTGGGCGGCCTTTCGCCCGCGGCCGGCCGCCTCCGAGACGAGGGCCGCGTCGCCGAGGACCTGCCCGGCCCGCAGGAGCGCGGCCACGATCCCGGCCTCGCCGACGTAGAGCCCCGACACCGGCTCCCCATCGGGGGGGAGAGCGTGGACGAGCGCCCGCGCGACCACCTCGAGCGCCTCGCGGTGCCGGGTGTCGCCGAAGACGTCGACGACCTCGCTCAGGGCGAGGACGAGTCCCGCCGTGCCGATCCCCACGTCGCGGTAGACGAGCGGCGCGTCGGCGCCGGCGAGCTCGTGCGCGCGGGCGAGCTGGCCGGCGTCGACGGCGAGCGTGTCGGCGAGGCCGCGAGCGAGCTCGGCGTACCGGCGACGGTCGTCGTCCGCGAGGGCGGCGCCGCTCCCGAACGCGTGCGGCGCCGCCTCGGCCGCATCTCCGATCGCCGCCAGCGCGTCGTCGACCTGCGCCATCGACTGGTAGCGGCGCGCCGGGTCCGGGTCGAGGCAGCATGCGATCACCCGGGCGAGCGGAGTGCCGACCGACGGGTTGAGCAACTCGACCGGGCGGGCGAGGAGGTCGAACGGGTCGGGCGCGAGGCTCGGCTCCGCGCCCGTCACGACCGAGTAGAGCAGCGCGCCGAGCGCGTAGACGTCGTCGGTCACGGACGGGGGCTCCGCTCGCGCCTGTTGCGGTGAGCAGTAGCCGCGCGAACCCATGCCGGGCGCGTTCGCGCGCCCCGCCTCCCACGCGAAATCGAAGTCGATCATGCGCAGATGCCCGTCGGGCGCGACGATGACGTTGAGCGGCTTGAGGTCGCGGTAGACGAGACCCCGCGCGTGGATCGTGCCGAGCGTCGCCGCGAGCTCGCGTCCCCACGCGACCGCCTGCGCGGGCGCGACGACCCGCCCCTCGCGGAGCGCCTTGCCGACTCGGTACGCGAGCGGCTCCCCTTCGACGAGCTCCATCCCGAGGTACAGGTCGCCGTCGTGCTCGACGACGCCGAGGAACTCGGGGAAGCGCGCGTCGGCGAGCCGGCGAAGCACGTCCGCCTCGTGGCGCAGGAAGTCGCGCGCGTCGGACCCCTCCGCGACGAGCGCGCGCCGAGGTGCCCGCTTGACGATGCACTGCGTCAGGGACTCGAGGTCGGAGCCGGCGTACACCATCCCCCGCGGAGAGCGGTGGAGGGGCGCGAGCAGGAGGAAGCGTTTGCCCACGACCTGCATCAGCCGGTCGTCCAGCTGCTCCGCGACGCCCGCCTCGACGAACGGATCGACGGCCCAGTCCGGAGAGCCGCCGTGTCGCCGGTCGGGTACCAGGGTGCCGTCGGGGGCGCGGATCACCGGCGTGATCTCGCCCCACGGGGACTGCACCATGCGCCCGGCGAAGGCGCCGTACCGGTAGTGGACGAGACTGTCCGGGCCGAGCGAGCGCTCGCCGGGCACGGCGGGGCCTCCGAGCCCCCTCGTCGCCTCGTCGAGGCCGACCGCGAGCCGGACCGCCTGCTCGTCGGTCGCCGGGTAGACCGCGACGAACTTCCCAACCTGGTCGAGACCCGCAATGCCGCTGTTCAGCGCTTCCAGAACGTCGGCCGAGGCGGCGACCTTGAACGGCACGCGCTCGCGCAGCAGCACCGGCACGACGCGGCGGAGCACGTCCTCGGCTGACCAGGCCGTAGCCGAGACGTGGAGCTTCCACCCCTGCTCGGGTGGCTCGACGCCCTCCGGGGCGACGCTGACCCAGAGCGGGCCCAGCAACGGGTCGGCGTCGGCCGAGACGGCGGCCGCGATGCCGAGCGTGTCCCGCAGCTCCTCGACGAGCGTACGGTACGAGGCCCGCTCGGGCTGCCGCTCGCCGCCAGGCGGCAGCTCGCGCTCTGCGTGCGGCCGCTGCTCGCGCCCCACCGGCGCAATCATGACGATCGGCCGAGAACGTGCGTCCGGCAGCTCGCCCGCGCCGCCGCGTCTACACGTGGACCTGCCACCACGTCCACTTGACGTAGACGCTCGCCCAGCCCGCGTGCGGATCGACCTCCGCAGGGGGTACGAGCTTCAACAAGAGCTCCTCGAGGGTCGGGCCTCTCGCGCGACGCGGGCCTCGAGCACCGCACGCTCGGCAGGCGCGTGTTGATGACGCGCTGAAGGCTGTCGATCTCGTGCGCTGTCGCCATCTCGTTCCTCCACGAGGCCTGGTACTTCGAGCTCCCGTCGCCGCCGTGTACACCGCGCCGCGGAGCCGCGGAGAGCGCCCTGCTCCATGCGGCCCCGCGGCGCGCTTCCCGCTCAGGGGCGTGGCCCCGGCTCGCCTAGAGGCAATAGCGGATGTAGCTCCAGAGAAGGCAGAGGCGGTACCACGTGAAGCCGTGCGGGTCGACCTCCATCCCCGCCTCGCGCTTCGGCAGCGCCTCCTGCAGCTGCTGGGCCTCGTCCTCGAGACCCGCCTCGCGGACCGCCGCGTCCGGGTCGTCGATCAGCTTCCGCTTGAAGCTCGGATCGCTCGTCGCCCGCTCGAGCAGCTGCTCGTTGATCGCGCGCTGTCGCTGGTCGAACTCTTCGGGGGAAACCGCCATACCGGCCCTCCTCTCCCGTTGGGTGATCGTGTCGCGCCGCTTATAACACGGGCACACGTCACCATGGTGTGACGCGTTTCACACCGGCTGTGTGCGGTTCGACCCTCGATGGCGGTCGATCGGCGGATCCGCGTGGTCGAGATTCGTGAGGGGACGCGCAGGCGTTACGCCTGACCCATCGCCGTCGTCGAACGGGCGACGGCCTCCTCGCGGACCAGTCAGCCGAGATTTGAGTCGTCTGCTCCGCCGACCAAGGCCGTCCCCGGTCTGCGCGCTTCGACACGCCGCCGAAGGAGCGCCGCCTCCGTCGGGGACGATCGCTCCCGACTGTCCTCTCCGTTCGGCGAGCGTGTCGCGGCGCATATGAACACGGTCTCCGCGGTGCCTGGTGTGATCTCCCTTCACGGCGGGCAGGTGCGATTCGGCGCGCGTGACGCGGCCCTCACGATGGTACGGACGTCGCGCGCGCGTTGCGGCGCGCCGTCCACGCGGAGTACGGTCGGGGTGGTGGACAGCGCGCGCACGGTGATCGAGCAGGCGGCGGCGCTGGCCGCCGCCTACCTCGAGTCGGTCGGAAGCCGGCCGGTCTTTCCCAATGTCACGGCGGAGCAACTGCGCGTCGCGCTCGGCCGCCCCATGCCGGACGCGCCGCTCGCCCCGGCCGAGGTCGTGCGCGATCTTGCCGCCGCCGCCGACCCGGGGCTGGTCGGCAGCGCCGGTGGCAGGTACTTCGGCTTCGTCATCGGCGGTGGCTTGCCGGCGGCGCTCGCCGCCGACTGGCTGACGTCGGCCTGGGACCAGAACGCTGGCCTGTACGTCGCCGGCCCGGCCGCCTCGGTGGTGGAGGAGGTCGTCCGCGAGTGGCTCGTCGACCTGCTCGGGCTGCCTGCGGACGCCTCCGTCGGTTTCGTCACCGGCACGCAGATGGCGCACGTGACCGGTTTCGCGGCCGCCCGTTTCCACGTCCTCGACGCCGCCGGCTGGGACGTCGGCCGGAACGGGCTCCAGGGCGCGCCGCGCGTCCGCGTCCTGGTCGGCGAGAAGCGGCACGTGACCGTCGACCGCGCCCTCCGTCTGCTCGGCCTGGGCGCGCCGACCGTCGTGGGGGCCGACGGCCAGGGGCGGATGCGGTCGGACGCCCTTGCGGCGCAGCTGGCCGGCCACGACGGCCCGACGATCGTTTGCGCGCAGGCGGGCGAGGTGAACACCGGCGCCTTCGACCCGCTGGAGGAGATCGCCGAGGCGTGTCGTCCTGCGGGCGCGTGGCTGCACGTCGACGGCGCGTTCGGCCTCTGGGCGGCGGCGGCGCCCGCGTATCGGCAGCTGGCGGCCGGCGCCGAGCGAGCCGACTCGTGGACGACCGACGCCCACAAGTGGCTGAACGTCCCGTACGACTCGGGCATCGTCCTCTGCGCGCACCCGCGCTCGCACCGCGCGGCGATGACCGTGCACGCCGAATACCTGGTGCAGACGGACGGCGCGCAGCCGGTGCGCGACCAGCTCGACTGGGTGCCGGAGTTCTCCCGCCGCGCCCGCGGATTCGCGGTCTACGCAGCGCTCCGCTCGCTGGGGCGCTCGGGCGTCGCGGAGCTCGTCGAGCGCTGCTGCCGGCACGCCCGGTCCTTCGCGGATCGCATCGCGACGCAGCCGGGCGTCGAGCTGCTCAACGAGGTCGTGCTGAACCAGGTGCTGTTCCGCTACGAGGACGACGCGCGCACCGATGCCGTGGTCGAGCGCGTGCAGCGCTCCGGCCGCGTGTGGCTCAGCGGAACGAGCTGGGACGGCCGCAGGGCCATCCGCGTCTCCGTCTCGAACTGGCAAACCGGCGACGAAGAGATCGATCTGGCCCTGGAGACCTTCCGCGCCGCGGCCGCGGGGGACACGCGATCCGGCGGGAGCAGCACTCTAGACGAGGCCCTCGCCCGAAATCGTCATGGCGCCCGCTGAAGCGCGCTAGGAAGCGCCACCGCGCTCCGGTGCGGGCGCCGGATTTTGGGCGATAGAGCGGTAGTCGAGCGCGCGGTCGAGCGTCTCGTCGTCGACGCCCGCCTCGCGCGCGACCTCGCGCAGCGGCCGCCCCGAGCGCGCGGCCTCGGTGACGATCTCGCTCGCCCGGTCGTAGCCGATGTACGGGTTGAGCGCCGTCGCCGCGGCGAGCGTCAGCTCGGCGTACTCCTCGCAGCGCTCGCGGTTCGCCTCGATGCCGTCGACGCACTTCTCGGCGAGCAGCCGCGACGCGCTCGCGAGCAGCTCGATGGAGCCCAGGAGGTTCCGTGCCAGCAGCGGGACGAAGACGTTGAGCTCGAAGTGGCCCTGCATGCCGCCGGTCGTGATCGCGGCGTCGTTGCCGATGACCTGCGCGGCGACCTGCGTGACGACCTCGGGGATGACCGGGTTCACCTTCCCCGGCATGATCGAGCTGCCCTTCTGCAGCTCGGGCAGGAAGATCTCGGCCAGGCCGGCCCGCGGCCCGGACGCCAGCCAGCGGATGTCGTTGGCGATCTTGGTGAGCGAGACGGCGACGGTCTTCAGCGCGCCCGAGGCTTCGACGAGCGCGTCGCGGGCCGCCTGCGCCTCGAACGGGTCGGCGGGCGGCAGGATCCGAAGCCCCGTCTCGTCTGCGAGCCGCGCCCGCACGCGCTCCGCGAACTCGGGGTGCGTGTTCAGCCCGGTGCCGACGGCGGTTCCCCCGAGCGGGACCTGGCCCACGCGCTCGAGCGTCGCCTCGACGCGCGCGTGCCCCTGCCGCACCTGCGCGGCGTAGCCGCCGAACTCCTGCCCGAGCGTCACCGGCACGGCGTCCATCAGGTGCGTGCGGCCGGACTTCACCACGTCGGCGAACTCGCCGGCCTTGCCCTCGAGCGACGAGGCGAGCCGGTCGAGCGCGGGCAGCAGGTCGCGCGTCAGCTCCTCCAGCGCGGCCAGGTGCACCGCCGTGGGGAAGACGTCGTTCGACGACTGGCCCAGGTTGACGTGGTCGTTCGGGTGGACGCCGTCGCCCGCGAGCGAGGCGATCACCTCGTTCGCGTTCATGTTCGAGGACGTCCCCGATCCCGTCTGGAAGACGTCGATCGGAAACTGGTCGTCGAACTCGCCGGCGGCGACCCGATCGGCCGCGGCGGCGATCCGCTCCGCCCGGTCGCCGTCGAGGAGCCCCAGGTCGCCGTTGACGCGGGCCGCTGCGCCCTTGATCCGGCCGAGCCAGCGGGCGACCGGGACGGGGATCGGCTCGCCGGAGACCGGGAAGTTCGCGATCGCCTTCCGCGTCTCGGCGCCCCACAGCTCCCGCTCGCGCATCGTCGTCACGAGGCAGGCTCGAGCTCGTCGTTCCGCGGCCGGCGACCGGTGAACGCAGCGGCCGCTGGACCAACCCGGGCGCGGAGCGGTGCCACGCGGGCGAGTCTAGTGGCGACGGCCGCTAGGCGACGCGCAGACGGCGCTCTTCGACCGGCCGCTCGCGCAGCGCGCGCCGGGCGGGCTCGTCGAGCGCCGCGCTCGGCGCCCAGCCGAGGTAGCCGCAGCGCGGGCACTCGCTCTCGGTCAGCCGCTCCCAGCGCGCGTCCCCGAGTACGTGCGGCTGTCCGCAGCGGAGGCACTCGACGGCGAGCGGGGACACACGAGCGTTGTCGGCCGCAGGCGCGCGAAGGCGAGCGCAATCCCTCCTCCGAGGGACGCCGGCGGGGCCCGCGCCGCGCTCGCCTACTCGACGGCGACGGCGCCGCGCGCGGCGGCGAGCAGCTCATCCCAGCTGCACAGCTTGACGCGTGGCCGGCCCAGCTCCCCGCCACGCGTCCGCTCGAGCACGTCGATCGCCTGCCAGCCCGCGTACACGACCGCCTCGACGCCGCGCTCGGCCACCAGCGACTCGAGCGTCCGCGAGCGGTCGGCGGCCGGCAGGCGCCCCGCCGCGGCGTCCTCGAGCAGCAGCGCGACGGTCTCGGCGGCGTCCTTCTTGTTCGTGCCGATGATCCCGGTCGGCCCGCGCTTGATCCAGCCGGCGCAGTAGACCCCCGGCACCGGCGTGCCGTGCGCGTCGAGCACGCGCCCGCCCGCGTTCGCGATCGTCCCGCGCCGCTCGTCGAACGCGATGCCCGGCACGGGCACGCCGAGGTAGCCGACGCTGCGGAAGACGAGCCCGCACACGATCCGCTCCCGCAGGTCCGCCGGGACGGCGCGCACCCGCCCGGCCTCGTCGGCGACGAGCTCGTTGCGGACGATCTCGACCGCCTCGACGCGCTCGCCGCCGTGGATCGCGACCGGCGACACGCGAAAGCGGAGGCGGACCGCGCGCGGCTTGCCGGCCGGATCGCGGGCAGCGAAGTCGCGCAGGACGTCGACGTTCCGCCTGACGATCGGCGTCGCCGCCGCGAGCTCCGCCTCGCTCGCCGGCTC
>JACVRR010000058.1 GCA_014534345.1 Thermoleophilia bacterium | reverse complement strand
CGGTTCCTCGCCGCGCGCGGCTACCGGCCGGTCCGCACCGCGCGCATGTGGAGCGTCGATCCGCGCGACGTCGACGTCGGCGACCTCGCGCGGCTCGAGCGCGAGCGCGCCCGCGAAGGCTTCCGGGTCGTCTCGCTGCGCTCGGTGCGCGAGCGCGAGCAGGACCTGCACGCGCTCTACGCCGAGGCGGCCGCGGACGAGCCGAGCGACGAGCCGGAGGTCGTCCGCTTCGACGAGTGGAAGCGCAACGTGCTCGAGCACCCCGACCTGTCCCTCGAGGGGAGCGCCGTCGTCCTCCACGACGAACGGCCGGTGTCGCTCGCCTGGATCGGCGGCGACCTCGAGGGCGGCCGCGCCGCGCACTGGTTCACCGGAACGCTGCGCGCGTACCGTCGGCGCGGGCTGGCGCGGTTCGCGAAGCTGGCGACGATCCGCTGGGCGGCGGCAAACGGGGTCACGGCGCTGCTCGCCGGCAACGACGCGACGAACGCCGACGTGGTCGCGCTGAACGAGCACCTCGGCTACCGGTCGCGGGCGGCGGGAACGAGGCACGCGAAAGACCTCTAGGAACGGGGCGTCGCCTACCATCGCGCCTCGTGGAAGCGGCCCTGCAGCGCGACGAGGTCGTCCTCCGGCTGGAGGACGCGAGCGGTGAGCTGCGGGCCGTCCGTCTGCTCGCGGAGTTGTGGAAGCGCGAGCCGCCACGCGAGTTCACGCGGCGGCGCGACGGCGTCTGGGAGCTGTCGCTGCTCCGGCCGCTCGCCGTCGACCGGATGGAGTACCTGCTCGAGCTCGTCCGCGACCGCGGCTCCGAGGTCGGTGTCGACCCCGCCAACCCGCGTCGCGTCCCGGGCCCGTTCGGGGACAAGTCGGTGCTCGAGTTCGCCGGGTACCGCGCGCCCGCGTGGCTGGAGGACGAGGACGCGCCGCCCGGGACGCTGCGCGGCGTGCGCCTGCAGTCACGCCGCCTCGGGGGCGAGCTCGGCGGGCTCTTGTGGACCGCCGCCGGGCGCGATCCGGCCGAGCCGCTGCCGCTCCTGGTCGTCCACGACGGGCCGGAGTACGCCGAGTACTCGCTGCTGCTGCAGCTGCTCGAGTCTGCGACCGCGGAGCTGGAGATCCCGCCGCTCCGGGCCGCGCTGCTCCCGCCGCCGTTCCCGCGCGACGAGCACTACTCCGCGTCGGCGCACTACGCCCGCGCGCTGGCGCTCGACCTGCTGCCGGCGCTCCGGCGCAGGGCGCCGTCCCACGGAAGCGCGCCGGTCGGGCTCGGAGCGAGCCTCGGCGCGCTCGCGCTCCTGCACGCCCACCGCGTCCAGCCGGGCGCGTTCGGCGGGCTGCTGCTCCAGTCGGGGAGCTTCTTCCGCCTGCGCTCCGACCGGCAGGAGGCCGGGTTCGCGCGCTTCGGCCGGATCGCGCGCTTCGTGGGGAGCGTCCTGCGCGCTCCCGGGTGGCCGGACCCGATCCCGGTTGGCATGACGTGCGGGACCGGCGAGGAGAACCTGGCGAACAACCGGGTCGTCCGCGACGCGCTGGCGCGGCAGGGCTACGCGGCCGAGCTCGACGAGCACCCCGACGCGCACAACTGGGTCTCGTGGCGAGACAGCCTGCACGGGCCGCTCGTCTCGCTCCTGCAGCGGCTGTGGGGGTAGCGCGGCGCCACGTCTCGCTGCCCGCGCCGGCGCTCGGCGGCGAGGGCGGCGTGCTCGCGTACGGCCACTGGGGCCGCCCCGTGCTCGCCTTTCCCTCCGAGCAGGGGCACGCGGCGCAGTACGAGGACTTCGGGATGGTGGACGCGACCGCGCCGCTGCTCGAGGCCGGACGGCTGAAGCTCTACTGCGTCGACAGCTACGACGCGGCGAGCTGGCACGACCGCTCGCTCCCGCTGGAGGAGCGCGCGCGGCGGCTCGGCGGCTACGAGGGCTGGATCGTGAACACCGTCGTGCCCTGGATCGCCGCCGACTGCGGCGGCGCGGGCGACATCGCGGTCACCGGCGTGAGCTTCGGCGCGTACCACGCCGCCAACTTCGCGCTCAGGCGGGCCGACGTGTTCCCGCTGGCGATCTGCCAGAGCGGCGTCTACGACGTGTCGGTCGTCGGCTGGGGCGAGCGCGGCGACGCGGTCTACTTCAACAACCCCGCCGACTACGTCTCGCACCTGCACGGCGACCACCTAGACTGGCTCCGCAGCCGGGCCAGCCTCCTGCTCGTGTGCGGGCAGGGACAGTGGGAGGACACGACGGGCGCTCTCGAGAGCACGAAGGGCTTCGCGGCGCTCCTGCGGGAGAAGGGGATCCGCTGCGAGCTCGACCTCTGGGGACAGGAGTGGCCGCACGACTGGCCGTCGTGGCGGGCCCAGCTCGCGCACCACCTGGCCCGCTTCTGCTGATGGCGCGCGAGCACGTGATCGGCCTGCTGCTCGGGACCGAGGAGGACTGGCCCCGCGCGTTCGAGGCGCTCGCGGGGCGGGTCGGCGACCTCTCGTGGCGCGGCGAGACCCACCGGCTCAGCGTCGAGCGGATCGTGAACGAGCCCTTCGACCTGCGGTACAAGCCGCGCTACACGCTGGTCATCGACCGGCTGGCGTGGTGGTACCACCTGCCGCGCGAGTGGCTGAAGAAAATCGCCCTGATGGACGACGTGTACCTCCTGAACAACCCGTTCACCTTCCAGGCGATGGAGAAGCACGCCGCCTACTGCGTGATGATGCGGCTCGGCTTCCAGGTGCCCGACACGTGGCTGCTCCCGCACAAGGTCCCGCCGAGCGGCGGGAAGTGGGCCGCCGCGGTCGCACGCTTCGAGGAGATGGCGGCCCGCTACAACGCGCCCTTCGACCTCGACGCGATCGCGGGGCGGATCGGCTACCCGCTGTACATGAAGCCGTTCGACGGCGGGCAGTGGGTCGGCGTCGAGCGGATCGCCGGACCGGACGAGCTGCAAAGGGGATACGACGCGTCCGGCGAGCGGCTGATGCACCTGCAGGCGGCCGTCGAGGACTTCGACGTCTTCGTTCGCACGCTCTCGATCGGGGCCGAGTCGATGGTGATGGCCTACGAGCCGGACCGGCCGCTGCACGACCGCTACCAGGTCCGGCATGACTTCCTGACGCCGGAGCTCGGCCACGAGGTGGTCACGTTCAGCCGGCTGGTGAACGCCTTCTTCCGCTGGGAGTTCAACTCGTCGGAGACGATCGTCAAGGACGGGGTGATGCACCCGATCGACTACGCGAACGCGTCGCCCGACGTCGCGCTGACCAGCCTGCACTACTACTTCCCCCGGGCGATCGCCGCGCTCTTCAAGTGGTCGGCGTTCTGCGCGGTCAGCGGGCGCGCGCCCTCGATAGACCAGGACGTGCGGCCGTTCTTCGCCGTCGCGGATCGCGACGACCTCGCCTGGGAGGAGAAGCTCGCGGAGTACCGGCGGCTGGCCGACGACTATTTCGGGGTCGAGGAGTACGAGGCGTTCGTCGTCGAGGCGATCCCACACCTCGACGACGTGCTGCTCGAGTACGTCGAGAGCGCCGAGTTCGACGCGCTGCTCGTCGACACGGTGCGCTCGACCTTCCCGCCGCACGAGCACGACCACTTCGTCGCGCACTACCGCGGCCTGCTCGGCGCGTGGGCAAGCGAGCGGCGCGCGGCGGCGCCCGCCTGACGGGCCGCGGGTCGCGGGGGCGCGCGACCGCCCTTGCCGCCCCCGGTAGGCCGACCTGCGAGCATGTCCGCCGTGACCCCCCTCTCCGCACCGGAGCTCGCGCGGCGCGCGGGCGTGTCGCGCGAGCGCATCGAGGAGCTCGTCGCGCTCGGCCTGATCGCGCCGGCGGGCGACGCGTTCGTCGCCGCAGACGTGGAGCGCGTCCGGCTCGTCGAAGCGCTCGAGACCTCGGGGACGTCGCTCGAGCGCCTCGCCGAAGCGGTACGCGACGGGCGCGTCCCGCTCGGCGCCATCGCAGGGGTCTCGCCGCGCGAGGTGGAGTTCTCCGACCGCTCGATCGGCGCGATCGCCGCCGAGCTCGGGATCTCGCTCGACCTGGTCGCGTACGTCTACGCCATGTGGGGGCTGTCGGCGCCCGAGCCGGACGAGCCGCTGCGCTCCGACGACGCCGCGCTCTGGGACGTCTTCGCGCGAATTTACCGCGGCACGATCGAGCCGGACATCTTCGTCGCCTGCAATCGCGTGTTCGCCGAGGGCGTCCGGAAGGTCGTCGACGGTGTCTCGGAGCACGTGCGGGCCGGCTTCGAGGCGCAGCTCGCCGCCGACGGCGGCACGCCCGCCGACCGGCTGGTCGCCCTCGGCGACGAGTCGCGGCGCATCGCCCCGCTGATCGCCGCGATCGCGCACTGGGGGCTGAACCGCTTCCTCGAGCACGAGCTCGTCGACTACTTCGTCACGCTGGCGGAAGATGCCGTCGCGGACGGCGCGCAACAGCGGGTGGCCAGGGGCTCGGCGATCGCGTTCGTCGACCTCTCCGGCTTCACGGCGCTGGCCGAGCAGCGCGGCGACGCCGAGGCGGCCGAGAAAGCCGCGACGCTCGGGCGGCTCGTCCAAGAGACCGCGCAGCGCTTCGGCGGGCGGCTCGTCAAGCTGCTCGGGGACGGCGCGATGCTGTCGTTCGCCGACGCGGCGCGCGCCGTCGACAGCGGCCTCGACCTGGTGGCGAGCGCGCCGTCGCTCGACCTCCCGGCCGCGCACGTAGGGATCGCCGCGGGCCCCGTCGTGCGCAAGGACGGCGACGTGTTCGGACGGACGGTGAACCTCGCCTCGCGGATCGCCGACTACGCGCGCCCGGGCGAGGTGCTCGTCGACGAGCGGGTCACGCGCGACGCCGCCGGCGCCGGGATCCGCTTCGAGCCGGTCGGACCCGTTCGGCTCAAGGGCATCGCGGGGCCGGTGACGGTCTACGCCGCCCGGCCGCTCGTGTCCGCGTAGACGGATCGTCGCCGGTCCACGCCCGGCCAGTGGAGATCGGCCGCGCCGCCTCCGAGCGGGTCCTCGAACCGGATCCCGGCCGCCCGCCGGTCGGTTCCGAAGCACTCGAGCAGCTCCCCGAGGAAGGGCTGCGCCTCCGCGCGTTCGGACCCGAGGTACGTGTCCCAGCGGGACGCGAACTCGGTCAACCGGTGGCGGATCTCCTCGGCCGAAAGCGGCACGAGGGTGAGGCTAGAGCGTCAGCTGCGCCTTGGGAACCGCGAAGAACGTGCCCTGAATCAGCTTCTTCGCCGTCTCCGAGAGCTCTTTCCGGGCCTGCTCCATCGCCTCGACGAGGAACTCCTCGGCGCCGTCGGCGCGCAGCTGGGCACACGCGCTCGGCACGTCGGCGCGCGTCCTCGATGGACAGGAGGACGACGTCGACCTCGCCGTAGTTCCGCTCGTCGCGCTCTTGCTCGGTCATCGCTCGGGCAACGTTAGCGGCCGCGCCGGACGGCGAGCGGGCCGGGCGCCGTCTCGTTCTCGCCGTGCCGAGACGTTACGTCCGCAAAGTGCGCGAATCCGTAACGGGAGAGGACCGGAACTGTGTCATCTCGTTCACGTCGACCGTTCTGGTCGGCGCGACGCGCTCGAGGAAGCGGCGGTCGTGCGAGACGACGAGCAGAGTGCCCTCGTAGCGTTCCAGCGCCGCTTCCAGCTGCTCGATCGCCGGCAGGTCGAGGTGGTTCGTCGGCTCGTCGAGGACGAGGAGATTTGCGCCCCGCGCCGCAAAGGTCGCGAGCACCGCGCGCGTCCGCTCGCCGGGTGAGAGCGAGGCGGCCGGCCGTGCGAGGTGGTCCGGCCCGAGCCCGTACTTCGCGAGCAGCGTGCGGGCGTCCTCCGTCCGGAGCCCGGTCACGCGGCGGAACGTCGGGAGCGCCGGCTCGTCGCCGGCGAAGGCGGAGCGGCCCTGCTCGAGCTCGCCCACGACCACTCCGGCGCCGAGCGCGCGCGTCCCTGCGGCGAGCGGCAGGCGGCCGACGAGCGCGTCGACGAGCGTCGTCTTGCCGCTGCCGTTCGCGCCGGCCACGCTGACCCGCTCGCCGCGTCCGAGTTCGAGGTCGAGCGGGCCGAGCCGGAGCGGGCCGCGCTCGACGACGGCGCCGGCGAGCCGCGCGACGACGTCCGGGCCGCGGGCGGCGGGCGCAAGCTCGAGCCGCAGCTCCCACGGCTCGAACGGCTTCTCGATCACCTCGACGCGTGCAAGTCGCCGCTCGTAGGTGCCCTTCACGTCCTTCGTCTTCTTCTTCTTGCGCCCCTGCCCGTAGCCATGCTCCTCCCAGCGCTGCATCCGCCGCGCCTGCTCCTCGATCCGCCGACGCTCGTCGATCGATTGCTCGTACGCCTCGTAGTGGCGGCGCAGCGCGGCGGCACGGGCGTCCTCGTACTCGCTCCAGCGGCCCGGCCACTCGCGAATCCCGTCACCGCCCTCAACGAGCTCGACGATCCGCGTCGCCACCCGATCGAGCAGCGCCCGATCGTGCGACACGACCACGAGCGCGGCCGGCGTGCGGTCGAGGAACCGTTCCAGGAGCTCGAGGCCCGCGAAGTCGAGGTCGTTCGTCGGCTCGTCGAGCAGGAGGACGTCGAAGCGTGAGAGGAGGATCGTGGCCAGCGCGGCGCGCGCCCGCTCGCCGCCCGACATGCTGTCGAGGCGGCGCCCGAGCGACGCGGGGGCGAGGGCGAGCTCGCCGCAGACCGCGCGTGCCCGCGTCTCGAAGTCGCCGCCGCCGAGCGCCACGTACTCGTCCACTGCCGCGGTGTAGTCGGCCGCGCGGTCCGGCCGTGCGCCGTCGGCCAGCTCGCGCGCGAGCGCGTCCATCCGCGCCGCCGCACGCCCGACGCCCGTCCGGCGGGCGAGGTAGGCGAGCAGCGTCTCGTCGGGCCGGACGTCCGGCTCCTGCGGGAGGTAGCCGACCCGCAGCGTCGCGGGCGAGCGCCCGACGGCGCCCGCGTCGGGCGCGTCCTCCCCCGCCAGGAGGCGGAGCAGCGTCGTCTTGCCGCTGCCGTTCGGACCGACGACGCCGACCCGCGCCCGCGGCGGGACAACGAGCGACACGTCGTCGAGGACGACGTGGGCTCCGTGGCTCTTCGTGACGCGGCGCGCGGCGAGCGTGCCGGGGGACTGCTGCATGGGCGACTCCTGAGCTGGCGCGGGCGAGCCCGGGTGGGCTCAGCAGGATCGTGGGTGCTCGCTCAGTCGCGCATACGTCGGCGCCAGGCGCCGCGCAGGAAGCGTACCCGAGCACCGCGAACCGTAGAGATGGGTGAACTGATATGGTTAGCCATATCAAGACGACGATCGAGATCACGGACTCGCTGCTCGCGGCCGCAAGGGAGCTTGCGACCCGCCGCGGCGTGACGCTGCGCGCGCTCGTCGAAGCGGGTCTCCGACGGGAGCTCGAGGCGAGCGAGCCGCGGGAAGCATTCCGCCTTCGCGACGCGTCCGTCGACGGCCGGGGCCTCCAGCCTGAGTTTCGCGAGGCCGGCTGGGAGCGCATCCGCGACGCCGCCTACGAGGGCCGCGGTTCGTGATCGCGGTCGATACGAACGTCCTCGTCTACGCGCACCGTCGCGACTCCGAGTGGCACGAGCCGGCCGCCGCCGCCGTGCGCGAGCTCGCCGAGGGCACGGGCGCATGGGCGATTCCGTGGCCGTGCCTGCACGAGTTCCTCGCCGTCGTCACGCACCCGGCGATCTACGACCCGCCGTCACCGCTCGAGGGAGCGCTCGCCCAGGTCGACGCATGGCTGGAGGCTCCAAGCCTCGTCCTGCTCGCCGAGCGCGGGCCCTACTGGGCGCGGCTCGCCGGGCTCGTGCGCTCGGGACGCATCGTCGGCGGCCGCGTCCATGACGCGCGCGTTGCCGCTCTCTGCCTCGTGCACGGGGTCAGGGAGCTCCTGACCGCGGATCGCGACTTCGGGCGCTTTCCGGAGCTTGCCACTCGGAACCCGCTCGCCCGCTGACCTCCGCCGCCATCTCCGCTCGCGCGGGCACGACCACGACGCCGTGCTCGTCGGCGACGACGCGGACGCTCGCGCCGTAGTGGCGGGCGACACGCTCCGTCGTCAGCACGTCGCTCGGAGCACCGGACGCGACGACCGCCCCACCGTCCAGGAGCAGGAGCCGGTCAGCGAACTGGCCGGCCAGCGTCAGCTCGTGCATCGCTGACAGGACGGTGAGGCCGTGTGCCGCGCGCAGCCGGTCGACCAGCTCGAGCACCTGCTGCTGCCGCCCGACGTCGAGCGCCGCCGTCGGCTCGTCGAGGACGAGCAGCGGCGCGTCCTGGGCAAGAGCGCGCGCAAGCACGGCCCGCTGCCGCTCGCCGCCGCTCAGCGATCCGAGCCGCCGCCGCGCGTACGGGACGAGGTCGAGGCGCTCGAGCGCGAGCACTGCCGCCGCCACGTCGTCGGCGCGCTCGCGGCCGAACCAGCCGAGGTGCGGCGTCCGGCCGAGGAGCACGTAGTCGGCGACGCTCATGTCCTCGGGAACGACCGGCGCCTGGGGCAGGAACGCTACGCGCCGCGCCAAGTCGTCGCGCCGCAGGCGCGCGGCGTCCTCGCCCCCGACCTTGATCTCGCCGTCGTACGCGAGCAATCCACCGATCGCCCGCAGGAGCGTCGTCTTCCCCGCGCCGTTCGGACCGATCACGACGACCCACTCGCCCTCCTCGACGGACTCCGACACGTCGCGCACGACGACGTTCGCGCCGAGCGCGATCGAGACGCCGGAGAGCTCGAGCGCGCTCATGTCGCGACGACCCGGCTGCGGCGCAGGACGAGCGCGAAGAACGGCGCGCCGCAGAAGGCGGTCACGACGCCGATCGGCAGCTCGGCGGGCGCGAGGAGGGTGCGCGCCAGCACGTCGGCGAGGACGAGAAAGGCGGCCCCGCCGAGCAGCGAGAGCGGCAGGAGGACGCGGTAGCTGCCGCCCGCGAGCAGGCGAATCGTGTGGGGGACGATGATCCCCACGAAGCCGATCAGCCCGCTGACGGCAACGGCGGCCGCCGTCCCCAGCGTCGCCGCGGCGATGACGACGAGGCGCACGCGGCGGACGTCGATTCCCAGCGCCGACGCCTCCTCGTCCCCCACGCTGAGCACGTCCAGCAGCCGGCGGTGCACGAGCAGTACGCCCGCGCTGACGACGGCGTACGGCAGGACCATGAGGACGTCGCGCCAGCCGGCGGTGGCGAGCCGCCCGAGCAGCCACGAGTAGACCTCCTGCACCGTGTCGACGTTCTGCTGCTGGACGAACGTCTGCACGGCGGTCAGGAACGAGGCGACGACCACTCCCGCGAGCAGCAGCGAGGCGGCGCTGCGGCCGCCCGCCGAGCGCCCGAGCGCGTATGCGGCGACGACCGCCCCGGCGGCGCCGGCGAACGCTGCGATCGGCACGAGCACGGAGCGCGCGCCCGCCGGCGCGTACACGACCGCAAGCGTCGCGCCCAGCCCGGCCCCCGCCGCCGCGCCGAGCAGGTACGGGTCGGCGAGCGGGTTCCGGAACGAGCCCTGGAAGGCCGCTCCCGCCGAGGCGAGCATCGCACCGACCAGCGCGCCGAGGACGACGCGCGGCAGCCGCAGCTCGAACACGATCGCCTCCTCGGCGGCCGTCAGCGGCGACGACGCGTCCACGAACGGCAGGCGCGCAGCCGCAGCCTGCACGATCCGCAGGGCACCGATCTCGATCGGACCAACGGCGACGCCGATCACGAGCGCGCCCGCGAGCAGGCCGAGCGCGCCGACGAGCCAGGGGACGCTGGGCCTGCGGGTGGTGACCTGGCGGCGGGCGAGCGCGGTGGCGTCGACGCTCATAGGCCGACCTTCGCGTCGCTCGTGCGGCGACGACGGCCGTCACAGCAGGCGTCCGTCCGGCCAAACCAGACGCGTAGCGTGGCCACGGGAGTCCTCCTCCGTCAGCGCGGCACGGTGCGGAGGGCGCGGGCCAGCGCCTGGACGAAGTTGAGGATGCGCGGCCCCCAACGGGAAGCGAGCGAGTCGTGCAGCCGGACCACGGCCCCGGTGCGCACGGCGCGGATGCGGTCCCAGCCCGGGCGGGCGGCGACCGTGGCGCGTGACTGGCCGCAGCAGACGGTGTCGGCGAGGACGATCAGGCTCGGGTTCCGCGCGATCAGGTACTCGGACGACAGCTTCGGGTAGCCGGAGCCGGTGTCGGCCGCGTCGGCGACGTTGCGGAAGCCGAACCGGCGGTAGATCGAGCCCACAAACGTCCGCGACGACGCCGCGTACAGGTCGGGGCTGACCTCGTGGTAGACCGAGTGGCGTCGTGCCCGCGGGCGCGACTGGGCGACGATCCGGCCGATGCGAGTCCGCAGGCGGGCCGCGAGCGCGTTCGCGGCCGTTCGGCGGCCGGTCGCCCGACCGAGCTGACGGATCTGCGCGTACGCGTGCCGCAGGTCGCGCGCCGGCGGCTGCACCAGCACGGGGATGCCCAGGCGGCGCAGGGACGCGACGATCCGGTTCGCGTCGAAGTGGACGATCACGAGGTCCGGCCGGTAGCCGGCGACCGCCTCGGCGTTCGGCGTGAAGCCCGACAGTCGCGTTCGCGGAGCGCGGCGCGGGAAGTCCGACTGGTCGTCGACCGCGACGACCTGGCGGCCGGCGCCGATCGCGAACAGCGTCTCCGTGGCCGTCGGCGAGAGCGAGACGATCCGACGCGGCTGCCTGCGGATCGTCACCTCGCCGGCGGGCGACTGCAGGGTGACGGGGAACGGGTCGGCCGCCACGGCGGACGGCACGGTGAGAAGCGCCGCCAGGGCGACGAGCGCTGCGAGGGTACGGTGCACGAATCCTCCTTCCGCGAGGGGTTCGGTGGCTGCGGCGGACGGCAGGTCTTCTGACTCGGGGCTCCCCCTCCGCCGCCTTCCCGGCCTTCAGCCAGTGGCGTCGTGGCGGAGGGCATCTCCCCTCACAGCGGCGGGACCGTCCCGGACTCGCACCGGGTTCCCTTGCCGCTCGCCGGTATGGGTTTGGGCGAGACTAGCAGCGGTGCCGGCGACGCGTCTCGCAGCCACGTGGCTCCCGGTCGTCGCCTGGGCGGCGGTCATCTTCGCGCTCTCGTCGATCCCGAGCCTGGGCACCGGCCTCGGCGTCTGGGACGTCGTGCTGCGTAAGCTCGCCCACCTGACCGAGTTCGCGATCCTCGGCGCGCTCCTCACCCGCGCTGTCGCACCGCTCGCGGCCTTCGCGCTCGGCGTCATCTACGCCGTGACGGACGAGGTCCACCAGCACTTCGTCCCCGGTCGGGCGGGCAGGCCCGTCGACGTGGCGATCGACGCGCTCGGCGTCGCGATCGGGATCGCTGCGCTCCGCCACGTTGCGGCGAGGCGTGCAAGTGACGACGTGCAACCCGTCCCCTCGGCGGCGGAGCGATCCGGCCGCCGGGCGGGGGGCACAGCCCCGGGCGACCCGTGAACCCGGTCGCGATCGAGCTCGACGGCGTGCTCGGCGACACGCGCCCGCTGTGGCGCGACTGGCTGGCCGAGGTCGGGAGGCGGGCGGGGATCCCGGTCGAGCGCCTTCCCGCCGACCGGGCGGAGGCCGCGGCCGAGCTCGACGGCCTGCTCGGCAACTGGCGGGCGCTGCTCGAGCGCTTCGCCGAGGACCGCGCGCCCGTCTACCTCCGCCCCGCCGCCGAGGTGAGCGCGGCCCTGCGCCGGCTGACCGCGGCCGGCGCCCGCCTCGGCGTCTTCACCGACGCGCCCGAGGAGCTCGCGCGCGTCGCGCTGGCGCAGGTCGGTGCGGCGCGGCGCGTCGAGACCGTCGCCGCGGGGCCGCAGGCGCTCGAGCGCCTGCTCACGCAGCTCGGCGGCGACGCCCGGGTGGTGCGCACGCGCGGCGAGCTCACGTCGCTGGCGTGACGGCCTCGCCCGCCATGCCCTCGACGTAGATCCGGCGGACGATCTCCTCGACGTCCGGCTCCTCGATCGCGAGGTCGAGCAGGCGCGCGCGCTCCGCGACCGCCGCGGTCAGCTCCGCTGCCGACACGTCGTCGCGCCGGAAGCGCAGCCACTGGCGCGGCCCCTCGACGCGCTCGACGCGGGCGCCCGGGACGGCGAGCGGCGGGGCGGGCTCCTCGAGGTCGACGATCAGCGTCCGCTCGTAGCCGTAGCGGCCCTTCAGCTCCTCGAGCTCCCCGTCGTAGATGACGCGCCCGCGGTCGAGGATCAGGATCCGCGAGCAGAGGCGCTCGATGTCGCCGAGGTCGTGCGTCGCCAGCAGCACCGTCACGCCCCGCTCCCGGTTCACGCGCGCGAGGAACTCGCGGACGCGCGCCTTGGCGACGACGTCGAGCCCGATCGTCGGCTCGTCGAGCAGCAGCAGCTCCGGGTCGTGCAGCATCGCCGCCGTCAACTCGCCGCGCATGCGCTGGCCGAGCGAGAGCTGGCGCACCGGGGTCGCGAGGAGCGGCGCCAGGTCGAGGAGCTCGACGAAGGCGTCCAGGTTCGCGCGCCAGCGCCCGAAGGGGACGCGGTAGATGTGGCGGAGCAGGTCGAACGAGTCCTGCAGGGGCAGGTCCCACCACAGCTGGCTCCGCTGCCCGAACACGACGCCCAGCCGGCGCGCCACGTCGATCCGTCGCCGCACGGGGTCGAGGCCGGCCACCGACACGCGCCCGGCGCTCGGGACGAGGATCCCGATCAGCATCTTGATCGTCGTCGACTTCCCCGCGCCGTTCGGCCCGACGTAGCCGACCATCGTCCCGCGCTCGATGCGGAAGCTGACGCCGTCGACCGCGCGCACGATCCGCCGCCGGCGCCGCACGCGACCGTGCCGCTCCCAGATTGGGAAGCTCTTCTCCACGCCCTCGAGCTCGACCAGCGCCACGGTCAGCTCCCGGTGCTCCGGTAGTGACGGACGGCGTTCTGCCAGACCAGCCAGCCCGCGAGCAAGCTCACTGCGCCGACGAGCGGCGATGCGACCTGGAGCGCGGCCGGCATCCCGAGCGTGTCGGGCTTGTCGAGCACGTAGAGCGACGGGAAGTAGGCGACGAAGGCGATCGGGACGACGAAGATCACGAACCGCCGCAGCCACGCCCCGAAGATCGCGATCGGGTACTGGCCGAGGAAGCTGCCGCCGTAGGTAAAGGCGTTGGCGACCTCCATCGAGTCGACGAGCCAGAACGCGATCGTCGCGAACGCGATCCAGACGCCGGCGAAGATGGCGGCACCCGCGACGACCATCACGACAAGCATCGCGACGCGTCCGGCCGTCCAGGGGATCTCGAGCAGCGCGATCGCGACGGCGAGGACGACGAGCGCCTGGAGGACGCGGCCGAGGCGGCGCAGCGCGAAGTCCGCGGCGACGACCTGGAACAGCGAGCCGAGCGGCCGCGTGAGCATCGCGTCGAGGTCGCCTTTCCGGATCATCCGCGGAAGCAGGTCGAGGTGGCCGATCGCGAGGTCGGTGAGCGCGAACGCCAGCGACGAGACCGCGTACAGGAATGCGACCTCGGCGACGGACCAGCCGGCCAGCGCATCGATCTGCCCGAAGATGACGAGGATGACGGCGAAGTCCAGGAAGGTCACCAGCGCCACGCCCGTCACGCTGAGCGCGAACGAGAGCCGGTACTGGAGCTGCGAGCGGATGCGCGCGCCCACGAGCCGCCGGTAGACGCCGAAAGCCGCCGCGGCCTCAGCCACCCTGGATCACCAGCTTCCGCGTGCCGGAGCCGTAGACCGCCCGCCCCGCGAGGAGCAACGCGAGCGCCCAGAACGCCTGCACGGCCAGCAGTCCGAGCAGTTCGACGCCCCGCGCGTGCCCGAGGAAGACCTCCACCGGCGCCTGCACCATGGCCGCGAACGGCAGCGCCCAGGCGACCGTCGCAAGCGCGTCCGGGAAGAAGGCGATCGGAATGTACTGACCGGAGAAGAAGGAGCTCGCCACGCTCGCGAGGATGGCGACGCCGCGGTAGTCGAGCAGCCAGAACGCCGTCAAGTTCCAGAGGAAGCGAAATGCGAAGCTGGCCGTCACGGCCAACGCCACGCTGAGCGGGAAGGCGAACCAGACGAGCGGGTCGCCCGGCAGGCGGACGTCGAAGACGAGGAGCCCGACGAGGAAGGGCGGCACGCCGCGGAAGAGCGCGTGGTAGAGCCCACGACCCAGGTCCTGCGCCAGCCAGTAGCCCTGGAAATCGAGCGGCCGCTGGAGATCTGTGGCGACCTCGCCGCTCTGCACGCGCAGCGCGACGTCGTACCAGCCCCAGAGGTAGACGGTCATCAGCAGCCCCTGGCTGAGCCAGACGTACGTGACGGCGTCGACGGCGTCGTAGCTTCCGACCGTGTCCCGCTCGCGGAAGACCGCCAGCAGGATGTACGCGAGCATGAACCCGAAGATCGTGTTGGTGAAGATCCCGGCCAGCGTCGCGCCGGGGTAGGCGGCGTAGCGGCGATAGCCGCGCCGAGCGATCTCCCAGTAGAGCCGCATCGCCGACGCCTGAGGGTAGTGCGCCGCCCGGCGGCACGACTGATATGGAGTAGGGGCTTGTCAAGTCGCAGGCGAAGAAGGCTCGCGTTTGCGGGCCTTCTTCGTTCGGCGGGGAGAGCGCGTCGGCTGGTGTCGACGTGTCGGTCAGACTGATTTGCGCGGGTCGGGTCCGCATGACCGGGTCTGCGATCGGGAGCGGAGCCGCCGTCGAGGGTCGAGCATCGACCAGTGGCTGCTAGTAGTAGTGCCGCGGGTCGCTCCTCGCGTCT
>JACVRR010000162.1 GCA_014534345.1 Thermoleophilia bacterium | reverse complement strand
GGGGGCCCGGGGGGTCCCCGGGGGTCCCCCCGTGCAGAACTACGCCGGCTCCTGGACGGAGTGGGGCAACCGGGTGGACGTCCCGATCGAGAAGGGCGCCTGAAGGCGGCTACGAGCGGGTCGAGGCGATCGCGACCACGGCGACGGTCGCCAGCACGGCGAGCACGCCGGGAAGCCCGACGAAGATCCCGGCGACGACCACGAGCGGGATCGCGATCCCCATCGCACCGAGCACCATCTCGCGCTGATGGTCCCGCTTCGCCTTGAGCGCGCGCTCGCTCTCGCCCACGCGCTCGCCGACTCGGCGCTCGATCCGCTCGACGAACGCGTCGATCAGCGCGGGCTCCAGCTCGGCGCCGAGCTCGCGGCGCGCCTCGATCGTCGCCTGGAGCTCGTCCCTCGGAACGAGTTGCTCGGACACGCCTCGATTGTGCGCCACCCGCGCACCGGCTGGCAAGCGGAGACGCGCCGGCGTCACCCGGGCAGGCCGTGCGCCCCTGCGCCGGCGCGCTCGACCACGATCTCGGGCACCCGGGCGTGCGGGCTCAGGCGGAGCAGGGCGCGCACCAGCTCGGCGCAGTCCTCCGGCTGGATCATCTGCTCGCCCGGGATGCCCGTCCAGGCGGCCATCGGCGTGTCGACGAAGCCGGGGCAGAGGGCAGTCGCGCGGACGCCGTCGGCGTCGAGCTCCGCGTTCAGCGAGCGGGTGAACGCGATCACCGCCGCCTTCGAGGCGCCGTAGATCGACAGGCCGGGCGTGGGCATCGTCCCGGCGATCGAGGCGAGGTTGACGACGTGGCCGCGCGACTCGCGCAGCAGCGGGAGCGCCGCCTGGGTGACGAGGACGAGGCCGCGGACGTTGACGTCCAGCTGCAGCGCGACGTGCTTCGGCGGCAGCTGGTCGAGGTTCCCCGCGACGCCGACGCCGGCTCCGTTGACGAGCACGTCGAGGCGACCGTGGCGCTCGCGGTGCCCGGCCACGACGGCGGCGCACTCCTCGGGCACGGCGACGTTCGCGGCGACCGCGTGCGCCCCGAGCTCGGCCGCGGCCGCCTCCACCTTCTCGCGGCGACGCGAGGCGAGCGTCAGCTCGTAGCCGTCTTCCCGCAGCGCGCGCGCGATCGCCAGGCCGATCCCGGAGGAGCCACCCGTGATCAGCGCCGCGCGGGCCACCGCCGATGTCTAACCGCGGGACCGGCGCGCCGTCAACCGTCCTGGAGTCCCCTACAGTTGTCGGCAATGCAGGCGGTGCGCCTGACCGAGCTGGCGACGAGCGGCGGCTGCACGGCGAAGTACGCCGCCGCGCGCCTCGAGCGCCTGCTGGCCGGGTTCGTCCCGGCCGCGAGCGAAGACCTGCTCGTGGGACTGTCGCCGGCGGACGACGCCGCGGTCTACCGGCTGGACGACGAGCGCGCGCTCGTTTTCACCGTCGACTTCTTCCCGCCGCTCGTGGACGACCCCGCCGACTTCGGCACGATCGCGGCGACGAACGCGCTCAACGACGTGTTCGCGATGGGCGGGCGGCCGCTCCTAGCGCTGTCCGTCGCCGCCTTCCCGGAGGAGCTGCCCGTCGAGACGGTCGCCGCCGTCCTCGCCGCCGCCGAGGCGCAGGTGCGCGCGGCCGGCGCGCTGCTCGCGGGCGGGCACACCCTGCGCGACGCCGAGCCGAAGTACGGCCTGGCGGTCGTGGGCACCGCGCACCCCGACGCCGTCTGGCGCAAGAGTGGCGCGCGGCCGGGCGACGTCCTGCTGCTGACGAAGCCGCTGGGGACGGGGCTCGTGCTGCACGGCGCCGCGAGAGGGCTCGCGGACGACGGCGCCCTGGCCGCGGCGGTCGCGTCGATGAGGACCCTGAGCCTGGACGCGGCGGACGTCCTCGCCCGCTTCTCGCCGAGCGCCGTCACCGACGTGACCGGGTTCGGCCTGTTCGGACACGCCTGCGAGCTGGCGCGGGCCTCCGCCGTCCGCGTCCGCCTCGAGGGCGAGGCGCTGCCGGCGCTGCCCGGCGCGCTCGAAGTCGCCCGGGCGGGCGAGCGCACGGGCGGCGACCGCCGCAACCGCGAGTACGCGCCCGTGGCGCTCGACGGGCTCGCGCCCGAGCTGGCCGCGCTCGGGTACGACCCCCAGACGGCCGGGGGCCTGCTCGCCGCCGTGCCGGCCGAGCGCGTCCCGGTGGTGGAGGCAGAGCTGCGGCAACGCGGCGTGCTCGCGGCTCGCGTCGGGGTCGTCGAGCCCGGTCGCGGCGAGGTCGTCGTCGGGTAGCCGTGCAGGTCGCCTCGTCCTCTCTCGCCCGCGTCCGGGCGTTCGAGCTCTCGCCGCGGGCGTTCCGCGTGCTCGCGCTCGCCGCCGCCGCCTCGCTGTACGCGATCGTGATCAGCGGCGCCACCGTCAGGCTGACCGCCTCGGGACTCGGTTGCGAGAGCTGGCCCGGCTGCCAGGCGGGGAGCTTCTTCCCCGAGTCGAGCCACCACGGCTGGATCGAGTTCGGCAACCGGGCGGTCGCGCTCTTCCCGCTCTCGCTCACCCTCCTCGCCTGGCTGGGCGCGCGGCGCACGCCGGGGCTCTCGCGCGCGGTCGCCTGGATCGCGCTCGCGACGTTCGCGGGCACCCTCGCGCAGGCGCCGCTCGGGTTCGTGACCATCTACTTCGAGCTCCATCCGCTGCTCGTGCTCGCGCACTTCCTGCTCGCGCTCGCGGTGCTGGCCGGCGCCGTCGTCGTCGGAGTGCACGCCTGGGGCAACGACCGCGGCTTCGCGGACGAGCGCCCGGTGCGCACGACGCGGGCAGCGACGCTGGCGCTCCTCGCGGCCGCGAGCGCGCTCGTCGTCTCGGGGACGCTCGCGACCGCCGCCGGCCCGCACTCGGGCGATCCCGAAGTCCGCCGCCTGGGCATCCTCCACGACGCGGTCCACCTCCACGTCCAGGTCAGCGCCGCGTTCGCCGCCGTGCTCGCGGTCACGCTCGTCCTGCTCGTCCGCGAGCGGCGGCGCTTCCCGGGCCTGCTGGCGGTGGCGGCGCTGCTCGTCGGGCTGCTCGTCGCACAGGGCGTCGTCGGGGAGGTGCAGTGGCGGACGCGGCTGCCGTGGGGCCTCGTGCTCGTCCACGTCGCGCTCGCGGCCGCGGTCTGGGCGGTCACCGTCGCGGTGGCGGCGCTCGCGTTCCGGCCGCTCGCGTCGCTGCACGCCTCGGCGCATACACTGCGCGAATCGAGGACGCCCTCCGGATCTCCGAGCGCCCGGCACTCGAGCGGCCACTCCTGATCGCCGCCTTCCGCGGGTGGAACGACGGCGGCCAGGGCGCTTCGCTCGCCTGCGGCTACCTCGCGCGCCTGTGGGCCGCGGCGCGGTTCGCGGACGTCGACCCGGAGGAGTTCTTCGACTTCCAGGCGAACCGGCCGCAGGTCTCGCTGGTGGACGGCCTGACCCGGCAGCTCGACTGGCCCGACAACGCCTTCTTCCACGCCCGGCTCCCCGGTGGGCGCGACGTCGTCCTCCTCCTCGGCGTCGAGCCGAACCTCCGCTGGCGGACGTTCACCGACCTCGTCGTGCGGCTCTCGGGCGAGCTCGGCGTCGAGCTCGTTGTGACGCTCGGCGCCCTGCTCGCGGACGTGCCGCACTCGCGTGCGGCGCCCGTTACCGGAAGCGCGACCGACGCCGCCCTGATCGAGCGGCTCGGGCTGCAGGCCTCCCGCTACGAGGGCCCGACCGGCGTCGTGGGCGTCCTGCACGACGCCTGCCGGCGCGCGGGCCTCCCGTCGCTCAGCCTGTGGGCCGCCGTGCCGCACTACGTCTCGCTCGCGCCCAGCCCGGTCGCCGCGCTGGCGCTGTGTCGCCGCGTCGCCGACCTGCTCGACCTCCCGGTCGACGTGCAGGAGCTCGAGGAGGCGGCCGAGCGCTACCGCGAGCAGGTCAGCGAGGCCGTCGCCTCGGACGCGGACACGGCCGCGTACGTCGAGGAGCTCGAGCGGCGCGCGGACGAGCTGGGCCCCGTCGACCTCCCCTCCGGCGATGCCCTGGCGGCGGAGCTGACCCGGTTCCTCCGCGAGCGCGAGCGGCAGGGCGACGACGGCCCCGACGTGGCGCGCGAGCAGTAGGCGCCCGAGCGCCGCTCGCCGTCAGGCCGGCTCGGCGGCGGCGGCCTCGCGCGGCCCGTCGCCGGCCGACTCGCGTGCGGCCGGCTCGGGGGCTTCGGGCGGCGGCTCGTCGGCGCTCCC
>JACVRR010000033.1 GCA_014534345.1 Thermoleophilia bacterium | reverse complement strand
GCGTAGCCCACCACGGCGCGCACCGACGGGCGCTCGCGGCCCTCGCCACACCTGCGTCGCGTGATCCAAGCTCGCACCCCGCAAACCGCGCTCGCCGGGTGCAATCCTCTTGACCGCGCGATCCTCCGTCGCCGCGAGGCGCAGCCGCAAGGCGTCAGCCTCGCGGCGAAGACGCTACGCGGCGAGGCGCTGCACCGCGCGGTAGACGCCCTCGGTGCCGAAGGCGAGCGCCTCGACCGGTACCCGCTCGTCGGCCGCGTGGATGACGTCGTTCAGCACGAGGCCCTCGGGCAGCGGCGTGGGCAGGAACCCGTAGGTCTGGATCCCGAGACGGGCGAAGAAGCGCCCGTCGGTTACGCCCGGCTGCAGCAGCGGGACCGTCACGGCGCCGGGCTCGAGCTCGCGCAGGATCGCGGCGAGGGTCTCGTAGTGCGTGAGGTCCGGGTCCGGAGGACCGGGGTCGTGCCGGACGACCTCGAGCTCGAGCGCGTCGCCGACCAGCTCGTGCAGCTCGCGCATCAGGTCGCTCGGGGCGTAGCCCGGGAGCAGGCGCCCGTCGATCTCCAACTCGACGGAGGAGGGGATGACGTTGACCTTCTCGCCGCCCCGGATGATCGTCACCGTGGCGGTGTTGCGCAGGCTGGCGGCGAGCGTCCCGAAGCGCGGGCCGAGCAGGCGCAGGACGCCGTCGGCGAGTCGGGGATCGAGGACGCGGCGCAACAGGACCGCCTTCGGTCGCGGCAGGACCTCCGCCAGCGTCTCGACGAACGTCCGCACGATCGGATTCACGTGGACGGGCGGTTGCCGCCGGTCGAGCCGCGTGAGCAGCTCCCCGAGCGCGCCGATCGTCTTCCCGCGCGCCGGGATCGCGCCGTGCCCTCCGCGACCGCGCAGGACGCCGCGTAGCCAGCACAGCTGCTTCTCGGACACCTGGATGGGGTAGACGCGCCGCCCGCCGATGTGCTGGGTGAAGCCGCCGAACTCCCCCAGCGCCCAGCGGACGCCCGCGAACAGCTCGGGGTGCTCGTCGACGAGGAAGCGCGCGCCGTAGTCGCCGCCGTTCTCCTCGTCGCTGAGGACGGCGAGAATCAGGTCCCCCTTGAGCGGGAGCGCCTCCGCCTTCGCGCGCAGAAAGGCGGAGATGAGCATCGCGACGCCCGACTTCATGTCGAGCGCGCCGCGTCCCCACACGAAACCGTCGGCCAGCTCGGCGTCGAACGGCGGCCGCGACCACCGCTGTCCCGCGGTCGTCACCACGTCGACGTGCCCGTACAGGAGTAGTGGCGGCGCGGTTCCGTCGCCCCGCAGCCGCGCGACCAGGTTCGGCCGCGCGGGGTCGCGCGCGTACAACTCGGACTCGACCCCCGCCCCGGCCAGCAGCTCGCGAACGTACTCGACGCAGGGCGCCTCGTTCCCCGGCGGGTTCGTCGTGTCGAAGCGGATCAGCGACCGTGCGAGCTCGATCGGCTCGGGCATCGCCGCCGTGCTCACAGCGCGGCCACCTCCGCGAGCAGGCGGTCGACCTCGGTGGGCGTGTTGTAGTGGACGATCCCGACGCGAACGGCACCCTCCTCGAGCCCCAGCCGCTCCATCAGCTCGACGGCGTAGTAGTTGCCGTGCCAGACGGCGAAGCCGCGCGCGCCAAGCCGCTCGGCGGCCGCGGCCGGTGCTCGGCCGTCCACCGTCAGGGCGAACGTGGGCACCCGGCCGTCCATCGTCGGCAGGCCGTACAGGCGGCAGCTCGGCGGCAGGCCGGCGAGGAAGCGCTCGCCGAGCTCCCGCTCGTGCGCCGCGATCGCGTCCCAGCCGAGGGCGCCGAGGTAGTCCACGGCCGCGACGAACCCGGCGAGGAGCTCGTGCGCCTGCGTCCCCGTCTCGTAGCGGTGTCCGAGCGGCTCGTCGGCGGCGGGGCGCACCTTGTAGGGCCGCCAGCGCGCGAGCAGCTCGGCGCGGCCGAACGCGAGCCCGAGGTGGGGCCCGAAGAACTTGTAGGGAGAGCAGAGGAGGACGTCGGCGTCGACGGCCGCCACGTCGATGGGGCCGTGCGGCGCGTAGTGCACGGCATCGATCCAGGCCAGCGCGCCGACCGCATGGGCCCGCGCGCACAGGTCGGCGACGTCCTGCACGGTGCCGACCGCGTTCGACGCCCACGGGAAGGCGACCACGCGCGTCCGCCCGGACAGCTGGCGGTCGAGGTCGTCGAGATCGAGCGTCGTGTCGTCGCGTACGTCCACCGTTCGCACGACGAGGTCGAGGTCCGCCGCGAGCTCGAGCCAGGGCGCGATGTTGGCGTCGTGGTCGAGCCTGGTGACCACGATCTCGTCGCCCGGGCGGAAGTCGCGGCCGGCGGCACGCGAGAGCGCGAAGTTGAGCGTGGTCATGTTCGGGCCGAAGACGACCTCGTCCGGCGTGCAGCCGAGCAGCTCGGCGGCGGCCAGCCGCGCCTGCGCAACCACGGCGTCGGTGCGGCGGCTGGTGGCGAACAGGCCGCCCGCGTTCGCGTTCGCGCTCCGCAGGTACTCGGCGATCGCCTCCACGACCGACTCCGGCACCTGCGTCCCCCCGGGCCCGTCGAAGAACGCGGTCCCCTCCGCCAGGGCGGCGAAGTTGCGGCGGACGCCTTCGACGTCGAGCGTGAGTGCCCTCACGGCGCGAACGCTACCGGCCGCCCGCGGCGCGGGCCGCTGAACGTCAGCGCGTTGTCCGGACGTCGAAGCCGAGCCGGCGGAGGTCCTTCAGCGCCTGCTCGGCGTCGCCGATCGCGTCGAGGATCTGGTTGCGGTCGGCGGCGGTCAGCTCGTAGCCGTCCGCGACCGTCAGCCGAGCGTTCTCGGCGGCGTCCCGCGCCGCCCACGCCGACCAGAGCAGCTTCGCGTTGGCGTCGGTGGCCTTCGCCGGTGGAGTCGCCTGTTCGACGCGGGCGACCGCCTCGTTGAGCTCGTCCGCCGCCTTCGGCACCTCCTCCTTGGTGCGCTCGCTGCTGTGCGGCGGGCCGAGCCGTTTCGCCGCGGAGTCGAACAGCGCCGCCACCGCGCGCACGTCCTCCTCGTACTTGCTCGCGGGACGCCCGGACCCGCCCGCCTCCGTCGCGCCCGCCCCGTTGTCTCCGCCGCCGCCGCAGGCCGGGACGAGCACGAGCAGCGCGAGCGCCAGCATCAGGCTCCAGACCCCGGTTCCGCTCTTCGTCCCGTTCTCCCGATGCATCGCCGCCAACCCGTCCGCCACCCACTGTACGCCCGTGCGCGCTGCGGTCAAGCGACGTCGGCGCCGTTCACCCGCCAGCCGTACGCCGGCCGCGGGTCGAGCGACGCGCCGACGAAGCACCCGCGCTCCGCTCGCGCGAGCAGCGCGCGCAGCTCGTCGCCCCCGGGCGCAGGGTCGAGCTCGGCGTGGATCCGGCAGGCCACCTCGACGAACCCCCAGCGGCCGTCGGGGCGCTGGAACACCGTCCCGTCGGCGTCGGCGGACGCCGCCAGCGCCAGCCCGTCGCGACGGGCGTGGTACGCGAGGCTGGCGAGGACGCAGCGTGCGAGCGCCGCGAGGACGAGGTGCTCGGGCGTCCACTCGCGGCCGAACGCCGTGGGGAACGCGCCGTTCGCCACACAGGTCGCGTCGCGGTCGACGGCCACGCGGTAGTGGGACGCCTTGCGCCGTGGCACGGCGCAACGCTACAACGACGGGCGGGCGCCGTCCGCCGCGCGGCGTACGCTCGGCGCGTGTTGCGACGCCTGCGGCCGCTCTCCGAGGCCGAGTGCTACGCCCGCTGCTACGGCGGCGCGTCCGGAGAGGTTCGCGTCGTCGCCCTGGAGCCGCGCCGGCCGCGCAACCGCGCCCGCCTCTCGGGCGAGCAGGTGCGCCGCCTGTTCGAGGAGCGACTGGACAGCCGCGAGGCCGCCTAGCCGCGCGGGCGGCCGCAGCGGCCGCCTACGATGCGACCATGGCGGTGGACGTCGCGCCCGAGAACGTCCGCGCGCTCGCGCCCCTCTGGCACCTGCGCCAGCGACGACACGCGGTGGTCGCCTGCCTCGACGACCCGCGCGCGCTCGAGCGCGCCCGCGGGGAGATCGAGGCGCTCGGCGCCGAGCTCGTCGTGGAGCGCGAGCCGGGCGCGCTCTCGGCGGCGCTCGGGCATCCGTCCGTGACGGTCGCGAACCGCTTCGGGCGGATCGGGTGGCGCGGCGAGGCGGCCACCGTCGACCGGGTGCTCGACGAGCTGCTCGCGTTCGAGCTGTCGTGCCCGGAGTGCGGACCCGAGGCCTGGGGGGACCCCGGCGCCTGAACCGTCGCACCCGGGGGCCACCACTCCTCCTCCCCGCCGCGAGCCTACCGGCGAGGTGCGCGCAGAAGTGTCACCGAACGGTGCCAGGATCGTGACGATCCTTCCCGAGTCTTCCTCCCTCCCGGACGTCCTCGCGCCCCGCCTGCGCGTGATCTTCTGCGGCATCAACCCCGGCCGCGTCTCGGCCGCCGCGGGCGCGCACTTCGCCAACCCGCGCAACGACTTCTGGCGCCTCCTGTACGCCGCCGGGTTCACCCCGCGGCTGCTCGCGCCGCACGAGCAGCACGAGGCGCCGCGGTTCGGCGCGGGGATCACGAACGCGGCCCAGCGGACGACGCGCGGCTCGGGCGATCTCCGGCGCGGCGACTTCGCGGGCGCCGCCGAGCGCCTCGAACGGCTCGCGCGCGAGCTCGAGCCGCTCGCGATCGCCTTCGTCGGCAAGGAGGCCTACCGCGGCGCGTTCGGGGAGCGCGCGCGGCTGGGCCTGCAGGAACGGCGGCTCGGCGACTCGCTCGTCTTCGTGCTGCCGTCGACGTCGCCCGCGAACGCGGCCGTCTCGTACGAGGAGCGCCTTCGCTGGTTCTCGGCGCTCCGCGGGCTGGTCGAGCCGGTCGACCGCCCGACCGTGCGCGTCGTGCTCCTCGACGCGGACGACCGGATCCTCCTCTTGCGGTTCGTCTCTCCGGGAGGGCTGTCCTTCTGGGCGACACCGGGCGGCGGCGTGGAACTCGGGGAGAGCGACGAGCACGCCCTGCGGCGGGAGCTCGCCGAGGAACTCGGCCTGCGGGCGTTCGAGCTCGGCCCCTGCCTCTGGACGCGCGAGGAGGAATTCGTCTGGAATCGCGTGCTCGTCGCGCGGGAGCGGTACTACCTCGTCCGGGTCGACGCGCACGAGCCCGTCCCCGAGGCCGACCTGCTGGCCGAGAACGTCCACGAGCACCGTTGGTGGACGGTCGACGAGCTCGCCGCGAGCGGTGTCCGCGTGTACCCGACGCGGCTCGCCGCACTCGTCCGCGACCTGCTCGAGCGCGGGCCGCCCGCCCAGCCGTTCGACGCCGGCGTCTGACTAGCCGCGCCAGCGGTTGGTGATCGGCGTCCGCCGGTCGCGTCCGAACGCCTTCGGATGCAGCTTGACGCCGGGCGGTGCCTGCCGCCGCTTGTATTCGGCCCGGTCGACGAGCCCGAGCGCCCGCTCCACCACCTCGCGGTCGAAGCCGTCCGAGAGCAGCTCGTCGCGCGAGCGGTCGTCCTCCACGTACGCGCGCAGCACGACGTCGAGCTTCGGGTAGGGCGGCAGCGAGTCCTCGTCCAGCTGCCCGGCGCGCAGCTCCGCCGTCGGCGCGCGCTCGATGACGGACGCGGGGATCAGCTCCCGCTCCGCGCGCTCGTTCAGGTGGCGCGCGAGCCGGAAGACGTCCGTCTTGTACACGTCCTTCAGCGGCGCGAAGCCACCGGCCATGTCGCCGTAGAGCGTGGCGTAGCCGACCGACAGCTCGGACTTGTTCCCCGTCGTGACGACCAGCCAGCCGAACTTGTTCGAGAGCGCCATCAGGACGACCCCCCGGATGCGCGCCTGGACGTTCTCCTCCGTCTCGTCGGCCTCGCGCCCCCGGAAGACCGGCGCCAGCGCCTCGGCGAACGCGTCGACGAGCGAGTCGATCGGCAGCTCGAGGAAGTCGGCGCCGAGATTTCCCGCCAGCCGCCGTGCGTCCGTGCGGGTCGCCTCGGAGCTGTACCGCGACGGCATCGAGACGCAGTGGACGCGCTCGGCGCCGAGCGCGTCCAGGCAGAGGGCGGCGGTCACGGCCGAGTCGATCCCGCCCGAGACCCCGACGACCGCCTCGCGAAAGCCGTTCTTGTCGACGTAGTCGCGCACGGCGAGCGCGAGCGCGCGCCGCATCTGCTCGAGCTCCGGGTGCGGCTCCGCGATCGCGGGCGCCGGGCGCCCGCCGTCCCCGGCCGGACGCCGGGCGCCGAGGTCGACCTGCCGCACGTGCGGCTCGCCGCGCTGCGCGGCGAGGGCGCGGCGGCGCGGGTCGGTCAGCCGCCGCCCGATCACCTCGCCCGGGTCGACGTCGGCGACGAGCAGCGCCTCCTCGAAGCCGGGCGCGCGGGCGAGGACGCGCCCCTCGTCGTCCAGGACGACGGAGTGGCCGTCGAACAGGAGCTCGTCCTGGCCGCCGACCGCGTTGCAGAAGGCGAGGTAGCAGGCGTTGTCCCGCGCGCGGGTGACGAGCATCTGCTCGCGCTCGCGGTCCTTCCCCAGGTGAAAGGGCGAGGCGGAGATGTTGGTGAGCAGCTGCGCGCCGGCGAGGGCGAGGTCGGTGGCCGGCGGTCCCGGCTGCCAGACGTCCTCGCAGACGGTCGGCCCGACAAGCACCCCGCCGCAGTCGAGCAGGACGAGCTCGCCCGTTCCCGGCGCGAAGTAGCGCTGCTCGTCGAACACGCCGTAGTTCGGCAGGAACCGCTTCGTCTGCACCGCCTGCACGCGGCCGGAGGCGAGGACGGCGCAGGCGTTGCGCAGGTCGCGGTCGAACAGGGGCGCGCCGACGAGCGCGACCAGGCCGTCCGTCGCCTGCGCGGCGATGGCCTCCACGCTGCGGGCGGCCGCGCGGACGAAGCCCGGACGGAGGAGGAGGTCCTCGGGCGGGTAGCCGGTCACGACGAGCTCGGGGAAGAGGACGAGGTCGGCGCCGGCGGCGCGCGCCTCCTCGAGGCGCTCGAGGATCCGCGCACGGTTTCCGTCGATGTCGCCGACGACCGAGTTCATCTGCGCGAGGGCCAGTCGCATCGTTTTCGCCTCATAGTCTAAAACCGGGACGCCCGTAGGCTACGCAGCGGATGGAGATCACCGTCGAGGCCCGCTACAACGGCCCGGCCGGCTCGGGGAACGGCGGCTACACCTGCGGGCTCGTAGGCGTTCTTCTCGGCGGCCCGGCCGAGGTGACGCTCCGCCGGCCGCCCCCGCTCGCGACCCCGCTCCGCGCCGAGCGCCGGGACGGCGGCGTGGCCGTGTACGACGGGGACGCGCTCGTCGCAGAGGGCGTGCGGGCCGAAGTCGCGCTCGACCCTCCGGCGCCGGTGGCGTTCGCCGACGCCGAGGCGGCCTCCAGGCACTACCTCGGATTCCGGGAGCACGCGTTTCCGACCTGCTTCGTCTGCGGGCCCGCGCGCGCGCCGGGCGACGGCCTGCGGGTATTCGCGGCCGCCGTCCCCGGGCGGGACGTCGTCGCGGCGCCGTGGGCTCCCGCCCCGGAGCTCGCCGGCGAGGACGGGGACCTCCGCCCCGAGTTCGTCTGGGCCGCGCTCGACTGCCCGGGCGCCTTCGCGGTCGGCTTCGCCGGGCGGGGCGAGCTCCTGCTCGGCCGCCTGGCGGCGCGAGTCGACCACGCTCCGAGGCCCCGCGAGCGGTGCGTCGTGGTCGGCTGGCCGCTCGGCGAGGAAGGCCGCAAGCTCTACGCGGGCACGGCGCTGTTCTCGGACGCAGGGGACCTGTACGCGATCGCGCGCGCGACCTGGATCGAGCCGCGGAGCGCCGCCGCCTAGCGGCGGAGCCGGATCGCGTTCAGGTCGTCGCGGACGATCTGCTCCGCGCGGGCGGCGAGGTCGTCGACGTCGTCGTGCTCCGCGTGCAGGTAGCGGCCCGCCAGCGCGTCGAGTCGGCCCGAGGCGAGGGCCTGCACGAGCCGCGGCGCCAGCTCCGGCGGCGTCCACGGGGCGTCGTCCGGGAAGTTGGGCTCGGTCATCTCCGTCCGCACGAGGCCGGGGCTGATGCTGAACACGCGGACCCCGTGCGGCTGGAGCTCGCGCGCCAGCAGCTCCGAGAGCCGGTGGAGCCCGGCCTTGCTGGCGCCGTAGCTCGTGCTGCCCGCGCCGGGGAGGTAGGCGGCGCCGCTCGCCACGTTCACGACCCGGCCGCGCCCGCGCTCGACCATGCCGGGGAGCACGCGCCGGCAGACGAGGAACGGACCGAGCAGGTTGATCTCGAGCACGCCCCACCACTCCTCGGGCGCCTGCTCCCACGTCGGTCGCCGGACGCCCCCGACGCCGGCGTTGTTCACCAGCAGGTCGATCGGACCGAGCGCCTGCTCGGTCTCGCCGACCATCCGGTCGACGTCCGCCGCGACCGATACGTCGGCGCCGATCGCGAGGCCGTCCACCTGCCGCGCCGTCGCATCGACCTGCTCCCGCGTCCGCGCCGCGACGGCGACGCGCATGCCCGCCCCGGCCAGCTGGAGCGCGATGCCGCGCCCGATGCCGCGCCCTCCGCCCGTGACGAGCGCGACCTGCCCGGCGAGGCGGCTCATCGGTGAACCTCAGCGCCGCTGCTGCGGCGAAGGCGGACTCGCCGGGAGGCGCCCGTCCGGCCAACGCAGACGCGTAGCGTGCTCACGTCTTCGTCGCGATCTCGTCGAGCGCGTCGGGGTTCTCGAGCGAGCTGAGGTCGCCGGGGTCCTGGCCGAGGACCTTGGCGCGGACGGCGCGGCGGACGATCTTCGCGCTGCGCGTCTTCGGCAGCGCCTGCACCCAGACGACGCGAGCCGGACGGAACGCCTTGCCGAGCGCGTCGGCGACCGTGCGGGCGACCGCCGTGGCGACCCGCTCGTCGGGGACGACCTCCGGGCGCGGTACGCAGAAGAGCCAGGCGACCTCGCCCTTGATGTCGTGAGGGACGCCGATCGCGGCCGCCTCGGCCACGTCGGGATGGGCGACGGCCGCCGACTCGAGCTCCGCGGGACCGATCCGCTTGCCCGCGATGTTCAGCGTGTCGTCGGAGCGGCCGTGCAGGTACCAGTACCCGTCCTCGTCTACGGACGCCCAGTCGCCGTGCGTCCACACGCCGGGGAAGCGACGCCAGTACGTCTCGAGGTAGCGGTCGGGATCCTTCCAGATTCCGCGCGTCATCCCCGGCCACGGGCGCTTGCAGACCAACTCGCCGACCTCGCCGCGGACGGAGCGGCCGTCGGCGTCGAAGACGTCCATGTCCTGGCCGAGCGCCGGGAAGCCGAGCGAGCACTCCTTGACCGGCTCGATGACGGCGACCGAGAGGAAGCAGGCGCCGACCTCGGTCCCGCCCGAGAGGTTCACGATCGGCGCGCGGCCGCGGCCGACCCGCTCGTGGAGCCACCGGTACGGCGCGGGGTTCCACGGCTCGCCCGTGGTCGCGATCGCCCGCAGCGAGGAGAGGTCGCCGTCGGGCTCGCCGCGAGGGATGAGCGCGCGGACGAGCGTCGGCGAAACGCCGAGCAGCGAGACGCGCTCGGCTTCGACGATCCGCCACAGCCGGTCGACGGGCCAGTCCGGCGCGCCCTCGGCGAACACGATCGTCGCGCCGACCGCACCGCCCCCGACGACGGTCCAGGGGCCCATGATCCAGCCCATGTCGGTGACGAAGTGGATCCGCTCGCCCGCCCGGACGTTGGTCTGGTACGCGACCTCGCGCGCGATCGAGACGAGGAAGCCGCCCTGCACGTGCACGGCGCCCTTCGGCCGCCCCGTCGTCCCGGACGTGTACGCGATGAGGTAGGGCGCCTCGGCCTCGACCTCGACCGGCTCGAGGTCGCCGGCGCGCCCGTCGACCAGGTCGTCCCAGAAGCGGTCGCGCCCGAACACCATCGGGACGTCGTCGGTCCCCGCCCGCCGCCACACGATGGTGTGCGTGACCGTCGGCGCGTCGCGCAGCGCCTCGTCGGCGATCGCCTTCATCGGCACGAGCTGGCCGCGCCGCAGCGAGGCGTCCGCGGTGATCAGCGCCTTCACGTCGGCATCCGCGAGCCGGGCGGCGATCGCGGGCGCAGCGAACCCCGAGAAGATCGGGACGACGACCGCGCCGAGGTGCGCGCACGCGTGGGCAGCGACGGCCACCTGCGGCGACATCGGCAGGTAGAGGCCGACCGCGTCGCCCTCGCCGATCCCCAGCGACGCCAGGCCCTCGGCGAGGCGGGCGGTCTCGCGCGAGAGCTCGCGCCACGTCCAGCTGTCGCGCCCGCCGTCCTCCGGGAGCCAGACGGCAGCCTCCTCGTCGGCGCGCTCGCCGGCGGCCCAGCGGTGCACGCAGTTCCAGGCGACGTTCAGCCGCGCGCCGACGAACCACCTGGCCCACTCCCGGCCGTCCGACACGTCGACGACCTCGTCCCACGGCCGGGAGAGCTCGAGCCCGAGGTCGTCGACGACCTCCGCCCAGAAGCGCGCCGGCTCCTCGACGGACAGCCGGTGGAGCTCGTGGTAGTCGCGGCAGCCGAGGCGGCGGAGCAGACGGGTGAGATTCGCCTCCTCGATCCGCTCGGGGGTGGGCGTCCACACGACCTCCGCCACGCTCGAAGCCTAGCCTTGACGCGCCATACTAGTGCGCGCTAACTTAGTGGGCGCTAGCTTCGGGCGGAGGGGCGGATGCGGGCGCGGCTGTTCACGGAGACGACACGCAAGTGGTGGACGCTGGTCGCCGTCTCCCTCGGGCTGTTCATGATCATGCTCGACAACACGGTCGTGAACGTCGCGCTGCCGTCGATCCAGCGTGACCTCGGCGTCGGCCTCGCGGAGCTGCAGTGGATCGTCGCCGGCTACGCCCTCGCCTTCGCCGCGCTTCTACTGACGGGCGGGAAGCTCGCCGACCGCTACGGGCGCCGGCTCGTGTTCGTCGTCGGCCTCGTCGTCTTCACCGCCGCCTCGCTCGCCTGCGGACTCGCCGACAGCGGCGAGTTCCTGATCGGCGCCCGGGTCGTCCAGGGCGTCGGCGCGGCGCTGATGAACCCCGCGACGCTCTCCATCATCTCGGCCACCTTCCCGCCGGAGCAGCGCGGGGCGGCGATCGGGATCTGGGCGGGCGTGTCCGCGCTCGCGCTCGCGATCGGCCCACTCGTCGGAGGGGTGGTCACGCAGCACATCGACTGGACGTGGATCTTCTTCGTCAACATCCCGGTCGGCGTCCTGGCGGTGGTGGCGGGCGTGCTGCTGATCGACGAGTCGCGCGACAGCTCGCGCGAGCAGCGCCTCGACGTTCCGGGCCTCGCGACCTCCGGGATCGGCCTGTTCGCGCTGACGTACGCGCTGATCGAGGCGAACGGCTACGGCTGGACGTCGGGTCGGATACTCGCCTCGCTCGCCGTCGCGGTGGCGGCGCTGGCGGCATTCGCGCTGCTCGAGCACCGCCAGCGGCTGCCCATGCTCGACCTGTCGCTCTTCCGCAGCGGGACGTTCACCGGGGCGAACCTCGTCATCCTGCTCGCCGCCCTGGCGATGTTCGGCGTCTTCTTCTTCGTGTCGCTGTACATGCAGAACATCCTCGGCTACTCGGCGGTGCAGGCGGGTGCAGCGTTCCTGCCGATGACGATCCTGATCATCCTCGTCGCGCCTGTGGCCGGACGGCTCACCGACCGGATCGGCTCCCGCGCGTTCATGACCGTCGGCATGACCCTCGTCGGCCTGCAGCTCCTCTACTTCTCGCGGCTCGGCGCCGACGCCGGCTACGCCGAGCTCTTCCCGGCGCTGGTCGTCGGCGGCGTGGGGATGGCGCTGACGATGACGCCGAGCGCCGCGGCGGCCACTCGCGCCGTGCCGGTCGACAAGGCCGGGGTGGGCGCGGCCGTCCTCAACTCGTTCCGGCAGGTCGGCGGCTCGCTCGGGATCGCCCTGATGGGCGCGATCATGGCGCACCAGGCGGGGGGGCGGACGACGGTCGACGCGTTCATGGACGGGTTCTCGCCGGCGCTGCTGGTCGCCGCCGGGATCGCCCTGACCGGGGCCGTCGTCGCGGCCGTGCTCGTCCGCCCGCACGAGCGGGCACCGGTCGCGGTGTCCGTGGAGGCGCCGGCGTGACGCCGGCCGCCGCGGCCCGCCTGCCGGCCGCCGAGCGGCGGCACGCGATCGTCGAGGCGGCGCTCGCCGTCTTCTCCGCGCACAGCTACACGCGCTCGACGACCGCGGAGATCGCCCGCGCCGCCGGCGTGTCGGAGCCGGTCCTGTACCGGCACTTCCCGTCCAAGCGCGACCTCTACCTGGCGTGCCTCGACGAGTCGTGGACGCTCCTGCGGACGGTCGTCGAGACGACGGTTGCGGCGACGGACGACCCGCGCGAGTGGCCGCTCGCGATCGCGGATGCCGTGGACGCGCTGCGCGCGCGGAAGTGCCTGCCCTCGCACCTCTGGATCCAGGCGCTCAGCGAGGCGGGTGGGGACCCGGAGATCCGCCGGCACATGCGCTCCCACATGCGCGAGGTGCACGACTACTTCCGCGACCTGCTCGCCCGCGCCCAGGAGGCCGGCGGCGTCGCGCCCGACCGCGACGCGGATGCCGAGGCGTGGATCGTGGTCGCGATCGGCCTGCTCCGCGCCGTCGAGGACACCCTGGGCGGCGTCCTCCCCCCCGACCAGTTCGCCGCCATCGCCACCGCGCGGCGCCGCTGGCTGACTGCCGAGTAGCGGGGGAGAAGGCTCCGCCCACGGACCCGCCGCTGCTCGCGCTCGCTTTCGCGAGGCGTTCGGTGCGCGAAGCCCGACGGTGCTCGGGCGAGAGCGCACGCAGGCGTTCGTCGCACCAGGTGCAGAGGCGAGGGCCTCGCCCGGGGGAATCGCAGTTCGCCCGGCGGAAAGAGAGAGGCCCTCGCTGCGGCTTCGAGGGCCTCTCACTAGAGGCGGGCCTACCGCCGGTCGGATCGTGCTTCGGCTCTGCGGCCCAGCCAAAGCTCGACGTTGTCGCCCGACGGCCTTGCGGCCCCCTGCTTCCCGGCCTGGCGTCCGGCCCGGCTCACAGGTGGGCTCACTATACGAACCGTACGAGCGCGCGTCAAGTGGCGAGGTGAAGCGGACCGCGCGGCGTCGCCGCTTCACGAATATTTCCCTGCACAAAGCCCCTATCCGGCAACACTGATCCGTCGAGGGGTTGCATTCGGGTCAAGTAGCAGGTTGACTATGCGCCACAGGGATGGGCGCTGCGGCAGGAACTCACTCGACGGGATACGTCCGCGACGGACTGGGAACGCGCGTCCGCCAGCTGCGCGTCGCCGCCGGGCTCACGCAGAGCCAACTGGCCGGCGAGCGCTTCTCGAAGGAGTACGTCAGCCAGATCGAGCGGGGGAAGACCCGCCCGACGCGCGAGACGATCGAGTGGCTGGCCGCGCGCCTGGGCGTCGACGCCGGCTTCCTCGCGGACGGCGTCTCGGCCGACGAGCGCCTGCGCCTCGAGGCGCGACTCGCGCAGGGCGAGGCACTGAGCGAGGGGGAGCGGTGGGAGGACGCGGCGGCGCTCTACGACGAGCTCGCCCCCGCCCTCGCCGCGGCCGGGTCGCCCGAGCTCGAGGTGCGGGCGATCTGCGGGGCGTGGAAGGCGCTCGTCCCGCTCGGCCGCGTGCGCGAGGCGCTCGACCGCCTGACGCGCGCCCGCGAGCTCAGCGAGGACGAGCGCTTCTCCGACGTCGAGCGCGCCGGGGTCCTCTACCGGATCGGCGTGTGCCGCCACGTCCTGCAGAGCAACGCCACCGCGCTCGCGCTGCTCGACGAGGCGCTCACGCTCGTCGAGCGCGCCGGCGCGCCGGCCGACCAGCTGATCGCGAACATCCTCCACTGGCGGTCGCGCTGCTACCGCCGCCAGCGCGACTACGAAGCGGCGCGCGAGGACGTCGAGCGCGCGCTCGAGCTCGCGCAGGGCGTGCGCGACCCGAAGACGATGGGCCACCTCTACTTCCAGGCGTCGCTTCTCGCCGAGCGGCAGGGCCACTGGGTGCTCGCGAGGACGTACGCCGAGCGCGCGCGCCACCTCTACGAGGAGGTGGCCGACCGCACGAGTCTCGCGCGGCTGTTGAACAACCTGGGTGGGCTGAACGTCCTGCTCGGCCGCAGCGAGGACGCCGTCCGCTTCCTCAAGGACGCGTTCGCGACGGCGCTCGAGGCCGGCAACGACGCCGACGCCGCACAGGCGATCTCGTCACTCGCCCAGGTCCACCTACGCGCGGGGAAGCTCGACGTTGCCGAGCAGCAGGCCCGGCATGCGCTGCGCCTGCTGGAGGGGCGGGTCGACTACCTGCACGAGATCGGCAACGCGCAGCTCGTGCTCGGCCGGTCGCTGCTCGAGCGCGGTCGCCTCGACGAGGCGGAGGCGGCCTTCCGAGCAGCGGAGGCGAGCTTCGAGCAGTTCGGCTCTGCGAGCCACCGGGCGAGCGCATGGGTCGCCCGAGGCGATCTCGCCGCCCGCCGCGGCGACGACCGAGCGGCCGCGCGGCTGTACCGCATGGCCGCGGAAGCCCTGCAAGATGTCCGGTTCTGAGAGGGGAGGTAAGGGATGAAGGCGTACGCCGTGCTTCTGGTCGTGCTGACGCTCGCGCTCGTCGCGGGTCGCATTTCGCTGCTCGGAATGAGCGAGGGAGGCTGGTAGCTTCCGTTTGCCGCATGCTGGGCGCGGGCACTTCGCTGCGGTGATCGGCGGCCCGCGGCCCTCGTGACGTAGGTGGGCAGGTGGAGGCGGCGCGCGGCTCGCGCGCTCGAGGTCACGCGCGTCGCCCGCCGCGCGCGCGTGCTCCGGGTCCTCCGGGAGGTGGGCCTCGTCGGCGAACGCGAGGCCACGGCCGACGGCGCGCGCGAGTTCCGCCTCGCGCTCGAGAGTCTCGGGACGACGTTCATCAAGCTCGGCCAGCTGCTCTCGTCGCGGCCCGACCTGCTTCCCGACGTCTACATCGAGGAGCTGGGGCACCTCGTCGACGAGGTGCCGCCCGTCCCGTTCGCAGAGCTCGAGCCGATCGTCGCGGCCGACCTCGGCCCCGACGTCTTCGTGCGGCTCGATCCGGAGCCGCTGGCGACCGCGTCGATCGCGCAGATCCATCCGGCCGTGCTCAAGGACGGCCGCGATGTCGTCGTCAAGATCCGGCGCCCGGGTGTCGCCGAGCAGGTCGCGCTCGACCTCTCGCTCATGCACTCGGCGGCCGGCTTCGGCGAGCGCCGCTCGGAGACGGCCCGGCTGCTCCAGCTCGCGCCGCTGGCGGACGAGCTCGCCACGCACCTACGCGCCGAGCTGGACTTCGTCGAGGAGGCGGCGAACGCGGAGACGATCGCCCGGATCGTCGCCGAGTCGCCCGGGCTGCGCGTCCCCGCCGTGATCCGTCCCTGGGTGACGGAGCGCGTTCTCGTCCTGGAGCGCGTGCGCGGACAGAAGCTCGCCGCGGGTCACGGCCTGCCCCCGGAGCGGGCGGGCGCGCTCGCGCGCGAGTTCTTCCGCGCCTACGTTCGCCAGATCACGGTCGAGGGCGTCTACCACGCTGACCCCCATCGCGGCAACGTGCTGCTGACGGAGGACGGCAGCCTGGCGCTGCTCGACTTCGGGTTGCTCGGCCGCCTCGACGACGACACCCGGCGGACGCTCGTCCTGCTCTTGAGCGCGCTCGCCGAGAACCGCGCCGACGCGGTCGCCGATCTGATCCTGTCGGTCTCGCTGACGACGCTGGCGTCGGACGAGGCGGGCTTCGTCCATGAGGTGCGGCGCAAGCTTCCCCGCTACCACGGACGCTCGCTCGGCGGGATCCGCGCCGGGGAGGCCCTTGCCGACCTCCAGCGCGCGGCCGTCCAGCACGCGATCCGCCTGCCGACCAGCTTCGCGCTGGTAGGGAAGACGCTCTCGCAGGCGGACTCCATCGCGCGGACGCTCGACCCCGAGCTCGATCCGATCCAGCTCCTCGAGGAGTACTCGCTCGACGTGGTCTGGAACGAGGCGGAGCGCCGGCTGCAGCCGGCGCGCGTCGCCGGCTTCGCGTTCGCGCAGCTGGATCCGCTCGCGCGGCTCCCGCGCAAGCTGGCGCAGCTCGTCGGCCGGCTCGAGTCCGGGACGGTCAAGGTCGGGATCGCGCCGACCGACCTGGGCGGCCTCGACCGCGTCCTGCGCTCGACGGCGAACCGCCTCGGGGCCGCGCTGATCGTCGTCGGACTGCTCGTGTCGTCGGCGCTGATGGCGCGCGTCGACGACACCGTCTCGCTGGTCGGCTTCCTCGTCTCGGCGGCGCTGGCGCTGTACCTGTTCTGGAAGATCGTGCGGACGCCGGGCGAGCTGTGACCCGCCCGGCGTGGCGAACGCGAGGCGTTACGCGGCCGGCGGGTCGAGCGCCGGGGCCGGCAGGTGCTCGCGCACCGGCGAGGCCGGGACGCGGACGAGCCGCGCGACCGTCTCCGGCAGCCACCAGTTCCAGCGACCGAAGAGCGCCATCACCGACGGCACGAGAAGCGCCCGGACGATCGTGACGTCGATCAGGATCGCCGCAGCGAGGCCGAGTCCGAACTGCTGCAGGCCGACGATCGACCCGGCGACGAAGCCCGAGAACGCGGCGAACATGACGAGCCCCGCCGCCGTCACGATCCGACCCGTCTTGGCGAGTCCCAGCCCGACCGCGCGGACGTTGTCCCGCGTCTCGTCCCACTCCTCGCGCATCCGGGTGACGAGGAAGACCTCGTAGTCCATCGACAGCCCGAACAGCATCGCGAAGAGCATGATCGGGATCCAGGCCTCGATCTGGTCGAAGCCGATCAGTCCGATCGACTCGCCGAGCCCCCAGTTGAAGACGATCACCAGGATGCCGTAGGCGGCGCCGATCGCCAGCAGGTTGAGCACGATCGCCTTCAGCGGGAGCAGCAGCGAGCGGAACGCGCGCACGAGGAGGACGTACGTCAGCAGGAGGACGCCGAGCACGAGCCAGGGGAACGCGCCGTAGGTCAGGTCGATGAAGTCCCGTCCGCTCGGCGGGCCGCCGCCCGCGACCACCTCGACTCCGGCCGGGAACCCCGCCGAGGGGATGAGGACGTCGCGGAGACGGTCGACGAACGCGAGGCTCTCCGGAAGCCCGTACTCGTGGACGCCGGTCACCTGCACGCGCTGGTAGCGCCCGCTCGCGTCGACGAACTGCGGGCCCGCCCCGACGCGGACGGCGGCGACCTCGCGGTCGTCCCGCAGCGCCTCCTCGAGCCGGCCGAGCGCCGCCTGCACGCCCGGCTCGCCGACCCCGCCGCGGCGGCGCGCGTCGACCACGATCTCCGTCGGCGCGAGCGCACCCTCGCCGACCGTCTCGGAGACGACGTTCAGCCCCTGCACCGACTCGAGGTGCTGCGGAATGCCGCGGTTCGAGCCGGGGCCGAGCTCGAGCTGCGTCACCGGCAGCGCGAGGAGGACGAGGACCGCCGCGGCGGCGGTCGCGATGGGCAGCGGCCGCCGCATCACCCAGCGCGAGAAGCGGACCCACGCGTTCCGCTCGGGGTCGTGGCGCCGCGCGAGCACGCGCCGTGGGACGACGCGCACCCGGTCGAGCGGCCGACCCAAGTAGTAGAGGAGGACGGGTAGCAGCGTGACCGCGGCGAGCACCGAGACGGCGGGGATGAGCAGTCCGCCGACGCCGAAGCCGCGCATGAACGGCAGCGGCATCGCGAGCAGCAGCGCGAGCCCGATCGCGACCGCCGTGCCGCTGAACACGATCGCCCGTCCCGCGGTGTTCATGGTGCGGACGACCGCCTCGGCCTTCGGGTGGCCACCGCGCAGCTCCTCGCGGTAACGGTGGACGACGAGCAGCGAGTAGTCGATGGCGATGCCGAGGCCGATCAGGTTGACGAAGTTCGTCAGGTACGTCGTCAGCTCCATGAAGCTCGCGGCCACCCAGACGAGGCCGAGCGTCGTGGTGATCGCGGCTGCCGCGATCGCGAACGGCAGCAGGAAGGCGAGCGTCCCGAAGGTGAAGGCCAAGATGAGGAGCGCGATCGGGACCGCGATGAAGAGCTCGCCGACCTTCAGGTCCTCGGCGAAGACGGGGTCGAGGTCGTACTCGATCGCCGCCTGGCCGGAGACGTAGAGCGTCGCACCCGGGATCGCGCCGACCGCAGCGCGCACATCGTCGGTGTAGGGCTTGACCTCGACGCGCTGCCGCTTGGACACGATCGTCGCGGTGGCGACACCGTCGCCGACCGGCTGGACCGCGGCCACCCGGGCGTCGGGGACGACTCGGGCGGCCCGCTCGGCGGCCGTGCGCAGGGGCGCGACGAGCTCGGTCTCGGAGCGCGAGCCGCTCCTCGCGACCAGGGTCAGGGCGCTGTCCGACGCCTGGCCGAACCGGTCCTCGAGGATCCGCTCGGTCTTCTGCGTGTCCGTCCCGGGAAGCGTGAAGCGGTTGGTCAGCTTGCCCTCGAGGCCCCCGGCAAGCGCACCGCCCGTCACGAGCAGGGCCAGCCACGCCGCGACGACGATCCACCGGAAGCGCAACACCCACCGCGTGAAGCTCTCCATCCCACTCCCTCCTCGTTCGGTCCGGCGCTATTCCTAGCACTGGAAGATTGAGGTTGTCAAGTATTGGGCGGATGAAGTATCCTTCGGGGCGCGACGATGGCGACCGCGGAGACGAAGAGAGCGAGCGCAGCGGCGGAGGCGTGGGCGCTGCTGTTCGAGTTCTTCCTCGGACTCGACCCTTATCTGCAGGCGATCGCCGGCGAGTTCGGGTTGACCGAGGCGCAGGGGCACGCGCTCGTGCTGCTCGAACCCGGCCGCCCGCTGCCGATGCACGAGCTCGCCGACGCGCTGCACTGCCACGCCTCGAACGTGACGGGGCTCGTGGACGCGCTGGAGCGGCGCGGCCTGGTGGAGCGCCGGCCCGCCGAGCACGACCGCCGGGTCAAGATGATCGCGGTCACCGGCGAGGGGGCCGCGCTGCGCAAGCAGGCTCTGCGCCGCCTGTACGAGCCGCCGGCCGCGATCGCGGCGCTGTCGGCGGCCGACCAGCGCGCGCTCCGCGACGTGATGCGCCGCGTGCTCGCGGCGGCCGAGCCCGCGTAGAATCGCCCGCTCGGAGGGCGGGTGGAGCGACAGTCGGCGAACGGACGGCCCGCGGTGGTCGTCGAAGAGATCACGCGCGTGTTCGAGCCGCGGCGTAAGCGCGACGAGCGCGTCGTCGCGCTCGACCGCGTCTCGCTCGAGATCCCGTCCGGCGAGGTGCACGGCCTGCTCGGCCCGAACGGCGCCGGCAAGACGACGCTGGTCAAGATCCTCTCCACCGTGCTGCTCCCGACGTCCGGCCGGGCGCTGGTCTCCGGGCACGACGTCGTCGCCGAGACGAGCGCCGTGCGGCCGCTGATCGGCATCGTCTTCGGCGGCGAGCGGGGCGTCTACACCCGCCTGACCGCGAGGCAGAATCTGGAGTACTGGGGCGCGCTGTACAAG
>JACVRR010000069.1 GCA_014534345.1 Thermoleophilia bacterium | reverse complement strand
GTGGAGCAGGCGCGGGAGGCGGAGCCGGCGGGGGCGGCGGGGGCGGAGGCGGCGGAGGAGGTGGCGGTGACGGTGGCGGTGGCGGGGGAGGTGGCGGTGGCGGTGGCGGAGGGGGAGGCGGAGGCGGAGGCGATGTGCCCCCGACCGTCGAGCTTCCGAAGTTCTGCGTCCAGTACAGCCGCCCCGCCGGCGAGGCCGCGACGCCGACGCCGATTGCGCGCCAGCTCGGACTCTCGAGATTCGACTTGTGCCCCGCGGAGTTGAGCCACGCGGTCATCACTTCCTGCGGCGTGCGCTGGCCGAACGCGATGTTCTCGCCCGCCGTCGCGGTGTGGACGGGATAGCCGCAGGCCTCGAGTCGCTCGGCGAAGCTCCGCGCGACCGGTGGCGCCGGATCGTTGTGGCTGAAGTAGTCGTATCGCGCCATGTGGCTCGACTTCCACTCGGCGGACGCGGTCAGCGACGTGGTGACGACGAGGCGCGCGAGCCCGAGCCCGGCCCGGTGCTCGTTCACCAGGGCAACGACCTCGTTGGCCAGCGTCTGCTGCGGCCGCGGCCAGTCGCCGCCCAGCAGGCAGTCGCCGGCCGCGAGCGCTGTCGGCGGCGCGGCGCCCGCGGGAACGAGCAGCGCCGCGAGCGCGAACAGCAGGAGTGCTCGTCGTGTGAAGCGTCTTGTCATCCAGCCCCGGCCCCTCGACCCGACAACGGCAGCCTGTCACGTCAGAGTTCGGCGCGCAACTCGCTGCGGCACACCCCCCGGACGAGCGGGTCGCTACGCCGCGCGCAGGTTCGCTCGCCAGTCGGGGTCGAGGGCGCGCAGCCGCCGCACGCGCTCGCCGAGCGGCGGGTGCGTTGCGAAGAGCGCGCCGACCCGGTCTTCCTCGTCGAACGGGTTGAGCGGGTAGAGCGGCTCGGTGGCGGGGCTCTCGCGGAACGTCAGGAGCTCGCTCGCCTGCTCGAGCCGGAGCAGCGCAGCCGCGAGGCCGTGCGGCGACTCGCAGAGGCGGGCGGCCTCGCGGTCGGCCGCGAACTCCCGCTTCGGCGACAACAGCGCGTGCACGAAGGCCGACGCGATGGGCGCGAGCACGAACAGGAGCCCGCGCTGGAGGAATCCCCCGATCCGCGAGAGCTCGATCAGCGTCGCGGCCAGGACGACGGCGACGGTTTGCACGAGGACGTCGTGCGAGCGCACGTGCGCGAGCTCGTGCGCCAGCAGCCCGTCCAGCTCGGCCGGCGGCGCGGCGGAGAGCAAGCCGCGACTGACCGCGATCGCCGAGCCCGCCGGGCCGCGACCGACGGCGAACGCCCGTGGGTAGCCGTCGTCCAAGAGGTAGAGGCGGGGTTTCACGACGCCCGCGCGCGCGGCGAGGCGCTCGAGCGCGGAGTGGACGCGCGGCGCCTCGGCGAGCGGCACCTCGCGCGCGCGCGTCATCCCCAGCACGACGCGGTCGCCGTGCCAGTACACCGCCGCTGCCGCGAGCACGACCGAGGTGGCGAAGAGGAGGAGCAGCCGGTAGCCGCCGAGCAGCCAGCCGAACCCGCCCGCCGCCGCGGCGAGGCCGGCCAGCAGCAGGACGGCCTTCGTGAGGTTCAGCGCGGCCGCGAGGCGGGCGCCGCGCACCGGCCTACGACTCGTCGGGCTCGTCCTCGCCCAGCCCGCGCGGCGGCCAGTGGTCGGCCGGCGCGTCGCAGCGGCTGGTGCAGTGGAGCGACGCGATGTTCTGGAGCGGGACGAGGATGTGCCCGTTGAGCTCGATGTGGGCGACGTCGTCGACGTAGCAGTACGCGGTCAGGGTGCCCTCCTGGTACTCGCCGCCGAAGAGCGCCACCTCCACCTGCTCGCCCTTGTACTTGCTCGTGTAGTCCTCGATGCGTCGCAGCCTAGCCGTCGTTCGAGTTCCGGTGCGGGTCGGAGGAACGTCCGGGAGACACGAAGCGCCCGATTCGAAATGGGCGTACGACGGGTGAGGTCGGGCGCGCCCGCGGTTGCGGTACCCGCTACTCGAGCACGCGGACGGTGCCGTCGGCTACGCCGAGACGGACGATCCCGCAGTTGGCCACGGCGTCGATGTGGCGTCGCGAGACGCCGTAGGGCACCCCGGCGCAGACAGCGAGCGCCGACCGCAGCGGCCCGCCGTGGGTCACCACGAGCACGCGCCCGCGCGGGTGCGCGGCGGCGATCTCGCGGAAACCGGCGAGGACGCGAGCGCCGAGCTGCTCGTACGTCTCACCCGCCTCCCAGCCGGGTCCGAACGCGAGCCAGCGCGCGAACGCCTCCGGGAAGCGCTCCTCCACCTCGGTCCGCGTGAGGCCCTGCCACTCGCCGACGTCGATCTCACGCAGCGCGCCGAGCGGCCGGGCGGGCAGGCCCAGGCAGACGCTCAGGATGGCCGCCGTCTCGGCGGCGCGCCGCAGCGGGCTCGTGTAGAGCGCCTCCAAGTGAGCGCCGCGCAACTGGCGGGCGAGCTCGCGCGCCTGCCCGCGGCCGCGCTCGTTCAGCGGCGGATCGGCGTGGCCCTGGAAGCGCTGCTCGGCGTTCCAGTCCGTCTCCCCGTGCCGCACGAGCAGCAGCTCGGTCACGGGGCCTACGCTACCCCGCGTGGACCTCGGTCTCGGCAATCGGGTCGTCCTCGTCACCGGCTCGACCGGCGGCATCGGCCGCGAGACGGCCCGGCTGCTCGCGGCCGAAGGCGCCCGCGTCGTGACATGCGGCCGGACGGAAGCGCCGGGCGTCGGCGAGGAGCTGCACGTGCGCGCCGACCTCGGGCGCGCGGGCGGACCGGAGAGCGCGGTCGCCCGCGCCGCGAGCCTCGGGCCGCTCGACGTGCTGGTGAACAACGCCGGCGACGCGTACCAGGCCGACTTCCTCGAGGTCACGGACGAGGAGTGGAACGCCATGTGGGAGCTCAACGTCCTCGGCTACGTTCGCGCGCTCCGCGCCGCGCTGCCAGCGATGCGCGAGCAGGGCCGGGGCGCGATCGTGAACGTCTCCTCGACCTCCGGCAAGCGGCCCTCGACTGGCATGCCGCATTACTCGGTCACGAAGGCGGCCGTCCTCTCGCTGTCGCGGCTCGTCGCCGACCTGTACGCCGGCGACGGCATCCGCTGCAACGCGGTGGCGCCCGGCCCGACGGCGACGGCCGCGTGGCTTGCCGAGGGCGGGCTCGCCGACCAGCAGGCGGTGCGCAGCGGGAAGCCGCGCGACGAGGTGCTCCGCGCGGTGGGCGCCGGGCGGCCGCTCGGCCGGCTGGCCGCGCCCGAGGAGATCGCGGCGGTGATCGCGTTCCTGTGCTCCGACCGCGCCGGCTACGTCACCGGCGCCGCCTGGAGTGCCGACGGCGGCACCGTGCCGATCATCGTCTAGCCGCCGCCCGCGGACGACGCACGCCAGAGGCCGAACGCGTCGGAGGGACGTTCGCGCGCGTGGTCATCACGCCCGCGAACCGCCCGTCGCTCGGGCTCCGGACGAGGCGCGGCCGCGAAGGCGCCGCTCGACCGCCGCCCGGCGGCGCTCGGAGCTCCGGCGGCCCCAGTCGGCGATCGCGCTGCCCGCCGCCGAGATGCCTCCCAGCCAGCGGAACGCCAGCGCGACGCCGAGGTAGGCGGCGACGATGAGCGCCCACTCGAGCACGTGCGTGAGCGTACCGGCGGTGACCGGCGGAGCGAGTACGCTCGGACGCGATGCCGGAGCTCGCGGGCAGGGTCGCTGACGAGTTCGAGCGACGCGTTCGCGCGCGCGAGGACGACTGGCTGTCGCCCCGCGCCGTCCGCTCGTACGAGACGCGCGGGCGCGCGCGCGACGAGCCCGACTGCCGGCTGCGAACGCCCTTCCAGCGCGACCGCGACCGGATCGTCCACACCAAGGCGTTCCGCCGCCTGAAGCACAAGACGCAGGTCTTCATCGACCCGCGCGGCGACCATTACCGGACGCGGCTCACGCACACGGTCGAGACGGCCTGCATCTCGCGCGGGGTCGCGAGGGCGCTCGGCCTGAACGAGGACCTGACGGAGGCGGTGGGGCTCGGGCACGACCTCGGACACCCGCCGTTCGGCCACGCGGGCGAGGAGGCGCTCGACGAGGTGCTGCGCGACCGCTTCGGGCGCGGCTTCCGGCACAACCTCCACTCGCTGCGCGTCGTCGACGTCCTCGAGCGCGACGGCCGCGGGCTGAACCTGACCTGGGAGGTCCGCGACGGGATCCTCCACCACACGGGCGACGGGCTTCCCGAGACCCAGGAGGGCAGGATCGTCCGTCTGGTCGACCGGGTCGCGTACATCAACCACGACATCGACGACGCGCTGCGCGCGGGGGTGCTAGAGCCCGGCGACCTGCCGCGCGAGGAGATCGAGCGGCTCGGCCACACGGGCTCCGGGCGCATCGACACGCTCGTGCACGATCTGGTCGAGACGAGCGAGCGCGAGGGGGACGTCCGCCAGAGCGACGAGATCGGCGAGGCGATGCTCGCACTCCGCGCGTTCATGTTCGAGCGCGTCTACCTGGGCGAGCCCGCTCGCGCCGAGCACGCCCGCGCCCGGGTCGTCGTCGCCCGCATCTTCGACCACCTGATCGAGCGCGGCGAGGCGGTGGACGTCGCCGTCGACTACGTGGCCGGGATGACGGATCGCTTCGCGCTGGCCTACGCCGAGTCGCTCTGAGCCGGAGCGAGGACCTCCTCGACGAGCGCGATGTAGCGCGCTGCGCCGACCGCCCGATAGAAGTCGAGGGCTCGCTCGAGCTGAGCCTCGCCTTCGCCGCGCAAGCCGCGCTCGATGTACCGGCGCCCCGCATGCAGCCGATACTTCGCCTCGATGGTCGGCGTGCCCATCTCCGCGAGGACGTCGGCCGCCGCCTCGAAATCGCGCTCGAGCGCGCACGTCGCGACCTTGCGCCAGTTCGGCGCTTCCGTCGTCGCCACTGCTCGACGGAGGTCGTCGCCGACGTCGGCGATGTGGGGGGCGGCAATGGCGAGCGCCGCCAGGGCGTACCCATGTCGTGACGCGTCGTGTGCCCCGACGAGCCGGGACATCCGACCGGCGAGACGGCGTGCCTCCGCGACGTGACCCTGTTCCGCGTGCAGCGCGGTGGACAGCGCGAGGGCCGCGATCAGGGAGAACGGATTGACCTTCGCTTCTGCCAGGCTCACGGCGCGAACGATCTCGGCGAGCGCGTCGCTCCCCTCGCCGCGCGCCGCGCGTATCGAGCTCCGAACTGAGCGGCCGCTCCACTCGTTGGTGTGTGAGACCCCCGCCTCGCACTCTGCCATGAACCCTTCGGCGGCTTCGAGGGCGCGCTCCCAGTGGCCGCGGAGGAAGTCGAGCCAGATGCGATTGGAGTGAACGTGGCGGGTCGACCGACGATCGCCGAAGCGCCTCCCGAGTCGACTCGCATCCGAGAAGAGCTCGGCCGCCCGGTCGAGCTCGCCGTCGCTGAGAGCCTGCGCGCCGAGGTTGTTGACGATCGAGGTCGACAGCGGCGAGTTGATCTCCTGCGCGATGGCGAGCGCGAGCTGCACGTCCTCGACTCGCGAACGCTCGCCTGCACCGGCCTTCGCCATCCCGATCGACGTCAGTGAATAGGCGCGCAGCTCGTTCAGCCCCAGCCGCTCTGCCATGGCCAGCGCGGCCTCTGCGATCGGTCGGCCCTCCTCGATGTCACCTGCGATCACACGCACCCGACCGGACGTCGCCAGTACGCGGGCGGCCGACGCCGACGCGCGTGCACCGACGAGCTCCTCGGCCTGGGTGAGCCGACTCGCGGTAAGCCGCCCGTCGCCCCGATCCCACGCGACTTGTGCGAGCAGGGCAAGGGCTTCCGCCGCGAGATCGCTCTCGCCGACGGACAGGAGCGCATCGCGCGCGGCCACGAGCGCGTCCTCGCGCCGCTCGTCGTACGCGTACGACAGCGCTCGGGCATGCCGGAAGAGAAGACCGGGACGCTCCGGATCGTCGTCGGGCCAGGGCTCCAGAGCGTGCTCGTAGAGCGTGGCCGCGGCGGCATGGCTGTTCAGCCCGGACGCGCGGTCGCCGGCGTCCCGGAACGCGAGACGCGCCCTCGCGGCGAGTTCGGCGTCCTCGGAGCCGCTCGCCCGCGCGAGCTCGAGCGCGGAGCGCCAGTGGTGTGCGCGCATCTCCGCGTGGTCCTCCGGCCGGCCGAGCGACTCGATCCACTCCGCGACGCGCCGATGCTTCCGTGCGCGGTCCGCACGGGGGGATCTGCCCGTAGGCGACGTCGCGGACGAGCGCATGTGCGAACGCAAGCTCCGTCTGGCCCTCGACCGACGAGCGGCGCTGGCGCCGGACGAAGCCCTTGCGCTCGAGCGCGTGAAGGGTCAGCGTCGTCTCGTGCTCGTCGCGTCCCAGCGAGTCCGTCCAGAACACCTTTCCCACCACGGCTGCGTCGAGCACGACTGCTTTCTCGGCGGCGCCGAGGCTGTCGAGGCGCGCCGCGATGATGCCGTGCAGCGTCTCCGGCAGCTCGAGCTCCTCTGTCGAGCCGCGCTCGACATAGAGCTGGGCGAACTGCTCGGCGTAGAGCGGGTTTCCGCCCGCGGCGCTCGAGCAGCGCGGCCTGGCTCTCCGCGGTCAGCACGGGGCTGGCGAGCACGCCGGCGAGGAGCTGTGCCGTCTCTTCGTCGCTGAGCGGAGCCAGCGCAAGCGTGCTCGCGTTGAGCTTTCCACCGCCCCAGCTCGAACGACGCTCGAGCAGCTCCGGGCGAGCCGTTGCGATGACGAGGAGCGGCACATCGGCGATCCAGTCGACGAGCTCGTCGACGAAGTCGAGCAGTACCTCGTCCGCCCAGTGGAGGTCTTCGAAGACCAGCACCAGCGGTCGTTGCTCCGCCAGCCCCTCGAGGAAGCGGCGCCACGCGGAGAAGGCCTCGTTGCGGCGGTCTCCGCCGAGCTCCGTCTCCTCGGCGAGGCCGGCGAGCGCGAGGAGGTGCGACTCGACCCAGCTCGCGTCTTCCTCGGCCAGGGCGTCGGCCGCCGCTCGGCGGAGCTTCCCCGCGACGTCGGCCGGAGTGTCCTACTCGGCGATGCCGGCCTGCGCCTTGACGATCTCGGCGAGGGCCCATAGCGTGACCGCGTCTCCGTACGCCAGACAGCGGCCCTGGCGCCAGGTGATGAGCTCCGGATCGGCGTCGACGATGCGCTGGAGCTCGAGCACGAGGCGGCTCTTCCCGATGCCGGGGACGCCGACGAGGGTGAGCAGCTGGGGGGTGCGCGCATGCCGTGCCCGGTCGAAGGCGTCGCGGACGGCGGCCAGCTCGCGCTGGCGGCCGACGAGCTCCGACCGGGCTTCGTGCGCGGCGTCGACGCCGAAGCGCGAGTGCGCCGCCGTCGCCGTCCAGACCGCGACCGGCGCGACCTTGCCCTTCGCCGCGATCGGCTCGGCCGGTTCGTAGTCAACGGCGGTGCGCGTCGCCCGGTACGTGGTCTCGTCCACGAGGATCCCGTTCACGGGGCTGCGGACTGCAGGCGGGCGGCGACGTTGACGACGTCGCCGGAGGCCATCCCCTCGCCGGCCTGCGGTTGGGCGTCGAGGCGGACGAGCGCCTCTCCGGTCGTGATCCCGACCCGCAGCTCGAGCCCCTTCTCCTCCGCGGAGTCTCGGATGGCGAGCGCCGCGCGGACGGCTCGCTCGGGGTCGTCCTCGTGCGCCGCGGGCGCGCCGAACAGAGCCATCACGGCGTCGCCGATGAACTTCTCGACGGTGCCACCGTGGCGCTCGAGCTCCGAGCGCACGCGCTCGTGGTACGGCCGGAGCAGCGCCTCGACGTCCTCGGGGTCCATCGCCTCCGCCTGCTGCGTGAACCCGACGAGGTCGCAGAAGAGCACGGTGACGACCTTGCGCTCGCGCCGCGCCGCGCCCGTCTCCATGGTGCAGAGAGTACGACGTGGGCGGCGAGTAGTCTCAGCCCATGGCGCGGATCAGCCCGCAGTCGGTGGAGGAGGTGAAGGCGGCAGCGGACATGGTCGCCGTCGTCTCCGGCCGCACGCAGCTGCGCAAGGCGGGGGCGCGCTGGGTCGGCCGGTGCCCGTTCCATGAGGAGCGGACTCCGAGCTTCTCGGTCAACCCCGTCGACAAGCTGTTCCACTGCTTCGGCTGCGGGAAGGGGGGTGACCTGATCTCCTTCGTCGAGGAGACCGAGAACGTCGACTTCGCAGGTGCGATCGAGTGGTTGGCCGACCGCTTCCGCGTCTCGCTGACCTACGAGGAGGCGTCCCCCCAGGCCGAGCGGGCGCGGCAGCGGCGCGAGCGGCTGCTCGCGCTGCTCGAGCAGGCCGCGGCGTTCTACGAGCGCCACCTGTGGGACGCCGAGTCGGGCGCCGCCGCGCGCGACTACCTCGCCGGGCGGGGATTCGGCGAGGCGGTCTGCCGCGAGTTCCGGCTGGGCCTCGCGCCCGGCGGGCGGACGCTGGTAGCCAAGGCGCACGCGAAGGGGTTCTCCTCGGAGGAGCTGCTCGCCGCCGGCCTCGCGAACCGGCGCGGCAACGACTACTTCTCGGGCCGGCTGCTCTTCCCGCTGGCCGACGCGCGGGGGCGCGTGGTCGGATTCCAGGCGCGCAAGCTGCGCGACGACGACCCGCTCGCGGCGAAGTACGTCAACTCGCCCGAGAGCGAGCTGTTTCGCAAGCGAGACCTGCTCTACGGCCTCCACCTCGCGCGCGGCGCGATCGCGAAGAGCGGCCGCGCGGTGATCGTCGAGGGCAACCCGGACGTGATCGGCGTCCGGCAGGCGGGGTTCGAGCCCGTCGTCGCGGCGATGGGGACGGCGCTGACGGAGGCCCAGCTGAAGGCGCTCGCGCGGCTGGCGCGGCGGCTCGTCCTCTGCTTCGACGGCGATGCGGCGGGCGAGGCGGCGACGCAGCGCGGGATGGAGCTCGCGGCGGCGCGCGGCTTCGAGCTGGCGGTGGTCGCGCTCCCGCCCGGAGTCGACCCGGCCGACGCCGCCGACCGGTTCGAGGAGCTGCTCACGGGGGCGGAGCCGTACGCCATCTACCGGGTGCGGACGGCGATCGAAGTCGCCCCCGACCGGAACGCCGCGTACCGGGCGGCCAAGGAGGTGCTCGACCGGCTGCCGGAGTCGCCGGAGCGCGAGGAGGCGTGGCGCCTGGCGAACGACCGCCTCGACATGACGATCCAGGTGCGCGCGGCGGTACCGTCGACGCGCGCGGCGGTCACGCCGCGGCTGCTCTCCGCCTCCGAGCGGCTCGAGCGCGACGCGCTCGCGGGGTGCCTCGCCCACCGGTCGTTGCTGCCCGTGCTGGGCGAGCTGGGACCGGACCATTTCGATGTCCCGCTCCACCGCCGTGCCTGCGCGCACCTGCTCGAACCCGGCGAGCCCGGTGCCGACCTCGTCGCCCTACTGGCCGAGCTGGACGCGCGCGCGGACGCCGAGGGCATCGACGCCGAGACGACCGAGCAGCTGCTCCTGCGCCTGCGCGAGCGGCGTCTTCGCCGGGAGCTCGAGACGGCCGAGGACGACCGCCTGCCCGACCTCCAGCAGGCGCTCGCCAGGGTCCGCACGGCCTTCCGCGAGCTGGCCTGACGCCCCGGAACGGGCGCGGACCGGCGCTACACTGCCGCTGCCTTCCCCGGTAGCTCAATTGGCAGAGCGTCCGGCTGTTAACCGGAATGTTGCTGGTTCGAGTCCAGCCCGGGGAGTCAGCGCCGGCGAGTCCGGTGCTCGCACGCGGGCGCCGTGACGGCGTGGAGTGCGCGAGCCGCGTTTCGAGCCACGGGCGCCGGGGGAAGTACGCGCCCGGTGGGAGCAGGCGGACTCGTGAGCGCGCCTTCCGAGCGGCGCGCTCCTCCACCTTGGCCGGCTTGGCCACGGCGCTGGGGCAGGGGAAGGCAACCGCAGGCCGACATGGACGGTGACCGCGCGCCGGCGATCCTCGAGCGGCTCGCCGCCGCAGGCGTTCGCGCGTGGCTCGACGGCGGCTGGGGCGTCGACGCGCTGCTCGGGCGCGAGACGCGCACACACGACGACCTCGACCTCCTCGTGCCGCTCGAGGACGTCGGGACGCTGGAGGCGGCGCTCGCCGCGATCGGATACGCGGTCGTCCACGGCGGCCCGCCGGCGAGCTTCGAGCTGGTGGACGCCGCGGGGCACCAGGTCGACGTGCATCCCGTCCGGTTCGGCGCCGGCGGCGAGGCCCGCTACCGGATGGAGAGCGGCGAGGACTGGGTGTTCCCGCCAGGCGCGCTCTCGGGCAGAGGCGAGATCCGGAAGCGGGCGGTTCCGTGCCTCACGCCGGAGTGCCAGCTCGTCTGCCATGCGACGGGGTACGAGCTCGACGCAGCGCATCGCGCCGACGTCGCCCTGCTCTCCGAGCGGTTCGGGCTCGCGGTGCCGCGCTACCGCGGTGCGGACGACCCCGATTGAAGCGTGACGGGCACGACCCCCTCCTCGAGCGCGGACGTACGCGCGAAGATGTCGTCGGTCGGGACCGGCGTCCGTCAGCTGCGCGCCGGACACGGGCAGCGCCGGCACCGCTCAAGCGTCGGAAGCCGTTTGCCGATAGCGACGTCGGATGGACGCTGTTGACCGCCCTCGCCTCGGCCGGCTGCTCGTCGAGAAGGGGCTGATCACCGAGGCCGACCTCGTCGAGGCCCTCCGGATCCACGAGCAGACCGGGAAGCTGCTCGGAGAGATCCTCACCGAGCATCTCCGCGTCATCTCCGCGCCGGCCCTGGCGGACGTGCTGCTCCTCCAGCAACGGTGGCGCCCGCTCGGGGCGATGCTCGTCGAGGACGGGCTCCTCTCCGAGGACAAGCTCCTGGACGCACTCGACGAGCAGGAGCGCACGGGCAAGCCGTTGGGCGAGGTCGTTCGGTCTCGCTTCTACGTGTCGAGCCACATGCTGGACGCCCTGCTCGAGAAACAGCGCCAGCTCGAGATCGAGCTCGAGCGCGGCTACGCCACCGGCCTCCGTAGCGCGCTCCTCCGCCAGGGACGCGAGGGGGGCGGCGAGGAGCCGGAGGACTCCCGCGCGTCGACCGCCCGCAGTGGGGACACGCTGGGGCGCCGAGTCGCGCCCGGGGAAGGGGGCATGGCGGAACCGCACTTCCATCTCGCGCTCAAGGCGGTCGAGCACAGGGAGGGGAAGATCGACGACCTGCGCGACCTCACCGAGCGGCAGCGCATGGAGCTCGACCGGCTGCGCGACGAGCTGGCCGACCGCCAGCTGACGATCATCGAGCTCGAACAGCGCGTCCTCGAGCTCCAAGCGCTCGTCGCCGCCCGGGCCTGATCCGGGGCGGACGGCGACTGTCGCAAATTGCGGACTTTTCGGCCGTGGCGGCCTTGACCGGGTCCCCGGCGGACGACTAAGTTGCCGCTTGCGCCGAGCACGGAGCGCGAGTAGGACGAAGCCGGGCCGGAAGGCCGTACGCGGAAGCGGAACGTCGGTCGGCCCGGGGGACGAAAGCGCCACCGGCTCGGCGAAACCTTGGTCCCGCGCCGCGAGTCAGAGCGCCCAGGCGCCGCCGCGGAGCACCGGCACGCTGGAGCCGTCGCGCGCGAGCGCCGTCACCTCGACGTCGTCGCCGCCGATCATGAAGTCGACGTGGATCTCGCTCCGGTTCGCGCGCTGTCGCTCGCCCTCGCCGACGGTCCGCGGGTAGGCGTGTCCGAGCGCCAGGTGCGAGGCCGCGTTCTCGTCCAGCAGCGTCGACCAGAAGACGGTGTCGAGCGCGCCGACGCGGCTATCGCCGTCGACCAGAGCGACCTCGCCGAGCCGGGTCGCGCCCTCGTCCCGGCCGAGCAGCGCACGCAGCGCGTCGAGCCCGGCGTCGGCCTGCACGTCGACCGCGCGCCCGCCCTCGAAGCGGACGACGAGACCGTCGACGCGCGCGCCGCTCTTCAGCACGAGCGGCCGTGTCGAGGTGACGACTCCGTCCGCGCGCGACGGGTCCGGCGCCGTGAACAGCTCCTCGGTCGGCAGGTTGGGCGAATGCTCGATCCCCGCGACGGTGGTCGCGCGGCCGCTCGTCCAGCGCGACGTCGGGAACAGGCCCACGGTCAGGTCCGTGCCCGGCCCGCGGAAGTGGAGCGCGTCGAATCGCGCCTCGTTCAGCCGCCCGGTCGGCTCGGCCAGCTGCGCGAACCGCGTCCGCCATGCCTGTTCGGGGTCGGGCTCGTCGAGTCGGCAGACATGCTCGACGTCCTCCCAGAGGCGCGCAAGCGCCTCGTCCGCCGGCAGGTCGGGGTGGACCCGCGTCGCCCACAGCGGCTCGGGCGCCGGCGCGGCCGTCCAGTTCGTCGTCTCCGCCATGACGATTTGCAGCGACTCGGGCAGCGACGGGAGCGGCTCGCGCGCGACGAGGCCGGCGTCGAGGTCGTCGAACAGCCCGGGCGGGAGCAGCGGCGTCAGCACGACGCGCGCGCAACGCTCCTCGCCGAGCGCGAGCACGCGCTCGCGCTCCCAGGCGGGGACGAACTCGAGCGCCTCCGCCGCGGGCGCGTGCACGATCCGCGCGCGGCGAACCTGCGGGTCGAAGTAGCGCGCGTCGACGTACCGGGCGCCGGCCCGGTAGGCGGCGTCGGCGGCAGCGCGGACGAGCGGCGCGTGCGCGGGCGTGCCGGCGACCTCGACGATCTGCCCCGGCTGCACGTTCGCTCCCAGGCGCACCAGGAGGTCGGCGTAGCGGGTGATGGTCTCGGCGCGGACCGCGCCGCTAGGCGACGTTTGCGTGGATGCGTCCATCCGCCTCCTTCAGGGGGCCGCCCGAGCGGGAAGCGCGGACGGCGAGGATCTCGGCCAGGATCGAGACGGCGGTCTCGGCGGGCGTCGAGGCTCCGATGTCGAGCCCGCAGGGCCCGGCGAGGCGCTCGAGCTGCTCCGCGTCGACGCCCGCCGCGGCGAGCCGCTCCCGCCGGCGGGCCTGGGTGCGGCGAGAGCCGAGCGCGCCGACGTAGAAGGCGTCGCTCGCGAG
>JACVRR010000117.1 GCA_014534345.1 Thermoleophilia bacterium | reverse complement strand
TGCGGGCCCGTCCTACCCCGACCCGGCGGCCGTCCCCACGCGCCGGCAGCGCGCGTTCGCGAGCCGCATCTGCTCCACCGTCCGGCCGCGGACGTCGAGCAGCCGCGGGCTCGCGACGACGTAGGCGAGGCACTGGGCGCGCGAGACCGCGACGTTCAGCCGGTTGCGCGAGAAGAGGAACTCGAGCCCGCGCGGGACGTCCTCGCCGCTCGAGGACGCCATCGAGAAGAAGGCGACCACGCACTGCTGGCCCTGGAACTTGTCGACCGTCCCGACCTGGACGGCGGCGGGCAGCTTCTCGCGCAGGCAGCGCACGTGGGCGTTGAACGGCGCGACCACCTTCACGTCCTCGTTGCGGAGCGGCCGCTCGACACCGTCCGCGTCGACGAACGGCGAGCCCACGAGCCGCTCGATCTCGGCAGCCACCGCCTCCGCCTCCTCCGGCGCCGCCGACCGGTGGCCGCTGTGCTCCACGGGTACGAACCGCAACCCGTTGCCGAGCGCGAGCGAGCGCCGGCGCGCCGGCTCGGCCGGGGAGAGCCGCCCCTCGTAGAACGCCTCCGAGACGAAGTCGCACACCTCGGGCCGCAGCCGCCACGTCTCGCCGAGGAAGACGCCCATCCCCTCCCGCACCGTCTCGTCGTCGCCGAGGAGGTGCTGCAGCACGGATGCGTTCGCCCCGGGCGGGTGCGCGGCCTGCGAGACCTGCGGCAGCTGGTTCGGGTCGCCGAGCAGGACGAGGCTCTTCGCGGCCGTCCCGACGGCCAGCGTGTCGGCGAGCGCGTACTGCCCGCCCTCGTCCACGAACAGCACGTCGACGTGCCCGTCGAGCTCCTCGCGCGCGAACAGGAAGGAGGTTCCCGCGAGCAGCTGCACGTCGTCCTCGAGCATCGTCTCACGGCTGTCCGTGCTCTCGACGAGCCCGCGGCCCTCGTAGCGCGAGCCGTCGCTGCCGCCCGACTTCTTCAGCCCCCGGAACCGGTAGCCCTGCTCGTCCGCCGCCTCCTCGACGTCCTCGAGGAACTTGTGGATCGCCTTGTGGCTGAGCGCGGTCACCCCGACCCGCCGCCCCGCCTGCATCAGCGCGATCGCCAGGCGCGCGCCGCGCCACGTCTTCCCCGAGCCGGGCGGGCCCTGCACGAAGAGGTAGCTGCGGTCGAGGCTCAGCACGGCCTCCTCCAGCGTCCCGCCGAGCCGCGCCCGCGGCGGGCGCCGCTCGAGGATGTCGACGATTGCCGGGTAGCGCTCCCGGTTCTTCGCGAAGCGGAGCAGGGCGCCGCGCTGCACCCCTGTCGGCAGCGGCTCGGGCGGGATCAGCGCGCGCGGCAACGGTACGTCCTCGAGTACCAGCCCTCGCCGCAGCGTCACCGTCCCCTGCTCGTCGCTGACGAGGAGGTTGTCGTACTCGCGCTCGTTCTCCGGGTCGACGCCGACGCTGCCGATCTTGTGCTCCTGCGCCGGGAAGGTGAACGTGTAGACGAGCGACTGCTTCTCTCGCGCCGGCTCGCCGGCGAGCTCGAGCCCGCCGATCGTCTCGCCGCTCTCGATGAGCTCCTCGTCGTCGAGCCCCTTGTTGTGGAAGTACGCCCACCACTGCGGCCGCGCCTCGCGCCGGTGGTACTCGAGCAGGTGCGCGAGCAGCCAGTCCGGCTCGCCCTCGACGGCGCCCGCGAGCAGCGCCGCCCGGACGCGCTCGCGCTCGGCCATCCACTCCTGCGCCTCCGCGCTCGGCTCCTCGCGCGGAGGCGGCGGCGGACGCCACGGCAGGTCGGCCGGCCGCTGCGCGAGCAGCCAGCGGTGGAGCTCGAGCGTCGAGACGCAGTCCTCCTCGTTGTAGCGGCGGATCGCCTCCAGCAGCGCGTCGTCCCCCACCGCCAGCCAGCGCTCGAAGAGGTCGACCGCCTCGGTGCCGCCCGACACGTCGGCGCGCCGCTCGAAGCCGTAGAGCGCCTCGATCTCCTTGATCGAGTAGCTCGGGACGGACGCGCGGAGCGCCTGGCGCGTGACGCGGTAGAGGTCGACGAGCACCTCGCCGCGCAGCAGGTCGTCCACCTCCCCCTCGCGCGTGCCGTGCTCCCCCGCGAGGCGCGTCAGCGCGCTGCGCTCGTACGCGGCGTAGTGGTAGACGTGCATGCCCGGGTAGCGGCGCCGGCGCTCCGTGAGGTGGTCGACGAGCCGCTCGAGCGCCTCCCGCTCGCCCGCGCGGTCGCGCGCCCAGAGGCAGCGGTAGCGAGGCTCGCCGGCCTCGTCGCGCTCGATCCAGCCGAGCAGGAACTCGAGCCCCCGCGCCGGCTCGAACCACGGGTGCCCCTCCAGGTCGAGCCAGACGTCGCCCGCCGACGGCTCGGGCAGGAGCGCGAAGCCGCGGTCTGGCTCGAGCGGCAGCAGGTCGACGCGGTGCTCGCCCGTGTGCCGGCGGTGGAGCTGGAGCTCGGCCTGGTGGCGGAGCTTCGCGAACGTCTCGGGTCGGATCTTCGACACGCGCGTGCCGGGCGGAGCGGCGCCGAGCCCCTCTACCGTCCGGATCCCGGCGGCGACGAGCCGGTCGTGCTGGAGCCGCGAGACGCCGGCGACGAGGGTCAGGTGGTCGTCGTGCTCCCACTGCGCCTGACAGCGCGCGAGGAACTCGCAGAGCCCGCAGTGCGCGACCGGGTACGGGTACGTCGCGGCCGGGCCGTCGCCGACGACCGCCAGGAACCGCCGGCGCAGCCGCCGCGCGTACGCGAGGTAGTCGTCCGGCCGGAACGTCTCGCGCTCGCCGAGGCCGTTGACGACGTGCATCGCAGCGGGGACGCGGCCCTGGATGCGCGCGATGCCCTCGGTGTAGAAGCAGAGCTGCAGGACGTGCTCGGGCTTCGCATGCCGGGCGAGCTTCGTGTCGAGGGCCTCGTAGGTGCCGTCCGGCCGCCGCTCGACGAAGTCCGCGAGCCCGCGCCACGGGCCGTCGACGAACGCCGCCTGGTAGACGACCGGCGCGCCGCCGCGCATCGCCTCGGCCGTGAGGTCCGCGGCGACCTCCCAGCCGATCTCCCACGGCTTGCCGATCGCGACGACGCCGTCGCCGAGCGAGGCGAGGTAGGCCGCCTCGTGCTCGTCGCCCTTCCGCCGGATCAGGTCGGCGTGCCGGTTGACCCGGTACGGCGTGCCGATCTCCCCGCGCGCGACGGCGAGCTGGAGCGTCGTCAGGTGCGGGCACGCGAGGAACGCGTTGAGGTCGGAGGGCGAGAAGACGAGCCGGCCGACCTGCTGCTGCATAGAGTCAGTATCGCGGCCTCCCACGACTGGTCTTACGAGCCGCCACTGCCTGGACGTGCCCGTTTCGGCCGTCTTGCGAAGCTGCCTGCGGCTCGGCACGCTGACGTCCGTTGGAAGAGCCGCAGGGCATTTATCGCGGCGAGGTGTTGGTGATCATGGGCGCGCTCGCCGACATCTACGCCGATACGCAGGGCATACTCGCCGTGCTGCGAGACGAGGGCGACGATGAAGAATCCGAGGAAGTGGACTCCTGACGAATGGCGCGCGTGGCGCGCGGCCCGCGAGGCCCGGCTCCGCGAGCTCCACGGCCACATCGAGCGCATCAAGCGCGAGCTGGCCGAGACGCGGCGGTCGTCCTAGCCGCCGGCGACGCCGGCGACTCCGCGCGCGGCTCGACCGCCAGCCCGAGATCGCCGTCGTCGCCGGTGCCCGACGCGCGGGCGAGCTCGTGGGTGGCGGAGAGACGGCGCACATATGCCTCACTTCCGTTACGGTATGCATATCATCATGGGCGTGATGAGGCGTACGTCGTTGAACCTCCGCGTCGATCTCGTCGAGGCGGCGCGCCGAGCGCTCGGCACGAAGGGAACGACCGACACCGTGCACAGAGCTCTCGAGGAGGCCGTCCGGCGAGAGCGGCTGCGGCGACTCGCCGACGAACGGTTCGACGACCTGAGCGACGAGGCGCTCCAGGCGCTCCGACGGACACGCACCTGGTAGAGCTCGCCGACACGAGCGCCTGGACGAACAGCCGTAAGGACGACGCGGTCCGCAGGCGCTTCGACGACCAGGTGCGAAACGGCGAGATCGCGACGTGTCCGATGGTCGTGCTCGAGCTTCTGTGGGAGACGCGAGACGCCTCGGCGCTCCAGCGCCGGCGCGAGCTTCTCTCGGCGCTCGTCGAGCTACCGATCGGCGCGCGCGAATGGCAACGCGCGACGGACGTCTTCGCGCTCTTTGCCGCCGAAGGGCCGCTCTATCATCGCCGCGTGAAGCTGCCCGACCTGCTCGTCGCGGCAGCGGCCGAGTCGGCCGGGGTGCCGGTGTGTCACTACGACGCCGACTTCGAGCTCATCGCGGGCGTCACCGGCCAACCGGTGCGAGCGATCGCCCCGCTCGGATCGATCTAGCTAGTAGGCTTCGGCGTGTGCTAGCTTGTGGCCATGCGTGTGCACATTACGCTGGCGGACGAGCTTGTACGCGAGCTCGACCGCCGCGTCGGGCCGCGCCGGCGCAGCGCGTTCATCACGGCAGCGGTCGAGCACGCGCTCGAGGGCGAGCGCCGCTGGGAGCTGATCGAGTCCGCGCTCGGCGCGGTCGCCGACGACGACCATCCCTGGGGCGCCGACCCGGCCCGCTGGGTGCGCGAGCAGCGCCGCTCCGACGCGGCGCGCGTCGGCTGAGCGTGGCGGCGATCCTCCTCGACACCACCGTGCTGATCGACCTTCTGCGCGGGCGAGCAGGAGCCGTCCGGCGGCTTCGGGCGCTGCGGGAAGGCGGCGACAACCCCTACGCGTGCGCGGTGAACGTCGAGGAGGTCGTTCGCGGGCTGCGCCCGGCCGAGGACGAGGCGGCGGAGCGCCTCTTCGCCGGCCTGCGCATCATCCCGCTCAGGGCGGTCGAGGGCCGGCGCGCCGGCGAGTGGCGCCGCCTCTTCGCCGCCCGCGGCGAGACGCTCTCGCAGGCCGATTGCCTGATCGCGGCCGCGGCACATGCGGTCGGCGGCCGGCTCGCGACCGGCAATCCCAAGGACTTCCCGATGCCGGAGCTCGGCGTCGAACACTGGCCCGCGGGCGAATCGTGAGGCCGCCGGCGTCGCTCGATACGTCCTGGCGCCGCCGCGCCGGCCTAATGAGCGTCGGGCCCGTTTTGACTCATTGGAGCCTGCTAGCGTACTCATCTGATGAGTAAGCGCCTGCAGGTACTCCTCGACGAGCGCGAGCTCGAGGATCTGCGGCAGGCGGCGCGCCGCCAGGGGATCCCGCTCTCCGAATGGGTGCGCCGGGCGCTCCGCGAGGCGCGCCGGCGAGAGCCCGGCGGCGACATCGAGACCAAGCTTCGCGCTCTGCGTCGGGCCGTCCAGCACGAGGGGCCGACCGGCGACATCGAGCAGGTGCTGGCCGAGATCGACCAGGGGTACCGGGCGCCGCTCCCCGAGTGATCTTCGTCGACTCGAACGTCCCGATGTACCTCGTCGGGGCGCGGCATCCGCACAAGCTCGACGCCGTTCGCCTCGTCGAGCGCGCACTCTCGGCCGGCGAGCGCCTGGTGACCGACGCCGAGGTGCTGCAGGAGATCTGCCACCGCTATGCGGCGCTCCGCCGCCGCGACATGCTGCAACCGACCTTTGACGCCGTCCTGGGACTCGTCGACGAAGTGCTTCCGATCGAGCGTGCCGACGTCGAGGCCGCGAAGGACATCCTCCTCCGCTACGAGTCGCTCTCGGCACGCGACGCCGTGCACGCGGCCGTCATGGACCGGCACGGGATCGCGCGAATCATGAGCTTCGACCGCGGCTTCGACACGTTGCCCGGGATCGAGCGGCTGTCCTGACGACGGCCCGTCGCTCGCCGCGCTCTCGGCCGTCAGGCCGGCAGGCGAGCCGCCGCCTCGCGCGGGGTGAGCACGTCGACCTCCGCCCCGCCGACACTCACCGCCGCCTAGCAGCTACACCGCGTCCTGGGACCTGACTGCGCGAGCTGCGCCGAGCGACCTTGTAGCGCCGACGCTAGCGGGAGATCTGAGCGCGGGGAAGACGCCCCGGGCACGGCGGAAGCCCCGGGTGCGGAGCGTTGTGCGCGTAAAGCTCTCCGTTCCGCTTGAGCATGACGCTGCGTCCACAGACGGCACAGCAGCCACGCGGACGCTGGGGTTCCGGTGGGTGCGGCGGCGGGGGGTCCTCGCGATGGAAGTTCCACTTGCCCCCCTCCCGCTTCCACTCGCCGTAGCCCGACCCCTGCGGCCAGAACGGATACTTCGCGCCCCACACATCGGGCGGGATCGGCCTCGCGCACTCATCGACCCGCCGCGGCCGCTCGCTGGCGTCGAGCCGCTGGCGATGTGGGAACGACCGGCCGCCGAAGAAGGCCCGCCAGTAGCGCCAGCCGTCGCCGATCTCCAGGTAGCGGTTGTACTGCTGGTAGCCGCGGAAGTAGGCGAGGTAGCTCTCCGGGTGGTGGTCGATGACAGATTCCAGCATCCGCGCCATCGGCAACTCGTCGCGTGTGAGCTTGTAACCGTCGACGTACTGGTGCGGCGGCATCCGCGGCTCGTGCGGCGGGGAGTCGATCCAGCGCCAGGGCAGCTTGTCTGCCAGCTCGGGGAACTCGCGCCCCTTGCCGGTCGCGGTATCTGTTGCGGCGTACCCGTCCAGCGCGGGGGCGAAGCCCATCAAAGGCAGTATGCAACGGCGGCGGCGTCGATCGCGGCCGCGTTAGCCCTGGTGTAGAGCGTGGTGGACGGAGCCGGGACGTACTCCGGCCAGCCGGCACGCCAACGTCCAGACGCTCTACTGGTGCAAGGGGACCCAGAGGTGGACTTCGTCGTGACCGGGCGCCGGCGCGCGACCGCGCTCGAGGTGACGCCGTGACGCTCAGCTCGTCCGTCACCGCCGGTCCGTGGACGCGGCCGCCACGGTCGACCTGACCCGTCACCGCGGGGCGCCAACACGTGGTGCGGCTCGCGTGCCGCGCCAGCTTCGGTGTCGGCCGCCTCGTACTTCCACGGCCCGAGCTCGGACGGCGTGTCGACCCGCTCGAGGAAGTCCGCGAGCCCGCGCCAGCCGCCTGTTGCATACCTCGATTGTCGCCGGACCTCAGGGTGGCTCTTACGGGCGCTCGCGAGGCCGATAAGCGACTGCACGATGGCGGATGGCGCGCACGACGACGCTCGGAACGGCTTCGGTGCCTTCGATCGAGTAGATCACGCGATAGCTTCCGACGCGCGCCGACCAGAGACCTCGGAGTCTCCCGAGAAGCGGCTTCCCAGCTCCCTCGGGGTCTGCGCCGATCGCGGACAGGGCCTCGAGGACCGCATCGCGAAGATCTCCGGGTAGCGCTTCGAGCTCTGTTCGTGCGCGCCGCGTGAGCCGCGGCTCAGCCACGGCGCAGGTCGCGCAACACCTCCGAGAGCGGCGTCACGCGTCCGGCCGCCACATCTTCGTCGCTCTCGCGAAGTGCTTCGAGCGTCTCCTCGTCCTGGAGGATCTCGAGCGTCTCCTCGATCGCCTCCCACTCCTCGGTCGAGAGGACGATCGCAATCGGCCGGCCCTTGCGCGTCACGATCACGTGCTCATGCCTCGCCTCGACCTCGTCCAGGAGATCGCTCAACTCGGCGCGTGCCCGCGTGAAGGGAACGACCTTGGCCACGAGCGGCAGTGTACAGGATTCCGTACATCGCATCGCCCGCGAACGGCGGCGAGCAGGTCGCCGGTCCGATCGGAGGGGTGGGCCGTTGGCAGTGATGGCAACGCAGGAACTCACGGTGCTCACGCTCGACGAGCTCGAGGCGGAGCTCGCGACGCTCGCCTCGCACCTCTACGCGGGCCCTGGACGCGGCTAATCGGACAGGCGTTCGGCGGCCTCGCGCGGCGTGAGCACGTCGAGCATCCGCCCCGTCGACCCGCGCAGGCCGCCGTCGCCCGTTACGAGCGGACAGCCGAGCAGGTCGGCCAGAGCGCAGTACTCCGCGTCGTACGTCTTCGCCCAGCCCATGCGGTCGGCGATCTCCCAGGCCCGGGCACGCAGGTCGCGCGGCTGACGGCGCCGGATCGGAAGCGTCTGGACGCCGGCGCGCGCGAGCGCGGCGTCCTCGGGCTCGAGCCGCCCTCGCCAGGCCAGTTCGTGCAGCACCGA